>DATNFJ010000104.1:0-24526 GCA_035606455.1 Sphingomicrobium sp.
CCCACGCACAGACGGAGAAGAAGATGGCCAGGAAGGCGACGGCAAAAACGAGGAAGAAATCCGCCACGGCCCGCACCGCAGTCGCGCGCAGGCCGTCCGGCGGCGGCCGCAGCGGCGGCAGCTCGCGCGCCCAGGAAGGCATGGGCGAAGCCTTCATCAAGCTGCTCCAGAGCCCGCTGGTCGCCGAGATTGTCGCCGTCGCCGCGACCGCTGCGCTCGCGGCGCTTGCCGAGCACGGCTTCACCAGCAGCAGCGACGCGACTCGCGGCAAGCGGGCCGGCAAGGCGGTGAAGGAGGCGGGCAAGGCCGCAGCCGCGGCCGTTGGCCGCCGGCTCGCCAACGAAATCGAGGAAATCCGGAAGGCCGCTAAGGACAGCGCAAAAGCGTGATCCGCGCGCGGCCGATGTCGCACACCGTATCGACGGCCAGCTCCTCTTCCTCGATCGCATCGCCACGGCTTGTCTCGACGCACAGCCAGCCGCCGGGCGCGAGCCAGCCGGCTCCGACAATCGATCGGACAACCGCCGTGCCCAAGCCCGCCGCGTAGGGCGGGTCCGCGAAAACGACGTCGAACGGATCGCGGCGTGGAAGCGCGAGTGCCGAGCCCGCGACAATTTGAACTCGGGTACTGGCGCCGAGTTTCTCGGCGTTGCGGCGGATTGACGCCAGCGCCTGCGCGTCGCTTTCGATGAAGGTGGCGCTCGCCGCGCCGCGCGACAGCGCTTCCAGACCGAGCGCACCGCTACCGGCGAAGAGATCGGCGACTCGCAGGCCCTCGAACGTGCCGAGCCGGCTCGCAAGCATCGAGAACAAAGTCTCGCGGACCCGGTCGGCGGTGGGACGGGTGACCGCCCCGGGCGGTGCATCGATCGAGCGGCCGCGCCATTCCCCCGCGACGATCCTCACTTCACCGATGTCCGGAACTGTCCCAATTCCGCCGCTTCGATTTCGTCGGCGTCGCAGGGTTCCAGCCCCTGCAGCGTGAACGGGCCGTACGCCGTCCGGATCAGGCGCGATACCTGCAGCCCGAGATGGGCGAGGACTCGCCGGACTTCGCGGTTTTTGCCCTCGGTGAGGCTCAGCTCGATCCAGCAATTGCTTCCCGTCCGGCGCTCGAGGTTCGCGTTGATTGGCCCGTAATGCACGCCCTCGATCGTGATCCCTTCGGCGAGCCGCTCGAGCTCCGCCTGGCTGACGCGGCCATAGGCCCGTGCGCGATAGGTTCGGACGACTCCGGTTTTCGGCAGCTCCAACTGCCGCTTCAGCCCGCCGTCGTTGGTGAGGAGCAACAGCCCCTCGGTCGTGAAATCGAGACGGCCGACCGGCATCAGCCGCGGCAACCCGGATGGCAGCCGATCGTAGATCGTCGAGCGTCCTTTCGGATCGCGCTCCGCGGTGATGGTCCCCTGCGGCTTGTAGAAGCGGAAAAGCCGTGTCGCCGACGCGGGCTGGATCGGTTTCCCGTCGACGGTGACTCCGGCGAGATCGCCGAGCAGAGTCGCAGGCGTCGTGAGCTTTTCACCGTTGAGCGCGATTCGGCCGTCGGCGATCATCCGCTCGATCTCCCGCCGCGAAGCCACGCCGGCGCGCGCAAGCAGCTTCGCGATACGCTGCGGTTCGCCCGAACCTCGCTGTGGCGCGGCAGGCACAATGCGGCCTTCGCTTCGCCGGGGCGGCACTCGGCGCCTGCTCGTTCGTTTCGCTCGCGGTGTCATTGATCGGGGTTCCGCAGTGCTGTTCGGGAAGCGTAAGCAGGTCGTCAAGCGCATCCTCATCGTCGAGGACGAGCCGCTGACCGCGTTCGACAATGAAAATATGCTCGGCGACGCCGGTTACGAGGTGGTCGCGACGGTCGATAGCCTCGACGACGCGATGGATGTGCTTGGGCGGGAGCCGGTCGACCTGATCCTCAGCGACGTGCGGCTGCGCAAGGACCAGACCGGAATCCAGCTCGCCCGGGCCGCGAAAGCGAAGGGCGTGCCGACGCTGTTTGCCACCGGTCATTCGTACCCCGGCGCTTCCGAGGTCGCGGTCGGCTGCTTGATGAAGCCCTATAGCGAGCGCCAGCTGTGCAAGGCGATCGAAGCCGTCGATCGCCACTTGCAGGGTGAAAAGGTCAAACCGCCCAAAGGCGTCGAACTGTTCATCGCCGTCGACCAGCCGGACTAAGCGCCCGGAGCCGTTCACGCCGGGGCTAGGCAGAAGGTGAAACCTGTCTAAGGTTTCATTTCACGCCAGCGGAGGGGAAGAATGGCAGGCGAGCGGCCGAAGGGTTGGAAGCTTCTCAGGGCAGCCCTGGCGACGCGCAAGTCGGCGACCATGCTGGCGTTCGGTTTCTCGTCGGGGCTCCCCTTCGCGCTTCTGATCGGCACGCTGACGGCGTGGCTCGGCGAGGTCGGCGTGAAGCTCGCGACGATCGGCATCTTCTCCTGGATCGGCCTAGCCTATTCGTTCAAATTCCTGTGGTCGCCCGTCGTCGACCGCCTTCACCTTCCAGGTCTCGGAAGGCTTGGACGGCGCAAGAGCTGGATCGCTCTTGGTCAATTGGTCGTTGGCGTGTGCCTGGCGCTGCTGGCGCTCACAAATCCCGCTTCAGCGATCGGGAATTTCGTCCTGATCGCCTTCGTCGCAGCGATTGCTGCCGCGAGCCATGACATCGCGATTGACGCCTGGCGGATCGACCAGGCAGACGATGCGGCGCCGATCGAAATGTTATCGGCCGTATACCAATTCGGCTACCGGACCGCGTCGATCGTCGGCGGTGCGATCGCGCTCGTGCTCGCGGCGCGGATGAGCTGGCCGCACGTCTATCTGATCATGGCCGCGATCTTCGTCGCGCTGCTGCTGATCACCCTCACCGCTCCCGACAGCCCGCGGCCGGAACGTCAGAATCTCTATGGCGCGCTTGCCGAACCCGGCGCTCTCAAGCCGTCAGTGCGCGCGGTGCTCCTCGGGATTGTCGGGCTCAGCTGGCTCTGGGCCATCGTCCGACTGGTCACCTTCGCCGCGTCGATGCTGGAACCCGCCACGCCGGGAGCGACGCCCCCGTCCGTCGCCGATTTCACGAAAACCTGGGGCGTGTTGATCATTATCGCCACCGTCTTCGTGCCCCTCGGCATTGCAGCCCTCGCGAACCGGCTTGCGAGAAGCCCCGAGAGGGTCCTCTCGGCGCCCGATCCAAGGCACAGCGCCGGCCGGACCGTGATGAACCATCTGTATTCGGCGCTGGTCGATCCTCTTGCCGAATTGTCGTCGCGGATGGGCTGGGGCGTGCTCGCCGCGATCGGCTTCATCCTGACCTACGCCATCTGCTACAATATCTGGGCGAGCTTCGCTTACCCCTTCTACCTCGATTACATGCACTACACGAAGGACGAGGTCGCCTTCGCCTCAAAGATCTTCGGCATCATCATGACCATGCTGGGGATCAGCCTGGGCGGGTACCTGTTCGCGAAGATCGGCCGCTTCCCGACCATCCTGCTCGGCGCCATATTGCCGCCGCTCGGCAATTTCCTCTACGCGGACCTTGCCGATGGCGCGCCGATGATCGACGCCTTCGCGCATTTGTTGCGCCTCGACGCTCTCGCGCAGGCATTCGGCAGCAACGAGCGGCTGATGCGGCTGCTGATCGCGATCTGCTACGAGAACATCACGACCGGCCTCGCGCTGACTGCCTTCGTTGCTTACGTCTCCAGCATCGTCAGCAAGAAATATGGCGCGATCCAGTACGCGCTCCTCGGCTCACTGCTCTCGCTGGTGGGAACGCTCGGACGAGCGCCCGTTGGCGAAGCGTTCGACGTCTACGGCTATGCCCCGGTGTTCCGCTGGACGGCGGCGACGGCGATCGTCTCGACGATATTCGTGCTGCTCGAATGGTGGCGAGTGACCGTGCAGGAGCGCAGCGCGAAGGGCGTTGCAACGCCCGACGCGCCGGCAAGGGTGGCGCAGGCGGTTGCCGAAAGCGGACAGCCGGCCCGGTAGTGGCAGCTTCTGCGCAGCCGCCAGCCGCGCGCGACGCCGGTTCCTTCAGAGGCGTCGCCATTTCCTACCTGAGGCCGCGGCCGCTGGGTGCGTTCCTGCTCGGCATTTCCAGCGGCTTCCCGCTGACGCTGCTGATCTGGACCATGTCCTACTGGCTGGCGAAAGTCGGCGTCGACAAGAAGACGATCGGCTTCGCCTTCGCGCTCGGCACGCCCTACACCCTCAAATTCCTGTGGGCGCCGCTGATCGACGGCATCTCGATCCCGATCCTCACGCGCTTTCTCGGCCAACGGCGGGCGTGGCTGTGGACCGTCCAGCTGCTGCTTGTCGTCGCGGTCGTTGAGCTCGGGGCGAGCGATCCGGTCCACCACATCGGCCGGTTCGCGCTGTGGGGCGCGATCACCGCCTTCCTCTCCGCGACCCAGGACATCGTCATCGACGCCTACCGAATCGAGACCCTGCCCGACGATGAGCTGGCGCAGGGTACGGCCACCAATCAGGTTGGCTATCGCACCGGCGACCTCCTCGCCGGCGCAGGCACCATCTTTCTCGCGTCGAGCGAGGGGGCGGGCCTCGGCTGGGCGGCGGCATATGCATTGACGGCTTCGCTCGTGCTTCCCGGCGCGATCGCGTCGCTGTGGCTCGGCCCGGGACAACATACGGCGGTGAGGAAAAGCCGGGAGGGATTGGCCACGGTCGCCCACTTCCTGCGGCACAATGTGGTCGCGCCCTTCGCGGACTTCCTGAAGCGGCCCGGCGCATGGCTGATCCTGTTGTTCGTGCTGACCTATCCGGTCGGCAACGCGCTCGGGCAGAACATGCTTGCGCCCATGCTCGTCCACCAGGGTTTCAGCGACACCGAATATATCGCGATCAACAAGCTCGTCCGCTTCTGGTGCCTGGCCGCGGGGTCAATCGTCGCCGGCGGACTGATCGCCCGCTTCGGAATGAGCCGACTGTTGTTCGGCGCCGGAGTCATCATGATCGTCGCCAATCTCATGTTCGCGGCGGTGGCAAGCACCGGCCATTCGGTCCCCATGCTGGCCGTCGCAGTGGCCACGGAGAACTTCTTCACGGCGATCAGTCTCACCGTCTTCGCGACCTATTTGTCGGGCCTGTCGAACACGGCCTTCACCGCGACCCAATATGCGCTGCTGTCGAGCGTCGCCGCGGTTGGGCGCACCTTCGCGACTACCCCGTCCGGAATCGTCGCGGATCGCCTGGGGTTCACCGATTTCTATATCTTCTGCGCGTTCATGGGGCTTCCCGGCCTGGTCTTCCTCACCTTCATGTGGCGCGGCGGATTCGTGGTCGAAAGCGTTCGCCAGAAGGGCGTCGACGCAGGGACTAGTCCGGCACCTCGTCATTAGCCGCGAGCACCGCTCCGGCCAGGTAGAGCGAGCCTGCGACCAGGCGCGGGCCGGGCAAATCAGCGAGCGCCTGCTCGACCGAAGAAGAGGCTCGTCCGCCGAACCGCCGCGCAAGCTCCGCCGGGTCGTGATGCGCGTGATCCGGAACGGGCACGAAGGTCAGCGACAGCGCGTGCGGCCGAAGCGCCGAGACGATCGCATCGGCATCCTTGTTGGCGAGGATTCCGAGGACGACGTGCATCGGACCGCGCTCGGCGAGAATGGCGGCTAGCGCAGCCGCCGCCGCCGCGTTGTGCGCGCCGTCGATCCAGGTTGCCTTGCCGTTCGCAAGCGGACCGTTTCGCAGCTGCTGGAAGCGGGCAGGCCACTGTGCCTCGCCGACTCCTCGGAGTAAGGCGGAGAGCGAAACGGCGATCCTGTCCTGCGCCGAAAGCATTGCCCAGGCGAGGCCGGCGTTCCGGCGCTGATGGGCGCCGGCAAGCGCCGGCTCAAGCTCCGGATCGGCAGTCCAGTCGCGCCCTTCCAGCAGCAGGGGCGCACCGCGCTCCCGGGCAACCTCCGCGATGACGTGCTCGACCTCCTCGACCTGGGCAACGCTGACAAGAGGTACGTCGGGCTTGGCAATTCCCGCTTTCTCGCGCGCGATCGAAGCGACGTCGGGACCGAGATAATGCTGGTGGTCGAGGGCGATGCTCGCAATCCCGGTGACGAGCGGTTGCTCGACCACGTTCGTCGCGTCGAGACGGCCGCCGAGCCCGACCTCGAGCAGGCACGCGTCGGCGGGCGTGCGGGCGAATGCGAGGAAAGCCGCCGCGGTCGCGACTTCGAAGAAGCTGGGTTCGATTCCGCCGCTCGAATCCAGCACTTCGGCGAGGAGCGCCGCCAGGCTGGCGTCGTCGACCAGGGTGCCTGCGATCCTGATCCGTTCGTTGAAGCGGACTAGATGCGGACTGGTGAACACGTGCACTTGGCGGCCGCTCGCCTCGAGCGCCGCTCGGAGGAACGCGATCGTCGACCCTTTCCCGTTGGTGCCGGCGACGTGGAAGACAGGCGGCAACCGGTCCTGTGGACGGCCGAGGCGCTCGAGCAGCGCCGCGATGCGCTCGAGCCCCAGCCGGTCGCCGGGCGGCGCCAGTGCCGGGAGACGGTCGAGCTGCGCCTGGACGAGCGGGTGCGCCGAGCGCGCGAAATCCGCCATCAGGCGGCCTCTTTCGTCTCCGGCGCGAGATACGAGATCAGCTTCGCCAGCACCTCTCTGAGCTCGCCGCGCGAGACGACCATGTCGATCATCCCGTGCTCGAGCAGATATTCGGCGCGCTGGAAGCCTTCGGGCAGTTTCTCGCGGATGGTCTGCTCGATCACGCGCTGCCCGGCGAAGCCGATGAGCGCTCCAGGCTCGGCGAGCTGGACGTCTCCGAGCATCGCGTACGACGCGGTGACTCCGCCGGTCGTCGGATCGGTCAGGACCACGATGTAGGGGAGCCCCGCTTCCTTGAGCTCCGCGATCGCGACGGTGGTCCGCGGAAGCTGCATCAGCGACAGGATCGCTTCCTGCATCCTCGCGCCGCCCGACGCGGTGAAGATCACGTAGGGACATCGCTCCGCAATCGCGGCACGGATTCCGGCGAGGAACGTGGCGCCGACCGCGGTCCCCATCGATCCGCCCATGAAGGCGAAGTCCTGAACCCCGACGATGGCCTTGTGGCCGTCGATCTTGCCTCGCGCGTTGACCAGGGCGTCGCGCTCGCCGCTGGCGGTGCGCGCGGCCTTCAGCCGTTCCGCGTAGCGCTTGGTATCCTTGAACCGCAGCGGGTCCTCGCGGACCTCCGGCGCGGTCAGAATCTCATATTGCGCGGCGTCGAACAGCTGTTCGAATCGCTTGGTCGGGCCGATCCGGTCGTGGAAGTTGCAGCGCGGGCAGACGCTGTAATTCTCCTCCCATTCCTTGGCGAAGACCATCGTCCCGCACTTCTTGCACTTGTGCCAGAGATTCTCCGCCGTCTGGCGCTTGGGCAGGAAAGGAATGCCGCTGCGAACGCGGCTGAGCCAGCTCATCGTCTTCTACCTCGCCTCGGCGGGCGTCTGCGCCAGCGAGGCCGCAATGTCCATCATCGCACGGCGCGGATTGGCCGCTGCAGTGATGGGCCGGCCGATCACGAGAACCGATGCACCGTCGGCGAGCGCCTGGGCAGGCGTGACGACGCGCTTCTGATCGCCGAGCTCGGCGCCTGCCGGCCGAACCCCCGGCACGACGAAGAAGCCGTCGGGCCATCCCTTGCGCACAGCGGCGATCTCCGCGCCGGAGCAGACGATGCCGTCGAGCCCGGACTCGCGGGCAAGGTCCGCAAGACGTTCGACCTGCGTCTCCGCTGAGCTCCGGATGCCGACGCTCGCCAGATCGCCCTTGTCGAGGCTGGTGAGCACGGTCACGCCGACCACCTTGGTCCCGCTTGGCGCGGCGGCCTTGGCCGCGCTCATCATCGCTTTGCCGCCCGCGGCATGGACTGTCAGGATCGCCGGCTCGAGATGGGCCAGCGCCCTCACTGCTTTCTCGACCGTGTTCGGGATATCGTGCAGCTTGAGATCGAGAAAGATCCGGGTTCCGTGCTCCGCGATCCGAAGCACCCCCTCCTCGCCGTTCGCGTAGAAGAATTCGAGACCGAGCTTCGCGCCCGCGGCGATGCCACTGACGTCCCTGGCAATTGCGGCCGCGCGGTGGACATCCTGGGTGTCGAGCGCGACGAAGACCGGATTCATTCGGCGGGATCTCCTTCCGCAGGCTCCGGAGCAGCCGCGACGGTCGAAGCGCGGGTTCGCTCAAGCGCATCCACCCGCCGCCGGTACGTCCACAATCGAGCGCGCATGATCAGCCATGTCGGGAGGAAGCCAAGGAGGAAGATCAGCAGCAGCAGCAGCGGGATCTTGATGTCGACCTGGATGTCGCCCCACAGGTTCAGTGTCACCGGCGCCCAGTTGCGATATGCGAAGAAGGTGACAATGACCGCGACCAGCACCCAGAACAACGTCTTGAGGAAGTGCATCCAGTCGGGCTCCTGCGGCGCCTGTGCGGCGCCCGCGCGTTCATAGTCATAAGCCGGTTCGTCGCAAGACTGAGTCGGTTCATCGCATGGGCTCGGCACGGAAGTTGAGAGCAAGGCCCCTCCCCGGCACAGCAGAGTTGAGGGTGGGGAGAGAAGCTTTTTGAAGACCAGGAACAAGGTCGGGCTTGGAGTGCTCGTCGCGCTCATGGGCGCCTCGCTGCTGGCGATGCGCTCGCATTCGGTGGAAGAGCACCAGCAGCACGAGATCGTCGCCGCCCATTTGAAGCTCGCCGCGGTTTCGCCGGAGTCTCGCAAAGACGTCGATTATCGCCTGCTCGATTCCCAGCTTCAGCAGCTCATGACCAAGCCGGCGATGGTTGGCCTCGCCGTCGGAATCGTCGAGAACGGGCGCATCACCTTCCTCAAAGGCTATGGCGAGACTCTGAAGGGCTCCGGCGACCCTGTGACTCCGGAAACGGTGTTCCGCTGGGCCTCCTGCTCGAAAGGAGTCGCCGCGACGATGGTCGCCAAGCTCGCCGAACAGGGCAAGCTCAACCTCAACGCGCCCGTCGCGGACTATGCGCCGGACCTCAAGCTGCCCAACGGCAACGAGCGCCTCGCGACGGTCGGCGACCTGCTCTCGCACCGGTTGGGGCTCTACCGCGACGCATTCGCCAACAAGCTCGAGGAAGGCCAGGATCCGAGCTATCTCAGGACCCAGCTCGCCACTCTCAACGCGGTCTGCGCGCCGGGCACCTGCTGGGACTACCAGAACGTCGCCTATGACGCCTCGAGCGAGATCGTCACACGCATCACCCACATGCCCTACGAGCAGGCGGTGAAGCGCACCTTGTTCAACCCGATCGGAATGACGAACGCGAGCGTTTCACTGGCCGGGCTGGAATCGAACAACAGCTGGGCAAGGCCGCACAGCGCCGGGCGGCGGCCGTGGCCGATCGACGATACTTACTACAAGGTCCCGGGCGCCGCCGGCGTCAACAGCGACATCAAGGACATGGCGCTGTGGATGGAGGCCCAGATGGGCGAGATGCCCGATGTGGTCGACGCCAGGGTCCTCAACACTATTCACGCGCCCTACGTCGTTACCCCGGGCGAGCGCGGACGACTGCGCAAGTTCCTCGAGCGGCTGGGCACCGCCTGGTACGGATACGGCTGGCGCAGCTACATCTACGCGGGCCATCGAATCATCGGTCACCGCGGCGGAATCCGCGGCTATCGCTCGCTCATCCTGTTCGATCCGCAAAAGAAGAGCGGCGTGGTCGCGCTGTGGAACAGCGACACTTGGCAGCCCGGCGGTTTGGAGTTCGAAGTGATGGACATGGTCTATCACCTGCCGTTCCGCGACTGGCTTGGGGTCAACGGGTCCGCGGCGGATTCGATTGCCGCGGCCGACAATGACTCGCACGACAGCGGCGACAGCGCCGACACCGGCCGCTAGCGGCGTTCCGCTTCCCGTTTCGTTTCCTGGATTTCGCGCTTCTGCTTCAAGTGCGCGACATAGCGGATCGCGAAGCCGATGATCGTCGTCAGGACACCGATCCCGAGCGCCGGGAAATACCAGACCGGCGCATGAGGCGCGAAGCAGCCGGCGGCGCCGAGCGCGAGCGCGCCGGAGATCGAGAACAGATAGCCGATTCCCTTCCAGTCGATTCCGTCGCGGAGCGGGATCGTGACCGTTTCGTGCTTCATCCGACAGGAACATCCAGCGCCGGCCATTGGTTTCGGTTTGCGGACTCAAACGGAGGTCGGGCGAATGGCAAGCAAGGATGCAATCACGCTTCTCAAGGACGGTCATCGCGAGGTCGAGAAGCTGTTCAAGCAATTCAAGGAGTCGAAGGGCGACGGCCGCAAACAGAAGCTGGCGCACCAGATCTGCCTCGGCCTCACCGTTCACTTCGAGCTCGAAGAGAAGATCTTCTATCCGGCGTGCGAAGGAACGGTCGACGAAGACGAGCTCAAGGAAGGCTTCGTCGAGCATGACGCGGCCAAGCTGCTCGTCGCGGAGATCGAAGCTGCCGAAGACGGGCCGCAGGACGAGTTCTTCGACACCAAGGTGCATGTCCTCCAGGAAGAGATCGAGCACCACATCAAGGAAGAGGAAGGGCCGGACGGGATCTTCGCCCAGGCGCGCAAGGGCGGCCTCGACATGCAGGCCATCGGCGAGCGGATGGCCGAGCGGAAGAAGGAGTTGACGGAGCGCTTTAAGTCGGACGGCCTGCCCCAGCCGAAGCTTAAGACCATGGACGAAGTATCGGTCTAAAGAACTGGGGCCGGACGCCTCTGGCGATCCGGCCCCGCAATGCTGCAACTTGTGGCAAGCCGCGCTACTTGAGCGCCGCCATCCGCATCGTCTCTGCGTCGCGGCCGTAGATGTCATCGACGAAGCTGAGCTGCCCGTCGTGAGCCTGCGCCGTCAGATAGGTGACGTAGATCGGCACCGGCGTGGGCAGCGGCACGTTCTGTTCGGGGGCGTTCGAAGCGGTCTCGGGATCACGACCCAGCATCCACCGCGCCAGCCGCTCGGCATCCTGGAGCCGGATGCAGCCGTGGCTGAGGTCGCGGTCGTCCTGCGCGAACAGGTCCTTCGACGGCGTATCGTGCAGATAGATGTCGTAGGCGTTGGGGAAGCCGAACTTCATATGGCCCATCGAATTCGCCGGGCCGGGAAGCTGCCGGACCCGGACTTGGAAGGTGCCGTCGGCAACCGCGTGCCAGTCAACCTCCGACGGGTCGAGCAGCGTGTCGTCGCTCGTGTCGGCCGGCATCACCTGGTAGCCGTGCGACTTCAGATATCCGAGCCCCTGCTGCAGCACGTTCTTGGCTATGAGCGAACGAACGAGCTCGCCATCGACGTGCCAATAGGGGTTCAAGGTCGCGTAATAGATGGTGCTCGCCATCATCGGCGTCTGGGTGTGCGGACCGGCCTTGCCGACGACGACCTTCATCGAATCGACGATGCGTCCGTCCTGGATCATGTACAGGCGTGCAGCGGCGGCATCGACCATCACATATTTGTCCTGGAACGGCCGCTCGCGCGCCCGGTCGAGGCTGGTCAGCACGCGCGGATCGATCGACCCGCCGCTCGACTGCATCTCGGTCCAGGCCGCATCGCGCAGCTGGGCATAGAGCGGGTTCACTTCGGAAGCCGAACGCACAAAGGAGGTGAGCGAGGGCGCCGCGGCCGCGCGCTGAAGGATTTCCATCGGCGTGCGCTGACGCGGGGTCACCCAGCGGTCGGCATAGATCATTCCCGTGGGCGGCCGCTGCAGAGTCTCGATGTAGCTGACCCATGCCGCCGAGAGCACGCGTTCGGCAGCGCCGAGAGCTGCCGGGTCGCCGCTCTGGGCACGCGAAATCAGCGCCTGAGCCTGGGACGCAAGCGCGGGACCGCCGGCAAGACCGTCGATCGGGGCGCGGTCGAGAATGCCGATGAGCTCGCGCGCGGCAGCGCTGTCGGCTCCGCTGCGCAGCCACAGCGGGGCGCCGCCGCGGCTCGCATAGAAGCTGTCGACCGCCTGAGCAGCCGACGGGGAGAGTTGAATCGCCGCCCCCGGGAGTTCCGGAACGGTGGCGGCGAAAACGGGCACTGAGATACCCATCAGCGCCGCACAAGCGGCGCCGGCCAGCAACCGGTTTATCACGTTCAGAAACTTTCTAAATTTCTATTTGCCCGCACAACGCGGCAACGGCCGATGAGGTTCAAAATTTCTGTTGACATTTTCATCCCGACTGTTCCGGAACCGGACAGATCGTCGCGACGGGCGGCGCGACTCGGCCGCCGGCCGCCTCTCGCGATCGGCGGCGGCGAGCTCGATAAACAGCTTCGCGCATTGCTGTATTGACACTATAATACAGTCAATTTATTCTCTCGCTGCTTTTCGGGAGAAGAGGGAATGTACAGTCAGCAGGAAATCGACGACGCCGTTGCCTCGGGCGTGATCACCGCCGATGCCGCCGCGGCGTTGCGAGCGCACATCGAAGGCGTAAGGTCGACCGCCATTCCCGACGAAGAACAGTTCCGGCTCATCACCGGGTTCAACGACATTTTCGTCTCGATCGCCGCGGCGATCCTGCTGTTCGCGGTCGGCTGGATCGGCCAGTGGGCGGGGCAGCGCACCGGGCTGGTGGTCGACGTCGACGGCCCTTCGCCGCTGGCGCCGCTTGCCGTCGCCGGGACCGCCTGGCCGCTCGCCATGTTCTTCACCGCGAAGCGCCGCATGGCCCTCCCCTCGATCCTGCTGCTGCTCGCGTTCGTGATCGGCGTGTTCGGCACCGTCGGCCTTGCAATCGCCCTCGCGATCGGACCGGATTCCCTCAACAACAATGCGCTGATGAGCGGCATCGTCGTTGCCCTATCTGCCGCCGTCAGCGCCGCCGCCGCATGGCTCCACTGGCGCACTTTCCATGTGCCGATCACGATCGCCGTCGGCGCCGGTTCGGTCGCCGCGGTGGCCGTGGGCCTCCTGATCGCGGCTCTCGGCCAGAACGCCGACCAGGCGAAGAACATAATTCTCGGCTTCGTGCTCCTGCTCGGCATCGGCGTGTTCCTGTTCGCGATGTGGTGGGACGGCTCGGACCGAGGGCGCCTCACCCGCCGAAGCGACGTGGCCTTCTGGCTGCACCTGCTTGCCGCACCGATGATCGTGCACCCGATCTTCACGCTGCTGGGTTTGACCAGCGGCCATATCAGCGTGGCCGAAGGCCTCGCGGTCATTGCGCTCTATCTCGTGCTTGGGGTCACCGCGGTCGCGGTCGATCGCCGCGCGCTGCTCGTGTCGGCCCTCGCTTATGTGCTTTTTGCCCTCAACGAGCTGTTCCGGCAGTTCGGCGCGGTCGAGCTCAATGTCGCTTTGACCGCGCTCGTCATCGGATCGGCGCTGCTTCTGCTCTCGGCCTTCTGGCACCAGGCTCGCGGACTCATCGTCGCGCCGCTGCCGGCGGGCTTGCGCGACCGGCTGCCGCTAATCGACAGGTCGCCCGTGGCGGTCAGCCAACCAGCCGGATAAGCCGGCGCTCGAGCGGGGCCAGCACGAGCGCGAGCTCGTGCCCCCGCTTGAGCACGCCGCCATGTTCGCCGATCAGCGCAAACGCCCCCTGCTTCAGTCGAAGCGCGGGGCGTTTCTCGATTCTGATTTCCGGCCGCTCGCTGTGCCGCCGGAAGGCGGCGAAGACTGCGGCATCGGGGTCGATCCGAAGCGCGTAATCGCGCCAGTGGCCTGCCGCGACCATTCGCCCGTAGAGGTCGAGGATCCGCATCAGCTCACGCCGCTCGAATGTGGCGATCGGGCGCCGGTCCCAGCGAGGCGGGAACGGCGCAACGACGCTCAAGCGCTTTTGACCTTCGGCTGCGCCTGCCGCGCTGCCTTCAGTAGCCTGAGTTCGGCGCGAAGCTCCTCGAGCTCATGCTCGAGCTCGTTGATCCGCACCCGCACCGGATCGCAATCCTCGCCGCACGGCGTGCCGTAGGGCATGAACCCGGCGCTGTAGTGGACTGCCCCGACCGGGACAGGCTTGGCCGGAATTCCTACCACCGTCGAACCGGGCGCGACGTCCTTGGTCACGACGGAATTCGCCCCGATCTTCGCGCCCTCCCCGACCTCGACAGGGCCGAGGACCTGCGCGCCGGAGCCGATGACGACGCCAGAACGGATAGTCGGGTGCCGCTTTCCGGCGACTCCGGTCGAAGGGTTCGTACCGCCTAGCGTGACGTTCTGGTAGATCGTGACGTCGTCGCCGATTTCCGCGGTTTCGCCGATGACGCTGAAGCCGTGATCGAGGAAGAACCGCTCCCCGATCCTGGCGCCGGGATGGATGTCGATCGCCGTCAGGAAGCGCGAGACATGGTTGACCAGCCGGGCGAGGAAATAGAGCCGTCCGTCCCAGAGCCAGTGCGCGAAGCGATGAAGGCCAAGAGCCCACACTCCGGGATAAAAGAGCACGTCCCAGCGCGAGCGCGCCGCTGGATCGCGCGATTTTACCGAATCGAGATAAGACGTAAGTCCGGAGTGCAAGCGGCTGTGCTCTCTATTGTGGTTGCAACAATCTAGGATGAGGACGCTTGGCGGACAATGCCGCCGACAAGCGGGGCGTCCGGCGCAAAGACGAGCCGAGCTATCGCCAAAGCTTGCCCAGAGCTTGCCAACCATCGGCGCTTCGGCAAAGCAGCCGATCAATGCCGGCAAAGACGTGCAGGTTCATGCGCTTTGATCACCTGAGCTAGGGGGCAGCAATCCTTTCCGCCTACAATCCGTTCTATTCGCTCGCCGGCTTTCTCGTCGGCGCTCTCATCGGACTGACCGGCGTAGGCGGCGGTTCGCTGATGACCCCCCTCCTGGTCCTTCTGTTCGGATTTCATCCGTCGACGGCCGTGGGCACGGACCTGCTCTATGCGTCCATTACCAAGAGCGTCGGAACAGCGGTCCACGGCAAGCGCCAGACGGTCGACTGGCGGATCGTCGGCGGACTCGCCACGGGCAGCATTCCAGCCTCGATCCTGACGCTTCTGGCGATGGCCTATTTCGACGTGCGGACGGCGAACAGCGCCTTCATCCTCAATTTGCTGCTCGGGCTGACGCTCCTGGCCACAAGCATCACGGTATTCTTCCGACCGTTGATCCTGCGCTGGTCCGGCGACCATATCCACGCGCTCGAACCGGAGCGGCTGAAGCGCTGGACGGTCTTCCTCGGGGCCCTGCTCGGCGTTCTGGTCTCAATCACGTCGGTCGGAGCGGGCGCGCTGGGAACGACCGCGCTCCTCATCCTCTATCCGAAGCTTCCCGTCGCCCGGATCGCGGGCAGCGACATCGCCCATGCCGTCCCGCTGACATTGATCGCCGGGATCGGCCACTGGCTGCTCGGATCGGTCGACCTGACGTTGATGCTGGCGCTGCTTGCCGGCTCGATCCCCGGCATCATTATCGGAAGCTATCTTGCCACCCGCTCGTCCGATGCGCTGCTGCGTCCGATTCTGGCCATCACCTTGCTGGTGTCGTCAGTGAGACTTTTGACCGCCTAGCATCGCTCGCGACAATCAGCCGATTTGATGATAGGGCGCAGATTGATTGGATTTCTCGATTAATGTCCGCCCATCTGCCAACGCTCAAGCAGCTTCAGTATCTCGTGTCGCTCCGCCGGCATGAGCATTTCGGCAAAGCGGCCGACGCCTGCTTTGTCACCCAGTCCACCCTTTCCGCCGGGCTTCGCGAGCTCGAGGCGCTGCTCGGAGTGACCCTTGTTGAGCGCACGCGCCGGCTCGTCCGCTTTACGGCGCTCGGCGAGAAGATCGCGGACAAGGCGGTGCGGGTCCTTCGCGAGGCCGAAGAACTGGCCGAACTTGCCGGCGCCGAAGGGCAGCCGCTCCACGGGGAACTCAGGATGGGCGTGATCCCAACCATCGCGCCGTTCCTCCTGCCGACCATGCTGCCGCGGCTGCGCAGCGAATGGCCGGATCTGAAGCTCTATCTTCGCGAAGAAACCAGCAGCGCGGCGTGCGAGGCCCTGCACCGCGGCCAAATCGACTGCGTCCTGCTCGCCTTGCCGTTCAACTGCGGCGAAGTGGATTCCGCGCTGCTGTTCGACGATCCGCTCTACGTCGCCTTCCCGCCCGGCGAAGCGCCGGCAGGCCGCTCGATCGACGCCGCGGCGATAGACGAGGACCGGCTCCTGCTGCTGGAGGACGGCCATTGTCTCAAGGACCACGCGCTGTCGGCGTGCAACCGCCCAGAAATCCGGGCGCACGCCTCGATGATGGGCACGTCGCTCCACACGCTCGTGCAGATGGTCGAGAATGGGCTCGGCCTCACCTTCGTGCCCGGAATGGCGATCGAAAGCGGGATCCTGGAGACGACCAGGATCGACACCCGGCGCCTGCGGTCGGAGCACGGATTCCGCCGAATCGCGCTGATCTGGCGGCGATCGAGCCCGCGCGAGAGCGAGTTCCAGCTGCTTGCTGCAACTCTGCGGAGGATCGCGCGCGACCTCATTTCCGACCTGGAGCCGGTTGCCCCCGCCCCCGAGCCGCGAGCCGCGCTCGAACCTGCCTGAGCCGAACCGGGGCTATTCGGCCGAAACCGGCTGCGCGGTGCTGATGCCCGGGCCGCTGGTCTTCTCGGTCCAGCCGCGCGAATTGCGGGCAAGGTCGAAGCGATCCGCGTTCATCACCTTCGTCCATGCGCGGACGAAGTCATGGACGAACTTCTCCGCCGCGTCGGCCGCGCCATAGACTTCCGAGACAGCGCGAAGCTGCGAGTTCGACCCGAAGACAAGGTCGACGCGTGTCGCGGTCCACTTTTGACGGTCGGTGGCACGCTCGCTGCCGATGAAGACATGATCGTCCCTGGGTTTCCACGCGGTTCCCATGTCGAGCAGGTTGACGAAGAAATCGTTCGTCAGCTGCCCGGGCCGGTCCGTCAGGACGCCGTGCTTCTCGCCGCGGAAATTGGCACCGAGGACCCGCATCCCGCCGACCAGCACCGTCATCTCGGGCACCGTCAGGCGGAGCAGCGAAGCTCGGTCGATCAGCAGCTCCTCGGTCGGCACCGGATAACGCACGTCGGTGCGCAGGTAGTTGCGGAAGCCGTCGGCCCTGGGCTCGAGATAGGCCATGCCGTCGACGTCGGTCTGCTCCTGCGACGCGTCCGTCCGGCCCGGTGTGAACGGCACTTCGATGTTCTGCCCTGCGTCACGGGCGGCCTTCTCGATCGCCGCGGACCCGCCGAGCACGACAAGGTCGGCAATCGACACCTTCTTGCCGCCGGCGCCTCCGTCGAAGTCGCGTTTGATGTCCTCGTACGCCTTGAGGACTCGACCGAGCTCCTCGGGCTCATTCACCTCCCAGTTGCGCTGCGGGTCGAGGCGAATTCGGCCGCCATTGGCGCCGCCGCGATGGTCCGATCCGCGATAGGTCGACGCCGATGCCCAGGCCGCCTTCACCAGCTCTGCGATGCTGAGCCCGGAATCGAGGATGCGCTTCTTGAGCTCGCGCACGTCGTTTTGGTCGATCGCTGCATAGTCGGCTTTCGGGACCGGGTCCTGCCAGATCAAATCCTCTTCCGGCACTTCGGGCCCGAGGTAGCGCGACTTGGGGCCCATGTCGCGATGGCACAGCTTGAACCAGGCGCGCGCCATTGCGTCGGCGAACGCATCCGGATTGTCGCGGAAATGCTCCGATATCTTGCGGAAGTCCGGGTCTTCCCTGAACGCCATGTCGGCGGTCGTCATCATCGTCGGGACGCGCTTGCCGGGGGTGTGCGCCGCGGGCGCCATATCCTCCGGCTTCACATCCTTGGGCTGCCACTGCTTGGCGCCCGCCGGGCTCCGCACGAGCTCGTAATCATAGTCGAGCAGCATATGGAAATAATTGTTGCTCCACTTGATCGGAGTCGGAGTCCAGGCGCCTTCGAGCCCGCTGGTGATGGTGTCGTCGGCCATTCCCGAACCGTGTTCCGACGTCCACCCGAGCCCCATCTGCGCGACGTCCGCGCCTTCCGGCTCCGCGCCCACCTTCGAGGCGTCGCCTGCGCCGTGGCATTTGCCGAACGTGTGCCCGCCGGCGGTGAGCGCTACCGTCTCCTCGTCGGTCATGCCCATGCGATGGAAGGTCTCGCGGATCTCGCGCGCCGAAGCGAGCGGGTCGGCGCTTCCGCCGGGCCCTTCCGGATTGACGTAGATGAGGCCCATCTGGACCGCCGCGAGCGGGTTTTCGAGCACCTCTTCGGCCGCTTCGCCCATGCGCGGACTGGCGCCGGCGCCGACCCATTGCTCCTCGGTGCCCCAATAGACGTCGTGTTCGGGCTCGTACACGTCGGCCCGGCCGCCGCCGAAGCCGAATACCGGCGCGCCCATCGATTCGAACGCGACATTGCCGGCGAGGATCAGCAGGTCCGCCCAGCTGAGCTTGCGTCCGTATTTCTGCTTGATCGGCCACAGCAGCCGTCGCGCCTTGTCGAGATTGGCATTGTCCGGCCACGAATTGAGTGGAGCGAAGCGCTGCTGGCCCGAATTGGCCCCGCCGCGCCCGTCGCCGATCCGGTACGTGCCTGCCGCGTGCCAGGCCATGCGGATGAAGAAGGGGCCGTAATGCCCGTAATCCGCCGGCCACCATGGCTGGCTGTCGGTCATCAGCGCGGTGAGGTCGCGCTTGACCGCCTGATAATCGAGGGATTCGAACTCCTTCGCATAGTCGAAGTCCGGCTCCATCGGGTCGGACGGCTGGGGCAGGATGTCCAGCGCAATCTGGTTCGGCCACCAGTCGCGGTTGGTCCGGCCGAGCAAAGAGCGAAGCGCACCGCCCTCTTCCATCGGAGAGCCGTGCAGCGGGTCACCAGTTTTCGCGTCCATCGTCGATCCCTCCAGAGCCGGATTGCCGAGGATGGCGCTAGACCGCCGCAAGGGTCGACTGAAACGAGATTCCTTGCTCAGTCAGAACAGCAGAATCGATTAGTGCGCGGCGATCGTCATTCCATGTGCCTCAAGCCGACGCGCAGATAATCGTATCCTGTGATCAGGGTCAGCGCCGCGGCCACCCACAGGCAGGCTAGGCCGGCGAGGTGGATCCATGGCTGATGCGGCAATGCGCCGCCGAGGATGAGCGCGCCGAGCGCCACCAACTGGAGCGTGGTCTTCCATTTGGCGAGCGCACTGACCGGGACCGAGACCTGCAGCCCGGCGAGATATTCGCGCAAGCCCGAGACGATGATCTCGCGCAGCAGGATGACGAGCGCCGGGATGAGGTGGAGACCCGCGATCTCCGGCACCGGGTTTGCCTTTCGGCTCGAGATCAGCATGACGATGACTGCTGCGACCATGATCTTGTCTGCGATCGGATCGAGGAACTGGCCGACGCGCGAGATGCTTCCCCATGCCCTCGCCAGATATCCATCGAGATAATCAGTGATGGCGACGATGCAGTAGAGGACGAAGGTGATCGCATAATCGACCGGCGCGGGCCGCCACAGCAGGAAGACGAGCAGCGGGACCGCCAGGATCCTCGAAAGCGTCAACAGGTTCGGCAGCGACAGCATTGTCCTTACATCGCGCGTTATAGGGTTTGGCGGCATCGTCAAAGCTGGCTATGCCTCCCGCCATCCATGCGACCGGGCGCAGTCAGGCTTTGATTCAGAACGTTGCGCACCTGCTGCGGGCCCGCCGGTTCATGCCCTTGTTCGCCACGCAGTTCCTCGGCGCGTTCAACGATAGCCTGTTCAAGCAGGCCGTGGTGTTGTTCGTCACTTACCAGCTGCTGAAGAACCCGCATCAGGAAACGCAGTTCAACGCGATCGCGCAAGCGCTGTTCATCCTGCCGTTTTTCCTGCTCTCCGCTTTGTCCGGCCAACTCGCCGACGACCACGACAAGGCGCGGCTCATCCGCATCATCAAGTTCGCGGAAATCGGGATCATGATCGTCGGCGGCGCGGGGCTCATGCTCTCGAACATGCCACTGATGCTCGCCGCAGTGCTCGCAATGGGCGTCCATTCGACCTTCTTCGGCCCGATCAAATACGCGATCCTTCCGCAGCACCTCGGCCCTGATGAAGTGCTCGGCGGCACCGGGTTGGTCGAAGCCGGCACCTATATCGCGATCCTGCTCGGAACAATCCTCGCGGGCATTCTTGCCGCCCGGCCGCAATATGCCGCCGCCGCCGTGTTCGGCTTCGCGCTTCTGGGCTACGCGGCCGGACGGCAGGTCCCGCCGGCGCCGCCGGCGGCCGGAAGGCTGCCGATCACGTGGCACATCGTCCACGCCTCCATCGAGCTCGTTAGTGCAACGATGCACATCCGCCGGCTGTTCCTGGCCATCCTCGCCATCAGCTTCTTTTGGACGATCGGTGCGGTGCTGATCATCATCTTCCCGCCCCTTGTGAAGAACGTGCTCGGCGCCAACGAGCAAGTCGCCAGCCTGTTCATCGCCGTTTTCTCGATCGGGATCGCGATCGGCTCGGTGGCGATCAACCGCCTCCTCAGGAGCAAGGTCTCGGCGCGTTTCGCGCCTCCATCCGTGATCGCGATGGGCGTGTTCGTCCTGCTGCTCCATTTCGTCGCGCTCACCTGGAGCAAGCAGGATTCGGGCCTCACCACGCTCGGGAATTTCCTGTTCAATCCCATGGCGTGGCCGATGATCCTGTGCCTGCTTGGAGTCGCTGTGACCGGGGGCATGTTCGTCGTGCCGCTCTACGCATTCCTCACCACGACCGTGCCGAAGACCGAAACCGCACGTACCGTGGCGGCGAACAACATCGTCAACTCGGGCGCGATGGTGATCGGCGCGCTGTTGGCCTTCGGTTTGTCAATGCTCGGCATTGGGCCGGTCGGGCAATTGCTCCTGGTCGCCGCAATGTGCCTGGTGTCGGCTTGGCTCGGATGGAAGCTCCATCTCGCCTGCGACTGAGGATCCCGCCGATCAGGCGATCAGGATCGAGGTGACCAGGAAACCCGCGACGAAGGTCGTGGCAAAAAGCGCAAGATCGCCTCTGGTCGCCTGCCGCGCGGTCCCACTGCCCGGGACGTCGCGCACGCGTCCTTTCCCGAAGAGCTTCGGGTCCGTCGCGAACAGCGGCCGGGCGATCTGCATGGCAAAATCCTTAACGCGGCTTTTACCATGTTCAAACCCGCCGCAGACGCCCGCGGCTCCATTTGTCCCGGCGCGGGACAAACGGTCAGCATTTCACTTTCTTGGATTAGCCGTGCGCGGCGGCTGAGAGCGGGATCTCCGCTCGACGATTGCGCGAGTCCAGGAGCTCGCGCGCCTGCTCGCCGGCCATCGGCTTTCCGAAATACCAGCCCTGCCCGATGCCGCAGCCGAGCCGGACGACCGCCTTGTACGCGTCCTCGCTCTCGATTCCCTCCACGCAGACGGGCACCGACAATGCGGCGGCAAGCGTGGTCACCGCGCGAATGATCGCGGCGCTCTCGCGCTTGGAGCTGAGGTTGGCGACGAACTCGCGATCGATCTTGATGATGTCGAACGGTAGCGAGCGAATGTGGGCGAGCGATGAAAATCCGGTGCCGAAATCATCGAGCGCCAGTCGAACGCCCTGGTTCTTGAGGCTCGTGACGATGGTTCGCGCAAGATCCATGTCGGCGAACAGCGAGCTTTCCGTGATTTCGATCACCAGCCGCTCGGCCGGGAAGGCGGCCTCCGCGAGGATGCGCACAATGCGCTGGGCTAGCCAGCCGTCGGCGAGCTGCGAGGGGGAGATGTTGACCGAAATCTTGATCGCGGGATCCCATTCGGCCGCTTCGCGCAGCGCCGCGGAGATCACCTGTTCGGAAAGCCGCCCGATGAGGCCGATTTCCTCGGCGACGGGGATGAACACGTCCGGCCCGATCAAGCCCGAGAGGGGGTGCTTCCAACGCGCGAGAACTTCGAAGCCGATCACTTCGCCGGTGGAAAGGTCCACCTGCGGCTCGAAATAGGGCATGAATTGGCCGTGCTCTAGACCGAAGCGGATGCCCTGCTCGACCTCGCCGTGGGCGATCAGCGCACGCTCCATTCCCTCGTCGAACCATACCGGGCGGGCAACTCGCCCGCTTCGCGCTCGATCCATTGCGATGTCCGCGCGCCGGAGGACGTCAGGGATGCTGGCGTTCGCCGCCGACGCCGATGCGATTCCGGCGAAGGCGCCGACCTGGATGATGCGCTCATTGAGCAGGACCGGCCGAGTGACCGTGCGAAGTACCGTGTCGGCAATTTCCTCAGCCTGGCTCACTTCGCCGGCCGGAAGGGCGAGCGCGACGGCAAATTCGTCCCCGCTGAGGCGTCCGATGACGCAATGCTCGCAGAGCTCGGCCGCGAGCGCGGTGGCGATCGATTTCAGAAGCCAGTCGCCGGCGTCGTAGCCGTGCTGGTCGTTGACGGTCTTGAACCGCTGGATCTGGAAGGAGATGACGAGCAGGTTCTGGTTCCGGTCCGCAGCCTCGACGCACAATTGTCCGGCCCGGTCGGCAAAGCCCTTGCGATTGTAGAGGCCGGTTGTCGGATCGGTCGTTGCAAGCAAAGCGGCGCGCCGTTCCTGCTCGGCGCGGACTTCCGCTTCATGCTGAAGGTCGATGTATCGGCGCCAGCCGAACAGGATCAGCGCGACATTGAGGGTCAATGCCGTGCTTGCGATCCGGACATCGGTCGCGAAGCTGGCGCGTTCGATCACCAGGTGATTGAAGAAGGCGCTGCCGTTCCAGATCAGCAGCAGAACCGCGCTGATCAGGACGGCAAGGACCACCGCGTCGCGGCGCGCGCTATGGACGCCAGGACGTCTCGCTTCCGCCTCCGATTGCACAACGGTCCCCACCGCGGCTGAGTACAGCCGGAACGCTTAATAAATTCCTTTAACCAAATGGAGAATTGGTGGGGCCGCGACCGCGAGCACGCAGATGTGTTCGCCGGATGCGCCGATGCAGGTTGGTGCGGACGGCGGGATTTGAACCCGCACTCCCTTTCGGGAAGAGGATTTTAAGTCCCCAGCGTCTACCGTTCCGCCACGTCCGCTGGTTGACCGCCGGCGCTATTCCGCGGTGACTTCCTTGAGGTTTAAGCGCTCGCGCATTTCCTTGCCCGGCTTGAAATAGGGCACGCGCTTGGCGTCGACCGAGACCGACTCGCCGGTGCGGGGATTGCGTCCGACGCGGCCGTCGCGCTGGCGGGTCGAAAACGCGCCGAAGCCGCGAAGCTCGACCCGGCCGCCGGTGGCGAGCTGGTCGGTGATTGAATCGAAGATGGCGCTGACGACGCCTTCGACCTCGCGCTGGGTGAGGTCGGGAAAGTCGGTGCAAAGCTTCTGCACCAGTTCGGAACGGATCATCGGCACCCCGCTTCGGATTTCGGCCGGCTCCGCCCCCTCGAAGGAGCCGCTTGGCTGCACGCTGTCAGGAAACGCACGCGCACGCAAGATGGATTCACGCGGCGTTCCATAAAGAAACGCCGCGTTTCCCGTTACTTCTTGGGCTTCTTCGGAGCCTTCTCTGCCTTTTCGGCCTTTTCTGGCTTCGCGGCTTTCTCCGCCTTCTCGGCTTTTTCCGGCTTCTCCGGCTTGTCGGGGGTGGCTTCTTTTAGGGCGGCGCCGAGGATGTCGCCGAGAGTCGCGCCCGAATCCGAGCTCCCGTACTGCGCCACCGCCTGCTTCTCCTCGGCGATCTGGAGCGCCTTCACCGAGAAATTGGGCTTCTTCGAGCGGTCGAAGCCGACGACCATCGCGTCGAGCTTCTGCCCGACCTGGAAGCGCTCCGGCCGCTGCTCGTCGCGATCGCGGCCAAGGTCGCCGCGCTTGACGAAGCCGATCGCGCCATCGTCGCCGACCTGAACGTCGAGTCCCGCATCCTGGACCTGGCGGACGATGACGGTCACCGTCTCGCCCTTCCTCACTCCGCCGCCAGCCGAAGCGCCGCCCCTGCCGGCACCCGCGCCCGCGCCGGCGCCGCCGCCCTCGAGCTGCTTCATGCCGAGCGAGATCCGCTCCTTCTCGACATCGACGTCGAGCACCTGCGCCTTGACCCGCTCGCCCTTGCGGTGAAGCGCAAGCGCCTCCTCGCCCGACACGCCCCAGGCGATGTCCGACATGTGGACCATGCCGTCGACGTCCCCGTCGAGGCCGACGAACAGCCCGAACTCGGTCGCATTCTTGACCTCGCCCTCGACCACCGATCCCGCCGGGTGGGCTGAAGCGAAGGCCTCCCACGGATTGGCCTGCGCCTGCTTGAGGCCGAGCGAAATCCGGCGCTTCTCCTCGTCGACCTCGAGGACCTTCACGTCCACTTCCTGCGAAGTGGAGACGATCTTGCCCGGGTGCACGTTCTTCTTGGTCCAGCTCATCTCCGAGACGTGGACGAGGCCCTCGATGCCCGGCTCCAGTTCGACGAAGGCGCCATATTCGGTGATGTTGGTGACGCGGCCGCGGAACGTCCCGCCGACCGGATATTTGCTCGACGCGCCCTCCCACGGGTCGCTCTCCAGCTGCTTCATGCCGAGCGAGATGCGCTGCGTCTCGCGGTTGATGCGGATGATCTGCACGCGGACGGTGTCGCCGATGTTGATCATCTCGCTCGGATGGTTGATCCGCTTGTAGCTGAGATCGGTGACGTGCAGCAGGCCATCGATGCCGCCCAGATCCACGAACGCACCAT
>DATNFJ010000105.1:0-27558 GCA_035606455.1 Sphingomicrobium sp.
CGCGCGCGTGCGCGCGCGGGGTGGCGCTCGAAGGTGCAATGCACTACCTAGTTGAGCGGGGGGCGCGGCGTTGCCGCAACCTCTCGTGTGCACCCCGAACAAGCAGGACAGTTTCTTGGCCACTCAGCCGCCGGTCGACGACCGCAACGACGATACACCGCCTCCTCCGGGCGACCGCGACATTGCCCCCATCTCCATCGTCGAGGAGATGAAGACCAGCTACCTCGATTACGCGATGAGCGTGATCGTCAGCCGCGCGCTGCCCGACGTGCGCGACGGTCTGAAGCCGGTTCACCGCCGGATCCTCTACGCCTGCCAGGAAGCGGGCTATGTCGCCGGCCGGCCCTACCGCAAGTCGAGCCGCATCGTCGGCGACGTCATGGGTAAATATCATCCGCACGGCGACCAGGCGATCTACGACGCGCTCGCCCGGATGACCCAGGACTGGTCGATGCGCGTGCCGCTGATCGACGGCCAGGGCAATTTCGGCTCGATGGACCCCGATCCGCCGGCGGCGATGCGCTATACCGAGGCGCGGCTGGCGAAAGTGGCCAACTTCCTGCTCGGCGACATCGACAAGGACACGGTCGAGTTCCAGCCCAATTACGACGCGTCGGAGCGCGAGCCGCAGGTCCTCCCCGCCCGCTTCCCCAACCTGCTGGTCAACGGCGCGGGCGGAATCGCGGTTGGCATGGCGACGAACATCCCGCCGCACAACCTCGGCGAAGTGCTCGCGGCGTGCCGCGCCTATATGGACGACCCGGCAATCACGTCCGAAGCGCTCATGGAGCATGTGAAGGGGCCGGACTTCCCGACCGGTGGGCTGATCCTCGGCCAGTCGGGCATCCGCAGCGCCTACACCACCGGTCGCGGCTCCATCATGATGCGGAGCCGGGCGCACGTGGAAGAAGGCCGCGGCGACCGCCGCTCGATCGTCCTCACTGAAATCCCCTACCAGGTCGGCAAGTCGGGCCTCGTCGAGAAGATCGCCGAGGCCGCCAAGGACAAGCGTATCGAGGGCGTTTCCGACATACGCGACGAATCCAACCGCCAGGGCGTGCGAATCGTCATCGACCTCAAGCGCGACGCGACGCCCGAGGTCGTGCTGAACCAGCTGTGGCGGCACACGCCTGCCCAGAGCAGCTTCCCCGCCAACATGCTGGCGATCCGCGGCGGCCGTCCGGAGACGCTGACGCTGCGCGACTTCATCGACGCCTTCGTCAAGTTCCGCGAGGAAGTGATCACCCGCCGCTCGAAGTTCGAGCTGCTGAAGGCCCGCGAACGCGCGCACATCCTGCTCGGCCTGGTGGTCGCGGTCACCAACCTCGACGAGGTGGTGAAGCTGATCCGCGGGTCCGCTTCGCCCGCGGTCGCGCGCGACAAGCTGCTCGCCCGCGAATGGCCCGGCGACGAGATCCGCCCCTACATCGCGCTGGTCGAGGCGGTCGAGCCGCAGGCGAAGAAAGAGAAATACAAGCTATCCGAAGCCCAGGTGAAGGCGATCCTCGAGCTTCGCCTGCACCGCCTGACGGCACTCGGCCGCGACGAGATCGGCAAGGAGCTGGAGGAGCTCGCGACGAGCATCGGCGAGCTGCTCGAGATCCTCGCCAACCGCGCCCGCCTCTACGAGGTGATGCGCGAGGAGTTCGACGAGGTCGAAGCCGAGTTCGTGACCCCGCGCGTGACCGAGCTCGCCGCTGCCGCGGACGGGATCGAGGATGAAGATCTCATCGAGCGCGAGGACATGGTCGTGACGGTGACCATGGAGGGCTACATCAAGCGCACCCCGCTCGCGATCTTCCGCGAGCAGAAGCGCGGCGGCAAGGGCCGCGCCGGGATGGCGACCAAGGAAGAGGATGCGGTGACCAACCTGTTCGTCACCTCGACCCACAATCCGGTGCTGTTCTTTTCGAACCTCGGCCGCGTCTACCGGATGAAGGTGTGGCGGCTGCCCGAGGGCGGCCCGAACACCAAGGGCCGCCCGATGGTGAACCTGCTCCCCCTGGCCGAGGGCGAGACCATCTCCACCGTCCTTCCGCTGCCCGAGGACGAGACCGAATGGGCGGCCTTGCACATCATGTTCGCGACCGCTCACGGCACCGTTCGCCGGAACAGCATGGCGGCCTTCACCAACATCCCATCGAACGGCAAGATCGCGATGCGCTTCGGCACCGGAGTCGCGGAGGATGTCGAGAGCGACGACGACAGCGACGAGCAGGCGGATCCGACCGACCGGCTGATCGGAGTCTCACTGCTGACCGAAGGCGACGACGTGCTTCTCGCCACCCGGCACGGCAAGGCGATCCGCTTCATGGCCACCGACGTGCGCGAGTTCCGCTCGCGCACCTCGACCGGCGTGCGGGGCATCCGCCTGCTCGGCGACGACCTCGTCATATCGATGTCGATCCTCACCCGCGGCGCCATGCGCAGCCAGGAAGAGCGTGAGGATTATCTGCGCTTCGCCCCCTGGAAGGGCGAAAAGGAGGGCGATTGCCCGCTGTCGCCGGAGCGCATCGCCGAGCTGTCTGAGCGGGAGCAGTTCATCCTCACGATCACCGAGAACGGCTACGGCAAGCGCTCGTCGGCCTATGAATATCGCCGAACCAACCGCGGCGGTCAGGGCATCACCAACATCGACACGTCGGAGCGCAATGGCTGCGTCGTCGCGTCCTTCCCCGCGCACCAGGGCGAGGCGCTGATGCTGGTCACCGACCAGGGCAAGATGATCCGCACCACGGTGGGCGACATCCGGGTCATGGGCCGCAACACCCAGGGCGTGACGATCTTCCGGGTCGCCGAAAACGAGCATGTCGTCAGCGTCGCCAAGATCGAGGAGAGCGAAGAGGAAGAGATCGAACTCGAGGGCGGCGACGAGATCGCGCCCACCCCCGATGCGATCGTCGGAGAAAGCGAGCTCGACAAGCCGGCCGACCCGGAAGTCGAGGAGTAGTTCCTCCCTGCGAGCGAAGCTCGTGGGGAGGGGAACCGGCGAAGCTGGTGGAGGGGTAACTGGCGCCGCGCCAAGACCCCTCCACCAGCTGCGCATGGTTCCCCTCCCCAGCCATTCGGCTGGGGAGGAATGCGCATGCGACAAGCCGCCGCAACCCGCTCGGACAGGCCGGCGTTTTCTCTCCAACACAACAGGAGGAAACGTCGCCATGCCCCTTCCCCACGACGCGCTGGTTCTGGTCGCCGACGGCCGCAAGATGCTCTTCTTCCGCAACCAGGGGGACGAGGAGCACATCGACCTCAGGACGGAAGCGCATGACCGGCGGGAGGACCGGAAGGACAGCGAAATCAAGACCGATGCGCCCGGCGGCATCCATCAGAGCGCCGGCTACGGTCGCTCGACCTACGAGGAGGCCGATTTCCATCAACAGGAGGAAGACCGCTGGATCAAGGACGCGGCCGACGAGCTGAAGGAGCGCGCGCTTCGAAACGATTACGACGCGCTCGCCATCGTCGCTCCGCCGAAGGCGCTCGGCGTGCTCCGCAAATGCCTTCACAAGGAGGTCGAAAAGCGGCTGCTTTGCACCGTGAACAAGGAGATGAGCGGCCGCCCCGTCCCCGACATCGAAGCGCTGCTCGTCGGCGAGACCCAGACGGAGCTGCCCAACGCCTGAGGCCCTTCCCGTCTATACGATCGGGCACTCGACCCGAAGCATCGAGGAGTTCGTCGAAATCCTTCGCGGTGGTCCGGTCGAGCTGGTGGTTGACGTGCGGAGCGTGCCGCGGTCGCGCACGAATCCGCAGTATAATTTCGACGTCCTTTCGGACGAGCTCCAGCAATGGCAGGTCGGCTACCACAGGATCGCGGAGTTAGGCGGACTGCGCGGCCGCTCGCATGGCGTACCTCCGGAAGTGAACGGCTATTGGGAGAACCAGAGCTTCCACAATTATGCCGACTACGCGCTGTCGAACTCGTTCGAGCAGGGCCTGGAGGAATTGCTCTCCATCGCCTCCGGGCGGCGCACGGCGATCATGTGCGCCGAGGCGGTGTGGTGGCGCTGCCACCGCCGGATCATCGCCGACTATCTTATCGCGCGCGGCCGAAGCGTCATCCACCTGATGGGCGAGGGCCGCCCCCAGCCCGCGAAAATGACTCCCGCCGCAGAGGAGCGCGACGGAAAGCTCGTCTATCCGCCTCAGGCGTAAAGGTCGACGACATCCGCGTCCGCGGCGGCCGACTTCAGGAGAAGCGTCCGGTGGCAGCCGGCGGGCTCCCGCTCGTAGCACAGGAGCGCGCTCGGCTTCTCGCTCGCGAGCGCCACCATTTGCGCTGCCTCCGCCATCGCCTCGGGCAGCTCGAGCTGGCCCGCGTAAATCCGCTTCAAATCCTCCAGCCGCCCGGCCCTCGCCGCTGCTCTGCCGTCGGCTGGAGTGCCCAGTGCGCGCAAGTGCACATACTCGATCCCCTCCTCGGCGAGGGCATTGCGAAGCGGCGTTTTCGAGAATCCAGGGCGGCGCGAGTTGGGGACTGCCCGGACGTCGATCAGGCGCTCGACCCCGGCCCGTTTGAGCGCCGCGATGAACTCCGCCACCGTGGCGCCTTCATATCCGATCGTGAAAATCCTCACTTCTCTGCGTAACAGACCGCTTCGATATTCGCACCATCGGGATCGTGAACGAACGCCGCGTAATAATTGGGCCCGTAATTGGGTCGCGGCCCCGGCGCGCCATTGTCGCGACCGCCCGCTTTCAGCGCCTCGGCGTGAAACCGTTCCACTTGGTCGCGACGGTCGGCGCGGAACGCGACATGCACACCCTCTCCGACCTTCTCGCCATCGCCGATCCAGAAGATTTTTTCGCCGGGAACGCCAAAGCCCATGGCGGTCGAGCCGTCGCCCGTCTGTTCCGGGGTGACCTCCATTTGCACCGACATCCCGAGCGCTCCGAGCGCCGCTTCGTAAAAGGCTCGTGATTTCCGGATATCGGAGACCGGGATGCCCAGGTGATCGATCATCTTGCGCTCCTGTCGGTTGAGACTAACGACAACGCCTCGTGGATCATGACGTTCACATCGTCGGCGGCGGGCTCGCCGGATCGGAAGCGGCCTGGCAACTGGCCGAAGCCGGTCTGCGGGTGCGTCTAAGCGAGATGCGCGGCGGCGGCGACATGACGCCCGCGCACCAGACCGACCGGCTCGCCGAAATGGTCTGCTCGAACAGCTTCCGCTCCGACGATTCCGAGCACAATGCCGTCGGCCTTCTCCACCAGGAGATGCGGGCGCTGGATTCGCTCGTGATGCGCGCGGCCGACGCCCATCGAGTGCCGGCCGGCTCCGCCTTGGCAGTCGACCGGCAAGCCTTCGCCGCCGAGGTCTCGCGAGCGATCGAGCGGCATCCGAACATCACGCTCGTGCGCGAGCGCGTGGATGGGCTTCCCGATCATCCGACGATCATTGCAACCGGTCCCCTCACCGGGTCGAAGCTCGCCGAAGCCATCGCCGCGGAAACGGGGACGAGCGCCCTCGCCTTCTTCGACGCGATCGCGCCGATCGTCCACCGCGACAGCATCGACATGCACGTCGCCTGGATGGCGGCGCGCTGGGACAAGGGCGGCAAGGATTATATCAACTGCCCCCTCGACAAGGCGCAATATGAGGATTTCGTCGCCGCACTCGTCGACGGCGAGAAAATGCCGTTCCACGATTGGGAAAAGGACACGCCCTACTTCGAAGGCTGCATGCCGATCGAGGTGATGGCCGAACGCGGGCCGGAGACGCTGCGCCACGGCCCCATGAAGCCGGTCGGGCTGGACGACCCCCGAACCGGCCGCTGGCCCTATGCGGTCGTCCAGCTCCGGCAGGACAATGCGCTCGGGACCCTGTGGAACATGGTCGGGTTCCAGACGAAGCTGAAACATGGCGAGCAGGCGCGCATCTTCCGCACCATCCCCGGCCTCGAGAATGCCGAGTTCGCGCGACTGGGCGGGATCCATCGCAACAGCTTCATCAACTCGCCACGGTTGCTCGATGGCGAGCTGCGTCTCAAATCCAGGCCGAGCATCCGTTTCGCCGGCCAGATCACCGGCTGCGAGGGCTATGTCGAAAGCGCCGCCGTCGGCCTCATCGCCGCCCGCTTCGCCGCGACCGAGCTTCGCGGCGAGGCGCTGCCCCCGCCACCGCCCGAAACCGCCCTCGGCGCGCTGCTGGCCCACATCACCGGGGGCGCCGACGCGGAGACGTTCCAGCCGATGAACGTCAATTTCGGCCTGATGCCGCCCATCGAAGGCCGCCACAAACGCGCCGACCGCAAGAAAGCCTACACCGACCGCGCGCGGGCGAAGTTTGCCGACTGGGTCGAGCAAATTCCTCCCCACGAGAACTCGTGGGGAGGGGAACCAGCGGAGCTGGTGGAGGGGTAACTAGCGCCGGCAGGCGACGAGTATCGCCGTAACCACCGACTGCAGATCTCTAATCACGTCGGTCGCGTCGAACCGGACGACTCGCAAGCCTTGCCCTTTCAGCCATTCGTCTCGGCGCCAGTCCTTCTGCGGATTCTCGCCCATCGAATGGGCTTGCCCGTTCACTTCGATCACGAGCCCGGCCGCGGGGCAGTAGAAATCGACGATGCAGCGCCCGATGGGATGCTGCCGCCTGAACTTGAGCCCGTTTGGCCGCCGACGAAGCTCCTGCCACAGCATACCTTCTGGCAGCGTCATCTCGCGCCTGAGAGCTCGGGCTTTCAGGACCGTTTCATTTTTCTCCCTGCGTGGTGCCAATTACCCCTCCACCATGCTCCGCATGGTTCCCCTCCCCACGTGCTGCGCTCGCAGGAAGGAACTTTAATCGTCGCTATTCTCCGCGACCTGCGCGGGTTGCGGCCCGCCGCAGCTGCAAGTTTTGCGCTTCGCCGGCGGCGGGGCCGTGGCGACGAATTCGGCCGGGGAGAGCCAGCCCTTGCTTCCGCCCGCGGCCTGGAATTTCTGGATGCCCTTGATGGCATATTCCTGGAAGGACAACTGGCCATTATGGTCGAGGTCGAGCTTGTCGAAATTCCTCCGCCGAGCAGCCAGATATTCGCCCGCCTCGACCTTCCCGTCCTTGTTGCGATCATAGCGGCTAAACCGCTTCTGTTCGCGGCTCTGGGGCGTCGCCTCGGGCGCCTGGAGCGGCTGCCCGCTGCTCAGCATCGAGGCGGCGAAGGCGCGCGGCGCGGGCGCGGCGGGAAGTCCCGGCCGTTCGTCGGCGCGCGACTGCCAGATCAGGAATGCCCCGGTGAGCAGCAGGAAGCATGAGGCGGCGCCGGCCAGAAAACGCAACATGAACATCTCCCTCGAGCAGGAGATTCGGCACGGCTGTTCATCTCCGGAACGGAGGGCCCCATGTCAACTATGGCTTTGGAAGGCGCCCGCTGAAGCGGTGGCGGAGCATGACGGCGGCCCGTCCCGGCGTTCCTTCGCGTTCGAACGCCTCGCCCCTTCGCGCGTCGCGGCTCGCGACTGCGGCAAGCATGGAAAGCGGCCGAAGCGGCCCGGCGAAACGGACGCCCGCGAGGCCTCGAGCGAATGTTCGCGCCTGCTGGATCAACATGGCACGCGATTCGGCATCGCTGCAGTGCCGCGCTGCATCGATCAGTGCCCACAGCCCGCCCGCCCCCTGGATCCGCTCGTCGGCGCAACTCATCGCGCGAGCGCCGAGGCCGAACAGAAGATTGCCGCGAAACCAGATCGCCTCGCTGGTCTGAACCGTCCACGGGAACGGATCGAACAGCCGCAGCCACCCGCTTTCGAGCGCCGCCAGTTCGCGCCCGGTGACTCCGCGCGGAATGAGCTCGCTCTGGACCTGCTGCAGCCGCGGCTCCGCGGGGGCGCTCGCGCCTTCGTCGAGCTCCTCGAGCCGCTCGCGCCACCAGGCGAGGCGGATCGGCCCCAGCATCGGCTCCTTTGTCGAGCGGACGACGTCGCCCATCGCCCGGTCGATCGCGAACAGGGCGGCGAGCGCCCCCCGGTCGCGAAGCGGGACGTAGGTCAGCGCCAGTCCGAGGTCGGCGCCTAGCACGGCCTAACGATAGGTGACGGCCTTCACCGCCTCGACCACCTCGGATGCCTTGATCAGCGCCATCTTCTCGAGGTTGGCGGCATAGGGCAGCGGAACGTCGGCATCGGTCACGCGGAGCACCGGGGCGTCCAAATCGTCGAAGCCCTCGGTCATCGCGATGGCGATAATCTCCGAGCTGATCGAGCAGGCCGGCCAACCCTCCTCCACAACCACCATGCGGTTGGTGCGCCTGAGGCTGTCGAGCACCGTGGCCTTGTCGAGCGGGCGCAGCGTCCTCAGGTCGATGACCTCGGCGTTGATCCCCTGCCCCACCAGCTCCTGCGCGGCTTCGAGCGCTACGCCGACGCCGATCGAGTAGCTGACGATCGTCACGTCCTTGCCCGGCCGAACGATCCGCGCCTTGCCGATCGGAAGCACATAATCGTCCATCTGCGGAACGTCGAAATGCTGGCCGTAGAGCAATTCGTTTTCGAGGAAGACGACGGGATCGGGGCTTCGGATCGCGGCCTTGAGCAGGCCCTTGGCGTCCGCTGCGCTGTAGGGGGAGATCACGATCAGTCCCGGCACATGCGCGTACCAGCTGCCGTAATTCTGGCTGTGCTGGGCAGCGACGCGCGCGGCGGCGCCGTTGGGCCCGCGGAACACGACCGGACAGCGCATCTGGCCGCCCGACATGTAGTTGGTCTTGGCCGCCGAGTTGATGATGTGGTCGATGGCCTGCATCGCGAAGTTGAAGGTCATGAACTCGACGATCGGGCGGAGCCCACCCATCGCCGCGCCAGTGCCGAGGCCGGCAAAGCCATATTCGGTGATCGGCGTATCGACGACGCGCTTTGCGCCGAACTCCTCGAGCAGGCCCTGCGTGACCTTGTAGGCGCCCTGGTACTCGGCGACCTCCTCGCCCATCACGAACACGCGCTCATCGGCGCGCATTTCCTCCGCCATCGCGTCGCGCAGCGCCTCGCGCACGGTCATCGAGACTAGCGGCGTGCCTTCGGGCACCTCGGGGTCGTCGTGCGTGGCGGCGACGTCCGCCACCAGGTCGCGCGCCGCGGTCTCGAAAACGTGCGGAGTCGGCGTCGCTTCGTCCTGCTGCGATGCAGGCTCCGGAACCGACGGTGTCTCGGTCGAAGCGGGCTTCGGCTGTTCCTTCGTATCCGAAACCGGTTCCGCAGCAGGCGCGCTCACTTGTTCGCCATCGCCGGCGAGGATGGCGATCGGCTGACCGACTTTCACGCCATCCGTGCCCTCGGGAACGAGAATCTTCGCGATCTTGCCCTCGTCGACCGCCTCGAATTCCATCGTCGCCTTGTCGGTCTCGATCTCGGCGAGGATGTCGCCGGATTTGACGTCGTCGCCTTCCTTGACCAGCCATTTGGCGAGGGTGCCCTCCTCCATCGTCGGGGAGAGCGCGGGCATCTTGAGCTCGATTCCCATCAGTAGCTCCCCACCAGCACGTCAGTGTAGAGCTCCGCCGGAGCCGGCTCGGGCGCTTCTTCAGCGAACTTCGCAGCGCCGACGACGATGTCCTTGATTTCCTTGTCGATCGCCTTCAGTTCCTCTTCCTTGATGCCCATCTTCTCAAGCTCGCGCTCGGCGTGGCTGATGGGATCGCGGTGCTCGCGCACGTCCTGCACCTCCTCGCGCGACCGGTACTTTGCCGGGTCGCTCATCGAGTGGCCGCGATAGCGATAGGTCAGGAACTCGACGATGATCGGCCCCTTGCCGCTGCGCGTCCATTCGAGCGCCACGTCGGCCGCGCCGCGCACCGCGAGCACGTCCATCCCGTCGACCTGCAGGCCCGGAATGCGGTGGCTCTCGCCCCGCCGGTAGAGCATGGGCTCCGAGGAAGACCGCTTGATGCTGGTGCCCATCGCATATTGGTTGTTCTCGATCGCGTAGATCACCGGCAGGTCCCACAGCTTGGCCATGTTGAAGGCCTCGTAGACCTGGCCCTGGTTGACGGCGCCGTCCCCGAGATAGGTGAGGCAGACGCCCCCGTCCCCGGCATATTTGTGCTTGAACGCGAGGCCGGTGCCGAGCGGCACCTGCGCGCCCACGATCCCGTGCCCACCGTAGAAGCCGTGGTCGACGCTGAACATGTGCATCGACCCGCCCTTGCCATGGCTGATGCCCGCCTCGCGCCCGGTCAGCTCGGCCATGATCACTTTCGGGTCGATGCCGTAGGCGAGCATGTGCCCGTGATCGCGGTAGCCTGTGATGACGCTGTCCTTGCCGACCTTCATCGCCGATTGCAGCCCGACCGCGACCGCCTCCTGGCCGATGTAGAGGTGACAGAAGCCGCCGATCAGCCCGAGCCCGTACAGCTGCCCGGCCCGCTCCTCGAAGCGGCGGATCAGGAGCATTTCGCGGTACAACTTCAGCAGTTCGTCCTTGGACGCCTTGAAGCGCTTCGGCTGCGGCGGCCGCGGTATATCGTTGGCGTCGGTTTCGGGAACGGCGGTTTTCTTCGCGGAACGCGCCACGGCACTCTCTCTCAAAACTGGAAGCGGGGCTGCCTATAAGAGCCGGTGCGAGAAGCGGCAACCTGCGGCGCAAGCAAGGATCACCGAACGGCTGCGAAAGTCTTTCGTATCGCAGGCGCGATTATCGCAAGGCCGGCATAGCGGCTTGGGTGGTTCGTGTCCGTGAACAGCAGGTAGGCAGGCTTGCGGCAGAATCCGGCAGAAACATCGACCAGGATGACCCCGTGGAGCGGCACCTGCGCCGGCGGGCAGTTCAAATGAACCGGCGTTCGGCCGAAGCGCGCGCGGATTGCGCTCGTCCACGGCACGTCAACGCCTGGGTCCGGTACGCCCGCGACCACGACGACGGTCCTTCCGGCCGCGTTCAGCCGATCGACGACATGCTGCATGGCTGCCCAGCCTCGCGGGCCAGCCTCGTCGCGCAATACCGCCCAGTGAACGCTGAGGACGACGATTTTGAGGTGATTGTCCGTCTCGGCATAGTGCAGCATGCGCGCACCGGACGACTTGCACATGACCGTGTTCGTGCCCTCGGCCCAATCCACCACGGGCGGGCACGCGGCGACGGAAATCAGAAGACCCGGCCGGCCGATTGCGTCGGCGACGGCTTCGGAGATTGCCGCGGCATGGCTGTCGCCCCACAGCAGTAGCGTTGGATCGCCCGCCGGTCCGAAGTGGCAGATCTTCTGGACCCGGTCGAAGCCGCCGGTGACGCAATCGTGCGCGAGCGGCGCATAGCCGTCATGGACAGCTGCGATCGCATCGACCCGCGCCGGCAGGCGCTGCGGAAGCCCTCTGCCCGCGACCGCGACTGTCGAGGCCACGAGGATCGCCGCGGCCCCCCATATCGACGGTCGGAGCACTCGACGGAACGGCGTCGCCTTGTCGCGCGCGGGCTGTTCGATCCAGCGATAGGTCGCGGCGGAGAGAAAGAATGCGACGGCGATGCCGCTCAGCGCCACCACCGGCGGAAGATCGGGATCGGCGCGCCAGTGACGTAGGAAGACCAGGATCGGCCAATGCCAGAGATAAAAGGAATAGCTGATGCGCCCGATGTACACCAATGGCGGCAACGAAAGCGCCCGTGCCGCGGCCGTCCGGCTTCCTCCGCCGATGAGCAGCGCGGCGCCGAGAGTCGGAACCAGTGCCCGCCATCCGGGAAACGGATCGTCCGGCCCGATCAGCAGGCTTGCGGCGATCGTGAGGGCGACGCCTGCCAGCGACGAAGCTTGCCGCAGCGACTCCGGTACGGAGACGAGGCCGACGGCCAGGGATGCGCCAAGCATCAGCTCCCACCCGCGCGTCGGAAGCAAATAGAAGGACGCGGCTGGCATTGGCGCCGTAATCGCCACGCACAGGATGAATGAGCCGAGGCCGAGCAGCGCGATGGCCAGCCGCGCCTTGCCGAACCGTTCAGCGATGACGAGCGTCACGGGGAAAAGGAGGTAAAACTGCTCTTCCACACCGAGCGACCAGGTGTGCAGTAGCGGCGCAAGGCTATGCTCGGGCGCGAAATAATTCAGGCTTCGCCAGAAATAGAGGTTCGAGACCATCGCGACCGCGGCCGCCGCGGATTTCGCGAAGGCTTGCAGCTCATAGGGAAGCAGAAGCGCAAAGCTTGGAATCGTCGTCGCACCGATCACCGTCACCAGCGCTGGCGCGATCCGGCGGAATCGGCGTTGATAGAAGTGGCGAAAACTGAACTGCCCGCCGTGCATCTCGCGATGAATGATGGACGTGATTAGGTAGCCGGAGATGACGTAGAAGACATCCACGCCGGTGTAGCCGCCGGGAAGGCCGGGCAATCCGGAATGGAACCAGATGACCGCGATGACCGCGATTGCTCGCAGCCCGTCGATCTCTGGTCGATATCTCAAATCAGTTGAGCGGGACGATGACTTCGTCCGGACGCACTAGCCCGAGATCCTTGCGTACCAGCTCATCGGCCATGTCGGGGTCGGCTTTGTTCGGGTCGAGCAGCTGCGCGCGATGCTTGAGCTCCGCCCGCTGCTGCTGGAGCTGGGCGAGCTCCGACTGCCGCTCCTTCAGCGCCCGATGATAGCCGCCCCAGGCGAGGATCCCGTTCGGCCCGGCGATCGCATGCCCGGCGAACGTGCCGACGACGATCAGCGCCAGCGCGGGAAAAGCCGCGCGGCGAATGAGCTCGAAAATGCGCTTCCCACCCCTCACAAGCCCAAGGAATCACGAAGGAGTCACAAGCGCAAGCAAAAAGAACGGTTTGGGGGATATTTCTGGGATAAACTTGTGGATCAGCGTGCAAGCCCCTCCCCCTCGGGGGGAGGTGTCACGCGCAGCGTGACGGAGGGGGTCTGTGCCTCCGCAGCAATATATTGGACCACGCCTTCGAGATTCCGAAGGACATCCTGCGCGCTGACGCGCAGCGTCCGCACGCCTTGGCGCTTCAACCATTCGTCGCGCGCAGAATCCCGTCGCACTCGGAAATCGTGACTTCGGTCATCGACTTCCACACATAATTTGATGCTGTCGCAGTAAAAATCGAGCACATAAGGGCCGGCAGGATGTTGCCGTCTGAATCGCAATCCCGTTTGCCGTCTACGTAGCGCACTCCACAAGAGCCGCTCCGGGAGGGACATCGACGCGCGCAGGTCACGGGCGCGGCTCTTCGTCTTTTCGGGTCCGCTAAGCCTCACACACACCCCCTCCGTCAGTCCGCTGCGCGGCCTGCCACCTCCCCCTGAGGGGGAGGAGCTTAGCCCTTGTACGCCTTCAGCACCGCGCGGCCGCCATAGCGCGCCGTCTCGCCCAGCTCCTCCTCGATCCGCAGCAGCTGGTTGTATTTCGCCGTGCGGTCCGACCGCGCCAGGCTTCCGGTCTTGATCTGCCCGCAGCTGAGCGCGACGGCCAGGTCGGCAATCGTCGAATCCTCGGTCTCGCCCGAACGGTGCGACATGACCGCGGTGTAGCCGTTGGTCTGCGCAAGCTTCACCGCGTCGATGGTCTCGGTGAGGGTGCCGATCTGGTTGACCTTGATCAGGATCGAATTGGCGATCCCGTGGTCGATCCCCCACTGCAGCCGCTTGACGTTGGTGACGAAGGCGTCGTCGCCGACTAGCTGGACGCGGTTACCGAGCTTCTCGGTCAGCATCTTCCACCCGTCGGCGTCGTCCTCGGCCATCCCGTCCTCAATCGACGCGATCGGGTAATCCGAAGCGAGGTCGACATAATAATCGGCCATCTCCGCGGGCGTGAGGCTCTTCCCTTCGCCGGTGATCTCGTAGCGTCCGTTCTTGAAGAACTCGCTCGCCGCCGGGTCCGTCGCCAGGAGCACGTCGTCACCCAGCTTGTAGCCCGCCGCGCTGACCGCCTTGTCAATGAAGTCCAGCGCCTCGCGCGGCGTGTTGATCGCCGGCGCGAATCCGCCTTCGTCGCCGACCGACGTCGATAGACCGGCCGTGTGAAGCGCGCTCTTCAGCGCATGGAATATCTCCGCGCCGCAGCGCAGCGCCTCCGCGAAATTCGGCGCGCCCACCGGCATGACCATGAATTCCTGGAAATCGAGGCCGTTGTCCGCGTGCACGCCACCGTTCAGGATGTTCATCATCGGCACGGGCAGCAGGTTCGCGTCGACGCCGCCGACATAGCGATAGAGCGGAAGTCCCAGTGCGTCCGCCGCCGCCTTTGCCGTCGCCAGGCTGACCCCCAGGATCGCGTTGGCCCCAAGCCGCCCCTTATTCTCGGTCCCGTCGAGCGCGATCATCTCGGCATCGATCGCCGCCTGGTCCTCGCCATCCATCCCGACCACGGCGTCGGCGATCTCGCCGTTCACGGACTCGACGGCTTTCGACACGCCCTTGCCGCCCCAGCGGCTCTTGTCCCCGTCCCTCAGCTCGACCGCTTCGTGAGCGCCCGTCGAAGCGCCCGACGGGACCGCCGCGCGGCCCATGCTTCCATCTTCCAGCGTGACGTCCACTTCCACGGTCGGATTGCCCCGGCTGTCGAGGATCTGGCGGGCATGGACGTCGACGATTGCAGTCATGGCTTTCCTTCTTGCGCAAGCGTAACAATATGAGGGCGTGCGAGCGGCTATAGGCCGAGCGCCGGACCGTGCAACTTTCGGCATTCGAGACCGGAACGAGGCGCGCGGCTCGCAGGTTGGAGTCGGCAAAGGAGGACCGCGATGGCTGACCAAACAACTGCTGACTTGCCCGAGGGCACCGACTCCGTGATCGAAGGCGCGAGCGGCGGCGCCCCGGATCAGGGCGGACAGACGATCAATGTCGACGACACCGCGCTCGTCCAGGAACGGAAAGTCCCTGCTCCCCGAGGCGACGCCGAACGGCCGGTGACCGGCAGCGGAAGCGCCGAAGGCGGACTCGCCGAGCGGATCCGCAGCGGCCGCGACCGGATCGCGAACCAGGCCGGGGACAAGGCGCGCGGGCTCGTCAGCCAGGGCCTCGAGCGGACTTCGGAGGCCCTCGCCAATGTCGCGAAGATGATCGGCGACACCGCTCCGGGGATCGATGACCGTCTCGGCGAGAGCTACGGCGACTATGCGCGGCGCGCCGCAGGCACGATCGAGAATGTTGCCAACAGCATCGCCGAAAAGGATCCCGACGAGCTGATCGAGGATACGCGCAGCTTCGTCCGCGACAGCCCGGGCATCGCCCTCGCCGGCGCCGCGGTCGTCGGCTTCGTCGTCGCCCGGCTGCTCAAGACCGGCCTGGCGAGGGACGAGGACGACGAGGACTGATGCTGAAGCCCGCCGAGCCGACGCCGCCGCCCGAGCGCCCGATCGGCGAGCTCGTCCATGAGCTCGTCGAAGAGGGCAAGGCTTATGCGCGGGCAGAGGCGGACCTCGCCAAGGCGATCGCCCTCGCCAAAGCGAAGGCGCTCGCCTTGCCCGCGGGCCTGCTTCTCATGGCGCTGATCGTGCTCCAGTCGGCGGTCACCATTCTCGCCGTCGGAATCTTCGCGGTTTTGTCGAGGCCGATCGGCCCGCTTGGGGCGGCGATCGTCGCATCGCTGATCTACTGCGCGATCGCCGGTGGGCTCGCCTGGTGGGCAATCGAACGGGCGAGGCGCGCGCTGTGACCGACAGCCCCGAAATCGCCGCCGCCAGGGGCGAAGTCGACCGCCGCCGCTCGCGGCTGATGGGCACCGCTCATGAGCTCCAGGCGAGGCTCAGCCCCGGGACGCTCGCCAAGGGCGCGTGGCAGGGCGCCAAGGAAAAAGGCGCCGATCTCGCCGAGGACGCGGTCGACGCGGTCCGCGCCCGGCCGCTTGCCGCCACCGGCGTGGTCGCCGCGATCACCATGTTCCTCGCGCGCGAGCCCTTGATGGATCTCGCCGGCCGTCTCGTCGACGGCGCGAAAGGAAAGTCGAAGAAACGGCGCAAACCTGTCCTGAGCAAGGCCGAAGGGTCGCCGAAAAAGGAAAAAGTGGAGGTAGCAGAATGACCGACCAGCGCACCATGACCGCCGATGAGGCGCAGGACAGCGGCGCGCGGCAGCGCGCGATCGAGGCGTATGAGGGCTTGTCCGACCGCGCCACCGACACGCTCGGCCAGGCGCCGCTGCTCGCGCTTGCGGGCGGCCTCGCCGTCGGCGCGCTGATCGCCGCATTGCTCCCGCGAACCGAGGCCGAGACCCGGCTGGTTCGCCCGACCGCGCGGCGCGTGAAGAAGACCGCCGGAGCCGCGCTCGACGCCGCACGCGACACCGGCTCCCAGCGGCTCGACCGGATGGGGCTCAGCCGCGAAAAAGGCGAAGAGACGATCCGCAAGCTGCTCGACGATCTGACCGACGCCGCCAGGGCGTCGGCCGATGCCGCGCTCGACGCCGCGCGCAAGGCGAACGATAGCTGACGCCGAACCGCAAATCGTCTAGCCAATCCGAATGAGCAAGCTTCACCTGGTCTTCGGCGGGCGCGTGAAGGACCCGCGAACGCTCGACTTCGACATGAACACGATCGACGTCGTCGGAATCTACGACAGCTACGCCGCCGCGGAGGACGCCTGGCGCGCGGCGGCACAGCGCAGCGTCGACGATGCCGAGATGAAATATGTCGTCGTCCACCTCCACCGCCTGCTCGAGCCGGATATGGAAGGGACGATCCCCGGGATCACGCGTCCGAAAGCGCCGGCCGGCTAATTCCTCCCCATCGCATGGCGATGGGGAGGGGAACCATCGAACGAAGATTCGATGGTGGAGGGGTCTTGGGCGCCGAGCTAGTTACCCCTCCACCAGCTTCGCTGGTTCCCCTCCCCACGAGCTGCGCTCGCAGGGAGGAATTCAAGCCTTCCGGTACCGCCACAGCAGCAACGGCCGCTGGAGCAGCAGCCCCGCGGCAAATCCGCCGACGTGCGCCGGCGTCGCGAGCAGGAACCCCTGCTGCCCGGCAAGCCATTGCGTCATGTACTGGAGCACGATCCAGGCGACGAGAAGCCACACGGCATTGACCCAGCGGTTGACCGCAGCCGAGCTACTGATCCGTTTCGCCCGCCCGAAGATGAGCGCATAGGCGCCGATGACCGCGCTGATCGCTCCGCTCGCGCCGACCATGGGCGTCACCCAGGCCGGGTTACTCAGCGGAAGGGTCGCGGTGTAGCCGAACTGCGCGAGCGCCGAGGCATAGGCGCCAACCACGTAGAGCGCGATAAGGCCGGTTTTTCCGAGCACGCGCTCGACCTGCATCCCGCACCACACCAGCACGAGCAGGTTGAAGCCGACGTGCACTAGGCCCGAATGGACAAGCGTCGTTGTCAGCGGCGTGACGAAGGCCGGAACCGCCGGCGCTGTGGAGATAAGGCCGGCAAACCGCGCCGGGATGAAGCCCATGAAATAGGCGGCGTCGAACCGCGTCAGCACCGCCAGCACCCACGCCAGCGCGGTGACCGCGGCGATGGCCAGGGTAAGCGACCGGGGAATACGGTCCATCAAGGGCTCAGACGAACTCGATCTTCTTGATCTCGTAGTAACGGTCGCCCGACGGAGTCGAAACCTCGACCTCCTCGCCGACCTGCCGCCCAATCAGTGCCCGGCCGAGCGGCGAATTGTAGCTGATCCGGCCGTGGCTCGCGTCGGCCTCGACCTGGCCGACGAGCTGGTATTTCACCTTCTTGTCGTCCTCGTCCTTGAGCGTCACCGTCGCGCCGAACACGACCTTGTCGCCGGACAGCGACCTGGGGTCGATCACCATCGCCCGGCTCAGCCGGTCCTCGAGGTCGGCGATGGTCGCCTCGATCTGCCCCTGCCGCTCCTTGGCGGCATGATATTCGGCATTCTCGCTGAGGTCGCCGTGCGCCCGCGCCGCCTCGATCGCCTCGACGATCTCGGGCCGCTCCATCCTCAGGCGCTTCAAGTCCTCGCTCAGCTTGCGATGCCCTTCCTCGAGCATCGGGACCTTTTCGGCAGTCGCCATCGTAAAAACCCTCTTTTAAAGCCCTGCCCCGGCGTGCCGCGAAGCCCGCATCAGGAGGCAGATTGTCGGTGAGCCGGTTCTAGGAGGCGGAATAATAGGATTGGAGCGAGGCGACTTCAAGCGCGTGGCCGCGGACCGCCTCGATCGCCCGCGCGGAAGCGAGGCTCGCCGCCGCCGTGGTGAAATAAGGCACCCGCTTCTGGAGCGTCGTTGTGCGGATTGAGTGGCTGTCCTTCAACGACTGCCAGCCCTCCGTCGTGTTGAACACCAGGTCGACGTCGCCATCCAGGAGCTTGTCGACGATGTGCGGCCGGCCCTGCGCGACCTTGTTCACCGTCTCGACCGGCAGCCCCTTCGCCTGGAGATGCGCGGCCGTCCCGGCCGTCGCGATGATCGAGAAGCCGAGCTCGACCAGCTTCTCGACCGCGGGAACGATATGGTCCTTGTCGGCGTCCTTCACCGAGACGAACGCTGTCCCGCCCTGCGGCAGGATCATGCCGGCGCCGAGCAAGGCCTTGGCGAAGGCAATGTCGAAATCGCGATCGATTCCCATGACTTCGCCGGTACTTTTCATTTCCGGTCCGAGGACCGGGTCGGTTCCGGGGAAGCGCGCGAACGGGAAGACCGGCCCCTTCACCGCGATATAGTCGAGGTCGTGCGCGATGGTCCCGACGTCGCCGAGCGCCTCGCCGGCCATCACCCGCGCGGCATATTTGGCAACCGGCCTGCCGATCGCCTTGGCGACGAACGGCACCGTCCGGCTCGCGCGCGGGTTCACCTCGATCAGATAGACTTCGCCGTCCTTGACCGCGAACTGCACGTTCATGAGGCCCCGGACCTTGAGCGCCAGCGCGAGCGCGCGGGTCTGCCGGTCGATCTCCTTCACGATGGCGGGTTCGAGGCTGTGCGGCGGGATCGCGCAGGCGCTGTCGCCCGAATGGACGCCCGCTTCCTCGATATGCTGGAGGATTCCGCAGACGGCGACGTCGGTGCCGTCGCAGATCGCGTCGACGTCGACCTCGATCGCGTCGCGCAGGTAGCGGTCGATCAGCACCGGGCTCCGGCCCGACACCTGGACCGCGGTGGCGATATAATGTTCGAGCTGCTGCGGCCCGTCGACCACCTCCATGCCGCGTCCGCCGAGCACGTAGGACGGCCGCAGCAACACCGGATAGCCGATCCGCTCCGCCACCCGCAGCGCCTCTTCCCGGCTGCGCGCGATCCCATTCGCCGGCTGCTTCAAATCGAGCTGCTGGACCAGCGACGCGAACCGCTCGCGGTCCTCGGCGAGGTCGATGCTGTCGGGCGACGTACCGAGGATCGGCACCCCGGCCGCCTGCAGCTCGGCCGCGAGCTTGAGCGGAGTCTGGCCGCCCAACTGGACGATCACGCCGAGGAGCTCGCCCTTCTCCTGCTCGCGCCGCACGATCTCGAGCACGTCCTCGGTCGTCAGTGGCTCGAAATACAGCCGGTCGGAGGTGTCGGGATCGGTCGAGACCGTCTCCGGGTTGCAATTGACCATGATGACTTCATAGCCCGCGCCGGTCTGGCCGTTACGGTCGCGTCCGAGCGCGAAGGCGGCGTGGCAGCAGCAATAATCGAACTCGATCCCCTGCCCGATCCGGTTCGGGCCCCCGCCGAGGATCATCACCTTGCGGCGGTCGCTGACCTCCGCTTCGTCGACCGGCTCGCCGAACAGCGGCGCTTCATAGGTCGAATAAAGATAGGGCGTCGCCGCATCGAACTCGGCGGCGCAGCTGTCGATGCGCTTGAACACCGGCCGCACGCCCAGCCGCAGCCGGTGATCGCGAACCTCGCTCTCGGTAATCCCGCCGGTCATCCGCCGGACCGCGCTGTGGACCGCGCCTCCGCCGCCCGCCGCCACAGCCTCGCCCATCTCGCGATCGATATGCGCCGAGCGAAGCGCGAGCTGCGCCAGCCGCGCGTCGGAAAAGCCCATCGCCTTCAACCGCCGCATCGCGCGCGTATCGCTCGGAAGCCCGTTCACGCGCACTTCCTCTTCCGCGTGGACGATCTCCTCCAGCCGCCGGAGGAACCACGGGTCGAAGCCGGAAATCTCGTTGATCCGCTCGACCGTGAAGCCCTGCCGAAGCGCTTCGGCCGCGACCAGCAACCGATCCGGCGTTGGCCGCGCCAAGGCGCTCTCGATCGCCGCGGGATCGGCGTCCATGAGCTCCGGCACCCGGTCGAGGCCCGTCAGCCCCGTCTCCAGCCCGCGCAGCGCCTTCTGGAGGCTCTCGGCAAAGCTCCGCCCGATCGCCATCACTTCGCCCACCGACTTCATCGATGTCGAAAGGATCGCGGCCGCGCCGCGGAACTTCTCGAACGCGAAGCGCGGGATCTTGGTCACCACATAATCGATCGTCGGCTCGAAGCTCGCCGGGGTCGCGCCGCCGGTGATGTCGTTGGCGATCTCATCGAGCGTGTACCCCACCGCCAGTCGAGCCGCGACCTTGGCGATCGGGAAGCCGGTCGCCTTCGACGCCAGCGCCGACGAGCGCGACACGCGCGGGTTCATCTCGATCACGACCATCCGCCCGGTCTTCGGATCGACCGCGAACTGGACGTTCGAGCCGCCCGTCTCGACGCCGATTTCGCGAAGCACCGCGATCGAGGCCGAGCGCATCCGCTGATATTCCTTGTCGGTCAGCGTCAGCGCCGGCGCGACGGTGATCGAGTCCCCCGTGTGCACGCCCATCGGATCGACATTCTCGATCGAGCAGATGATGATCGCGTTGTCGGCGCGGTCGCGCACGACCTCCATCTCATATTCCTTCCAGCCGAGCACCGATTCCTCGATCAGCACCTCGGTGGTCGGCGAGGCTTCGAGCCCGCCGGTGACGATCTGCACGAACTCGTCGCGGTTGTAGGCAATCCCGCCGCCCGTCCCCCCGAGCGTGAAGCTCGGCCGGATGATCGCCGGCAAGCCCACATGCTCGAGCGCCTCCAGCGCGTCATCCAGGCTATGCGCGATTGCCGAGCGCGGGCTTTCGAGCCCGATCTTGTCCATCGCCTCGCGGAATTTCAGCCGGTCCTCGGCCTTCTCGATCGCCTGCGCGTTGGCCCCGATCAGCTCGATCCCGAGCCGGTCGAGAGTCCCGTCCTTGAACAGCGCCAGCGCGGTGTTGAGCGCCGTCTGCCCGCCCATCGTCGGAAGCACCGCGTCCGGCCGCTCCTTCTCCAGGATCTTGGCGACGATTCCCGGCGTGATCGGCTCGATATAGGTCGCGTCCGCGAGCTCCGGGTCGGTCATGATCGTCGCCGGGTTCGAATTGACGACGATCACGCGATACCCTTCCGCCTTCAGCGCCTTGACCGCCTGGCTGCCCGAATAATCGAACTCCGCCGCCTGCCCGATCACGATCGGCCCGGCGCCGATGATCAGGATGGAGGAGATGTCGGTCCGCTTCGGCATCAGCCCTCCGGAAAGTTCACGTTGACGAACACCGCCTTGAGCCCGTTCTTTCGCGCCCAGCGCGCGACGCAGACGCGCTGCCCGGGCGTCGGGTTCTGGTGCATCATCAGCAGCAGCCGCTTCTCGATCTCATCCTGCATCAGGTCACCCAGCGCCAGCCCGCAGCCGATCGCGACGGCGTTGAGCTGCTCGTCCGTATGCATCCGCGCCGGCGTCGCGCAGGCGGAGAGGGCGAGGACCGTGACAACAATTGAAGGCTGGAGCCGCATCAAAGATCAATCTCGACCTTAGCGCGGCTGGACGGAAGTATCACGATACCCCACCCTTGCTCGGATAGCCGACGGTCACACAGCGGGGCTCGTGGATTCTCGTAATTGGCTGAGTCTACGACTTCAGCGCCGTTTTGCCCCTTTGTGACTAGCACCCAGTGACCGCCGTTCTGGTTCTGAGCGATCGCCGATCCACCGGCTGAGACAACTTTCTCTAGGAATTCGCGATATGATTGCGCACCAGCGGAAAGGAAAGCGTCTTCCAAAAAATAGGTCTTAAATTCGAGACGATAATTTGTAATTTGGAGATCCAAAATCGCCTTTAATTGATGATCCTCTAAACCTTCCGTGAGGTGCTGGGGTGTGAGCCAACCGAAGTGCCGACACGCATCCAGAAGATACCAGAGCGCCTTCTGCGGATTTTCTTTCCAGTCTGTACGATTGAGAAAGTGCATCAAGGCATAGAGGCCACAAAGCCCATCCGCTTGCCCCTGCTGCAACACCTTGCTCACTTCATCGCCCCCACGAACTTTTCGAACAAATAGAAACTGTCCTGCGGCCCCGGGCTCGCCTCCGGATGATATTGCACGCTGAACGCTGGCCGGTCGGTCAGCTCGATCCCGCAGTTCGACCCGTCGAACAGGCTCACGTGAGTCTCGCGCACATTCTCCGGCAGCCCCTCGCGCTCGACCGCGAAACCGTGGTTCATGCTGGTGATCTCGACCCGCCCGTCGTCCAGCCGCTTGACCGGATGGTTGGCGCCGCGGTGGCCCTGGAACATCTTGCTCGTCCTGCCGCCAACCGCGAGCGCGAGCATCTGGTGCCCGAGGCAGATCCCGAACAAGGGCTTGCCCGTCTCCAGCATCTGCCGGATTACCCGCACCGCATATTCGCCGGTCGCCGCCGGGTCGCCGGGCCCGTTCGAGAGGAAGAAGCCGTCCGGCTCGTGCGCCATGATCTCGTCGAAAGTTGCTTCTGCGGGCACGACGGTGACCCGCGCTCCAGCCGCCACGAGATTGCGGAAGATGTTGCGCTTCGACCCATAATCCACCGCGACGACGTGCGGGCGCTTATCCTCCCCTCCCGCTTTGCGGGAGGGGCCGGGGGAGGGACTGTTAGAGGAAGGCGACAGGCCCTCCTCCAACTCCTCCCGCGAGCGGGAGGAGGGCAATTCATATCCCTGCGCCCAGTCCCACTTCCCGCCGGTCCACCGTTCGACCTGCAGGCGGCTCACTTCCTTCGCCAGGTCCATGCCCTCGAGGCCCGGCCATTCGGCCGCCATCTTCTGCAGCGCGTCGAGATCGAACCGCCCGTCCTGGCGATGCGCGATGGCAACGGTCGGCGGTCCTTCCTCGCGCACCAGCTTCGTCAGCGCGCGCGTGTCGACGCCGGCAATCCCGATCCGCCCCCATTTGCGCATCCACTGGGCGAAATCCTGGTTCGCGCGATAATTGCTCGGCTCGGTCACCACCTCGCGCACCAGGCAGCCGAGCGCATGCGCTTCCGCCGCCTCGACGTCCTCGTCATTGGCGCCGACATTGCCGATATGCGGGAAGGTGAAGGCGATGACCTGCTTCGCGTAGCTCGGGTCGGTCATCACTTCCTGGTAGCCGGTCATCGCGGTGTTGAAGCACAGCTCCCCGACCGCCTCGCCCTCGGCGCCGAAGCCCTGCCCCCACACCGTTCGCCCGTCCGCGAACACCACGACTCCCGTCGCGCCCTCGGGTTGAGGAGCGCGCGTGAAGTGTGCGTCGGCCATGGGCGTGAAGAGCCTTCCGTCAGGGGTTTTCCAGCGATGTCGCTAAGGCATTGCCGCTATGCGCTTTGAAGCGGCCGGTCAACGCTGGTCAGGCGATAAATCCACAGCTAGTCAGCGCAGGATGATCAGGGACGACATCAAGGCCGCGACAATCGCCGCGATGAAGGGCGGCGACAAGGAAACCACCGGAACGCTCCGCCTCGTTTCGGCGTCGATCAAGAACCGCGACATCGAGGCACGCACCGGCGGCGCGCCCAAGGACGATGACGCGCTCGTCACCGAGGTGCTGCAGAAGATGATCAAGCAGCGCCGCGAAAGCGCGGAAGCCTATCGCAAGGGCGGCCGCGAGGATCGCGCCGCCGCCGAGGAGCGGGAGATCGCGGTGATCGAGCGCTTCCTTCCCCAGCAGCTCGGCGATGCCGAGGCCGAAGCGAAGATCCGCGCGATCGTCGCCGAGACCGGCGCCAGCTCGATGAAGGACATGGGCCGCGTCATGGCCCTGGTGAAGGAGCGGCTCGGCGCGTCGATCGAGCCCGCCCGCGCGTCCGCGTTGGTGAAGGCGGCGCTCACCTAACTCCCCTCCCGGCACGGGAGGGGCTGGGGGAGGGCCTGTGTGAATGTCGGAAGCACCCGTCGACAAAGCCTACGACCGCACCCCGACGCTCCGCTCTCGCGAACTGCGCAACAACGCCACGGTGCCGGAGCGGAAGCTATGGCAGCATATCCGCAATCGCCAGATCTCCGGGGTTCGCTTCAACCGCCAGGTCCCGATCGATCCGTTCATCTGCGACTTCGTCGCTCGAACGCCCAAGCTCATCATCGAGCTCGACGGCGGCCAACACGCTGTGCGCACCGTCGAAGACGAGCGGCGCACGCGCTTTCTCGAAAGCCGCGGCTATCGCGTCCTGCGCTTCTGGAACAATGATGTTCTGGTGAATGTCGAGGGGGTGCTGTCAGTCATCTGCTCTGCGCTGAACGACAGGCCCTCCCCTGACCCCTCCCGATTCCGGGAGGGGGATTAGGCATAAAAAAGGGCTCCGCCAGGGTCATAACGGAGCCCAGGTGAAAGGACGTTTCTCTTATCTGGCTGCGGCGGCGGGTGTTCCGGCGGCGCCCATCAGCCCCATGACCCCCTCCATGACCAGGTGATACATGCGAATGGCCATCGCCGTTGCAACCGCGCCGGCCATCGCCATTTGCAGGTTGAGCGCGATGGCGTTGAGCTGCGCTCCGACTGTCGGGATATGGGTCAGCGCCGTTCCGATGATCGGCAGTGCGATCACGAGCGCCACGTTCACAACCATCCGTTCGTCGCTCAGCGCGACTCCGGCAATGAGGCCGAGCACGACCAGCACCAGCGGCACGTTCATCATGTTCAGGGCCACGAACCCGGCGACGATTGCGAGTATGATAGCAAGAGCGCGGGCAAGCCCGCCGATCTTCATCAACATAGTTTTTCCCTCCCTTTTCCATCCCGGCCAGCGGTCTTGCGCCGCTTTCATGTCGGAACCGAAACAGTCTACCTGCAATCCGCCCTCATGGCTGTGTTAATTATTCGCGCTGGAAATCGCCGCGGCGGACCTGTGGATAAGTCGCGCGCCGCGGCTTGCGGGCAGGCGATTCGCGCATAGGGTCGAATCCGTGACTCTCTCACCGCAATGGCTCGACGAACTGCGCGCGCGAACCGTGCTTTCGGCCGTCATCGCGCCGTCGGTGAAGCTGATTCGCGCCGGGCGCGAGTGGAAGGCCTGCTGCCCGTTCCACAACGAGAAGACGCCGAGCTTCACGGTCAACGACGACAAGCATTTCTACCATTGCTTCGGCTGCGGCGCGCATGGCGACGCGATCCGCTTTTTGACCGACCACCGCGGGATGCCGTTCATGGACGCGGTCAAGGAACTCGCGGCCAAGGCGGGGATGGACGTCCCGGCCCCGGATCCGCAGGCCAAAGAACGCGCCGAGCGGACCGCGACACTCACCGACGTCATGGGCGAAGTCGCCGCCTGGTATTCGGAGCAGCTGAACGGCCTCGCCGGCGCGGAGGCGCGCGATTATTTGAAGCGCCGCGGGATGGACGCGGATACGGTCCAGCGTTTCGCCCTCGGCTTCGCGCCCGACAGCCGCTCGGCGCTGAAGCGCGCGCTCGAAAAGCTCGGCGAGGACAGGCTGGTCGAGACCGGCATGCTGATCCGGCCCGAGGAAGGCGGCGACACCTACGACCGCTTCCGCGGACGCCTGATGTTCCCGATCCGCGACCCGCGCGGCCGCGTAATCGGCTTCGGCGGACGCATCCTTGGGCCTGGCGAGCCCAAATATCTCAATTCCCCCGACACGCCGCTCTTCGACAAGGGACGGACGCTCTACAATATCGACCGCGCCTCGCCCGCGAGCCGCGCCGCCAGGCGCCTGATCGTGGTCGAAGGCTATATGGACGTGATCGCCCTCGACCGCGCCGGCATTTCCGAGGCCGTCGCGCCCAACGGTACTGCTGTGACCGAGGCCCAGCTCGAGCGCATGTGGCGGCTCGATCCGTCGCCGATCCTGTGCTTCGACGGCGATTCCGCCGGCCGCAAGGCGGCGATCCGCGCGGCGATGCGCGCCTTGCCTCACATTCGCCCGGACCGGACTCTGCGCTTCGTCGAGCTCCCCGCCGGCCAGGACCCGGACGACGTCATCCGCACCGGCGGCCGCGACGCGTTCGAGGCTTTGCTGGCCGAGCCCGAAGCGCTCGACGCGCGCCTCTGGCGGCACGAGCTCGAGGCCCAGCCGCTGACTACGCCCGAAGCGCGCGCGGGTCTTCGCCAGCGCCTGATCGATCACGCCTCGGTCATCGCCGACCCCGCGCTCGCCCGCCTTTACCGCGAGGAATGGCTGCGCCGCTTCGACGAGAGCCTTCCGCGCCGAAGCTTCGAGCGGCGGCCGTTCCAGAAGAACGGGCGCTTTGTCCCTCCGCGGCAGCCGGTCGGCAGTCATGCCCGAGCCATCGCCTCGTCCGGGATCGACGCCTCGACCGCGCGGGCCCTGATCCTCGGTTTCACCAACTACCCCGAGGAATTGCCCGCCCATTGCGAGCAGCTCGCGGCGCTTCCGATCGCCGACAAATCGACCTCGAAAATGCGCGACGAGCTGGTCAACGCCGCTTTCTCCGGCGCCGCGCTTGATCGCCACGGCCTTGCCACCATATTAAGCGCCGATGGAGCAACGGGCTCGAAAGCCTTGGGCGCCATGGGCTTTTCCTTCACCCGCCGCGACAGCGATCCGGACCGCGCCCGAAGCGATCTGGCCGCTGCGGTGGAGATCATCGCCGCGGCGGAGGAAGTTGCGAAAGCCCTTGACGATGCAACTGAGCGCTTCAAGGCGGATACGTCCGACGAGGCGTTTGAGGAACAACAGCGCCTGAAGCAGGCGCAACAGGTACTGAGGCAGAGGCTGGCGCAGCTCGCTGGCACCGACTAAGCGACGGAACTAATGGCGAAAAACGAAGCACAGGAAGTCGACACGGCCGAGGCGGGCGATGCCCCGCTGATCGATCTCAACGACGCGTCGATCAGGAAGCTGATCGCGCGCGCCAAGAAGCGCGGCTTCATCACCATCGATGAATTGAACGAGGCCCTGCCGCAGGACCAGATGTCCTCCGAGCAGATCGAGGACATCATGTCCGCGATCAACGACATGGGCATCAACGTCGTCGAGGCCGCCGAGGATTCGGAGGACGAGGACGACAAGAACGAGCCCGAGCCCGCGATCGACGAGGAGGTCGATCCCCTCGACGACGGCGGCCCCCGCCCCGCCGCAGCGGCGAAGAAGGAGCCGACCGACCGCACCGACGACCCGGTCCGCATGTACCTGCGCGAGATGGGCGCGGTCGAGCTGCTCTCGCGCGAGGGCGAGATCGCCATCGCCAAGCGCATCGAGGCCGGCCGCGACACGATGATCTGGGGCCTGTGCGAGAGCCCCATCACCTTCAACGCCATCATCGACTGGTCGAACGCGCTCAACGAAGGCCGGATGCAGCTGCGCGAGATCATGGACCTCGAGGCGATGCTGTCGAAAGGCCCGACCGCCGAGCAGCTGACCGAGGCCGAGGAGGGCGGCGAAGGCGCGGAAGGCGAGATCAGCGAGAAGACCGCCGGCCCCTCGATCAAGGAAGAGGAAGAGGTCGCCGACGAGCCCGAGGTCCGCGCCGAGGGCGAGGACGAGGACGA
>DATNFJ010000106.1:0-15404 GCA_035606455.1 Sphingomicrobium sp.
CCCGGCGTCGCAGCGCTCGAGCGGCAATGATCTGCATCGTCGCGATTGACCATGTGGTGTTCCGGGTGGTCGATCTGGATCGGGTCTCGCGCTTCTACATCGACGTGCTTGGCGCAACCTGGGAGAAGAAACAGGAGGACATCGGCCTCTATCAACTCCGCGTCGGAAGCGCGCTGGTCGATCTCGTGCCCGTTGACGGGAAGCTCGGGCAGAAGGGCGGCGCCGCGCCGCGAGGCGAAGGCCGCAATGTCGACCACGTCTGCTTCCGCGTGCTGCCGTGGGACGGCGAGGCAATCCTGGCGCACTTGCGCGGGCACGGCATCGAAGGGGAGATCGTGACCCGCTACGGCGCCGAGGGCGACGGCCCGTCGATCTACCTGGCCGATCCGGAAGGCAATGTTCTCGAACTGAAGGGTCCGCCCGAAGCTTCGAGCTGACCAGCTATGGCGCGGGCGCGCGTTCCTGCATCAGCGGCACCAGGATGCTGTTCAGATCGTCCAGCTGGAACGCTCCCGATTTCGCGTATCGAAGAACGCCTGCCTTATCGATCACATAGTTCGTCGGCAGCGCGTCGACGTCAGCGAACGGGCCGCCACGAATTCGTTCGGTCGGTTGGATCGCGAGTTTCGCGAACAGCGGTTTCAGCTCGTAATTGGGAAGGCTCTCTTCCGTCGCGACCGCGAAGATCTTCAGCGGCCAGCCGCGATTCGAAGCGACGCGATAGAAACCGTCGAGCAGCGGCAGCTCCTTGCGGCACGGTGCGCACCTGGTTGCCCAGTAATTGAGGACGACCACCTGCCCGCGAAGATCGGAGAGTCGGATGTGCTTGCCCCCGACCAGCACGAGATCGAAGTTCGGGGCGGGCTGGCCGACCTTCAGGCTGGTCGCCGGCGCCGACGTTGCGAGCGCTCCGGCGAAAAGCGCGGCAGCGATCTTGAGCGACTTCATCATTTGTTGCCCCCGGGCAGGAATGTGGCCGAGCGGCCGTGCGGCGGTCAAGGGCCATTGTTCAGAGGTTCGTCCATCGGTAGGAGCCGCGCGATTGATCCAACCAGGGATAGCCATGAACCATTCGGAAATGACGGCGAAGATCGAACGGGGCGACGGCTTCATCGCGGCGCTCGACCAGTCGGGCGGCTCCACGCCCAAGGCGCTGAAGGGCTACGGCATCGAGGAAGGCGCCTGGTCGAACGACGAGGAGATGTTCGACCTCATCCACAAGATGCGGACCCGGATCATCACGTCGCCCAGTTTCGGCAACGGCAAGGTGATCGGCGCGATCCTGTTCGAACGCACCATGGACGGGACGGTCGACGGCAAGCCGACTCCCCAGGCGCTGATCGACCGCGGGATCGTGCCCTTCGTCAAGATCGACAAGGGGTTGGAGGCCGAGGAGAACGGAGTCCAGCTGATGAAGCCGAACCCCGGCGTCGACCAGCTGCTCGAGCGCGCGAAGTCGCTCGGCGTGTTCGGAACAAAGGAGCGGTCGGTGATCAATGCCGCGAACCCGTCGGGAATCGCGGTCGCGGTCGCGCAGCAGTTCCAGGTCGCGAAGCAGGTGCTCGCGCACGGCCTGATGCCAATCGTCGAGCCCGAAGTGAACATCAAGAGCCCCGACCGCGCCGAATGCGACGATCTGCTGCTGTCGGCGATCCTCGAGGAGCTGGACGGGATTCCCGACGGCGAGCGGGTGATGCTCAAGCTTTCGATCCCGGCGGAGCCCGGCAAGTTCGACCCGCTCGTCGTCCATCCCAAGGTGTTGAAGGTGGTGGCGCTGTCGGGCGGCTTCTCTCGCGCAGAAGCGTGCGCCGAACTGGCACGCAACCCGGGGATGATCGCCAGCTTCAGCCGCGCCTTGCTGTCCGATCTTCGGGCTCAGCAGACCGATCAGGAATTCGACGCCACCCTCGGCCGGGCCATCGACGAAATCTACAGCGCCTCGACCAGCAAGGTGCTCGCCTGACCTTGGACGAAGTCGACTTCGATCCGATCGAGTTTCCGCGGCCCAAGCGGACCGAGCCGGCGAAACTCTATCTCATCAGCCCGCAGGACGTCGGGGGCGCGTTCCCGGACCGGCTGAGGGCCGCGCTTGAGCCGGGGCTCGCGACCGCCTTTCAGCTGCGGGTCAAAGATAAAGCCGAAGACGAGCTGGCGCGCCTTGCCGAGCCGCTGCAGCGCGTCTGCGCCGACGCGAGCGTCGCGTTCATCGTCAACGACAGTATGGCGCTCGCCAGGAGAATTGGCGCCGACGGCGTGCATCTCGGCCAAGGCGATGGCGACATTCGCGAAGCGCGGGCGCTGCTCGGCCCGTCGGCGCAGATCGGCAAGACCTGCCACGACAGCCGTCACCTGGCGATGGAAGCGGGGGAGGCGGGCGCCGACTATGTCGCGTTCGGCGCTTTCCATCCGACCACGACGAAGCCATCCGACTACCGTCCGGACCGGTCGATCCTCACCTGGTGGTCGGCGCTGTTCGAGATTCCCTGCGTGGCGATCGGCGGAATCACCCCTGACAACGCCAAACCGCTGGTCGAAGCAGGCGCAGACTTTCTCGCTGTCTGCCAGGCGGTATGGGGCCGTGAAGATTCGGCGGCCGCGGTGCGCGCGTTCGCCGATGTCCTAGGCTAGACGAACGTCCGCTCGCGGTACCATTTGGTGACGATGTACTTGGTCCCGGCCTCGACCGGTTGGCCTTCGTGGAGCGTCCACGGGTTCGGGCTGCCGTCGAGCGCCATGTTGTTCCAGATGAGCAGCCGTCCGGTGAGCGGTGCGACTGCGAGCTCAAGATATTTGAACGCGGTCGAACCGCCTTTCTCGGGCATGTTGAGGTAGATCATCGCGGTCCACGTTCGCTGCCCGCCATGTGATGAATATTCCTCCCAATAGGGCTGGTCGACGTAGAAGAAGTCGGTGTGCTCCTTGAATTGCTGCCCCACCTCGTATCGCTGCCCCTGGAGCGGCTCGCCCCATGACCGCTCGATTCCGAGCAGGTTTGCGATCCGGGTATCCACCTCGGCGACGAGCGGATCATGCACGTCGAGATTGCAGCTGTAGCTGGTGCGCACCCCCTCGTACTTTTCCTTTTCGTAGAGCGGCGAAGGATAGGTGTTGGAATCGATTTGCCGGCACAAAGCCTGGCATTCGTCGGGGCTCAGAAAATTGCCCCTCACGTAGAGCTGGACCGGCCGCTCCGGGCTGCTCGTCAACCGCCATAGGCCGGGACGGTTGTCGAGATTCTCCCCGACGCGCCGTCCGGTCCCGGCGCGAAGGTCGGAGCGCTGCTCGGCATAGGGCACCGTCGGCTCGAAATAAGGCATCGGTTCGGCATTGGTCGCCATGACGACATAGTGCTTGAGAACGGCCGTCTTGCCAATCAGCGGTTCATCTGACGCACCATCGCCTTCAGCGTGCGCGCGTCCTCGATCGCGTGGCCGTGGATGTCATTGTTGAAGTAGCACCAGCAACTGCGCCCTTCCTTCCTCTGCTCGATGAGCCAGTCGCTCCAGGCGAGCAGCGTCTCGTCCGAATAGCGGCCGTGATATCGGCCGCTTGTACCGTGGAAGCGGACGTACGCGGTGCGTCCGCTGGCCCAGCGCGGCGACAGGAGGCCCCTCAAATCGTGGCAGACGAAGCCGACGCCGTGACGGTCCAGCAGCGCGAGGACATCCTCGTCGTACCAGCTGTTGTGGCGGAACTCGACGACCTGCTCGATGTCCTTGGGCAAAAGGTCGAGAAAGGCATCGAGCCGCTCGAAGTCTTTGTGGAGGCTCGGCGGGAGCTGGTAGAGCAATGGCCCGAGCTTGTCGCCGAGCAGTCGTGCGAGCTCGATGAACCGGCCGACAGCTTCGTCGCATTCGAGCAGCTTCTTCATGTGGGTGATGAAGCGGTTGACCTTGACCGCGTAGCGGAAGCCGTGGGGCGCTTTCTCGCGCCAGCCTTCGAATGTCGTGGCAAGCGGAAGTCGGTAGAAGCTCGCGTTTATTTCCACTGTGTCGAATTCCTCGGCATAGCGGTGGAACCAGCGTTTCTGGGGAAGGCCCTCGGGATAGAAGGACCCGCGCCAGTGCCTGTACACCCAGCCCGAGCAGCCGACGTGAATCTTGGAAACAGTTGTTTCCTCCATCGTTGCAGCTCAACCATGCTGATTGCCGGAGAGTTGCGCTGAAATATGCGGCGACCGCCTTGTTCACGGCCGTGTTCACCGCGGTCATCGTCAGCGCGTTCTGGATCTGGTTCTACAATTCAGCGCCCGAACCGAAGCCCGCCGTCGCCCGGAGCGGCAACGTGGTCGCAGTGCAGCCGAAGAACGCGCGGCCCGTCGAGATAGCCCAGCAGGTGGTCGTCGGTCCCGCCGGCCTCGCCATCCCTGTCGTCGGAGTGAAGCCGACCGATCTGGTGGACACGTTCGACGATGCGCGCGCTGCCGGGCGGCGTCATGACGCCATCGATATCATGGCCGGCGAGGGGACGCCGGTGATTGCCGCCGCCGACGGAACCATCGAGAAATTGTTCTTCAGCAACGGTGGCGGGGGAATCACCATCTACGAGCGCGCGACCGATCCCAAATGGCAGTACTATTACGCGCACCTCCAGCGTTACGCGCCCGGCCTGGCCGAGGGCCAGCAGGTCAAGCGCGGGCAGGTGATCGCGTTCGTCGATCATACCGGCGACGCGAGCCCGTCCGGGCCGCACCTCCATTTCGCGATCAACGCGATGGGCCAGGGCCAGCGCTGGTGGCAGGGTACGCCGATCAACCCGTACCCGCTGCTTGCCGGGAAAAAGGCCGGCGGCTAAGGCCGCGCCAGCTCTTTCAAACTCTATCCCAAGAGAACAGTCATGAAGATCAGCGGCGTGGACATCCGTCCCGGCAACATCATCGAATATGAGGGCGGCATCTGGCGCGCCGTGAAGATCCAGCACACGCAGCCGGGCAAGGGCGGCGCCTACATGCAGGTCGAGATGAAGAACCTGATCGATGGCCGCAAGACCAATGTCCGCTTCCGCTCGGCCGAGACGGTGGAGCGCGTCCGGCTCGACACCAAGGACTTCCAGTACCTCTACCATGACGGCGACATGCTCGTGTTCATGGACAAGGATACTTACGACCAGGTGTCGCTTCCCGAGGACCTCCTCGGCGACGCTGCAGAATTCCTGCAGGACGGCATGGACGTGGTGATGGAACTCTACAACGAGCGGCCGATTTCGGTTCAGCTGCCGGACCAGGTCGAAGCGACGATCGTCGAAGCGGACGCGGTGGTGAAGGGGCAGACCGCGAGCTCCTCGTACAAGCCCGCAGTGCTCGACAACGGCGTGAAGGTGCTGGTGCCGCCGCACATCACCGCGGGCACGAAGATCGTCGTCGACGTGTACAACCGCGAGTATGTCCGCCGCGCGGACTAGCTCATGGTCGCCCATTCAGGCCTGATCACCGTCATGACCCGCGCCGCGCGCAAGGCCGCGCCGCGGCTCCGGCGCGATTTCGGGGAGGTCGAGCAGCTGCAGGTCAGCCGCAAGGGCCCCGCAGACTTCGTGTCATTGGCCGACAAGCGCGCCGAACAGACGATCGTCGAGGAGCTGCGCAATGCGCGGCCCGACTGGGGCATGCTGCTCGAGGAAGGCGGCGAGATCGAGGGCGATCCCGCCAAACCGCGGTGGATCGTCGACCCGCTCGACGGCACCACCAACTTCCTCCACGGAATCCCGCACTTCTCGATCTCCGTCGCGGTCGAGGAGAAGAAGCCCGGAGGCGGCACCGAAATCACCCAGGCGCTGGTGTACCAGCCGCTCACGGACGAAGGTTTCTGGGCCGAAAAAGGCAGGGGCGCCTGGCTCCAGGACGCGCGGCTCAGGGTTTCCGCCCGGCGTGACCTTGCCGACTGCGTCATTGGCACTGGAATCCCGCATTGCGGGCGCGGCGACGCGGCCAAATGGGCCAGGATCTACGCGGCGGTCGGACCGCAGGTATCCGGCGTAAGGCGCTTCGGATCCGCGGCGCTCGACCTCGCCTGGGTCGCGGCGGGACGGATGGATGGCTTCTGGGAGGACGATCTGGACTTGTGGGACACGGCGGCGGGCGTGCTTCTGGTCAGGGAAGCAGGCGGATTCGTCACCGACTATCGCGGGTCCGACCGCTCATTCGAGCGCGGCGAGTACATCGCTGCAGCCGGCTCGATTCACTCGAAGCTGCAGAAGCTTGTCGGCGGGGCATTGCGATAGCCTTGCCGATGGTTGCGACATGCAACTCGCTGTCCTAAAGCGCCGGCAAGTTTTCTGTTCGTCCGTTGGAGTTTCCCTTGGCAAGCGTTGCCGCAGGCTACCTGCCGATCCTCTTGTTCCTGATCGTCGCCCTGGGCCTGTCCACGGGGTTCGTCGTACTGCCGATGATCGTGTCGCGTTTCACCGGCGCGCACCAGCCCGACCCCGCCAAGCTCAGCGAATATGAATGCGGCTTCCCGGCGTTCGAGGATGCCCGGGCCGAGTTCGACGTGCGCTTCTATCTCGTCGCGATCCTGTTCATCGTCTTCGACCTTGAGGCCGCCTTCCTGTTCCCGTGGGCGGTGAGCCTCAGCTTCACCAGGTGGACCGGATGGGCGGCGATGATCATCTTCCTCGTCGAACTTGCGCTCGGCCTCGCTTACGCGTGGAAGAAAGGGGCGCTCGAATGGGAGTGATGCTCCGCGGACCCGAAGACCGGATGCCGAGCGAGGAAGAGCTTGCGCGCATTTCCGGCCTTGTCCCGGGCGAAGTCGACCAGGCTAAGCTTCTCGAACTCCAGCAGTCGCTGAACGAGAAGGGTTTCATGGTCACGACGGCCGAGGACCTGTTCACCTGGGCGCGGACCGGCTCCTTGTGGTGGATGACCTTCGGCCTCGCCTGCTGCGCGGTCGAGATGATTCATGTGAACATGCCGCGCTATGATCTTGAAAGATTTGGCGTTGCGCCGCGTGCAAGCCCCCGCCAGTCGGACGTGATGATCGTTGCCGGGACCCTGTGCAACAAAATGGCGCCGGCGCTTCGCCGGGTCTACGACCAGATGAGCGAGCCGCGCTACGTGATCTCGATGGGCAGCTGCGCGAATGGCGGTGGCTATTACCACTACAGCTACAGTGTCGTTCGCGGCTGCGACCGGATCGTTCCGGTCGACATCTACGTGCCCGGCTGCCCGCCGACCGCGGAAGCCTTGCTCTACGGAATCCTTCAGTTGCAGCGAAAAATCCGCCGCGAGGGGACCATTGAGCGATGAATGGCGGCCTCCATCAGCGACTCCCCCTTTGGGGGAGACGTCATGCGCAGCATGACGGAGGGGGCCAGAAGTTCGCTGTCCACACCCCCTCCGGCGCTTCGCGCCACCTCCCCCTCAGGGGGAGGAGCGGGGATTGCTGATGGCGACGAAGCTCGCCTCCCACGTGCCGAAAACGGTCTCGAACGACGGCGTCATCGAGGCTGCGAAGGCGGCGCTCGGCGACGCGCTGCTCGACGCGAAGGAGGAGGTGGGCGAAATCACGCTCACCGTGAAGCGCGAGAGCATCGTCGATGTCTGCAGGGCGCTCCGCGACACGCCCGGCCTCGAATATCAGCAGCTGATGGACATTGCCGGTGTCGACTATCCGGAGCGGCCGGAGCGGTTCGAGGTCAATTATCACCTTCTGTCGCTGACGCAGAACCGCCGAATCCGCGTCAAAATCTCGACCGACGAGCAGACTCCGGTGCCGAGCATCGTCTCACTGTGGCCGGTTGTGGGCTGGTTCGAACGCGAAGTGTTCGACTTCTACGGCGTGATTTTCGCCGGCAATCCCGACCTTCGACGGATTTTCACCGATTACGGCTTCGAGGGCTTCCCCTTCCGCAAGGACTTTCCGCTGACCGGCCATGTCGAGATGCGCTATTCCGAGGCCGAGAAGCGGGTTGTCTACGAGCCGGTGTCGCTCCCCCAGGATTTCCGTACCTTCGACTTCCTGATGCCCTGGGAAGGCCCGGAATATCATCTCCCGGGTGACGAGAAGGCGACCGGCGAGGGGCCGGGAGCGCCGAGCCCGTCGCCCGCCCCGGGCTCGCCAACGCCGCAGAACGTCAAGACACCGACCAACGTGCCGCAGACGACCAGCGGTCCGGCGGAGACCGGCGCGGGCAAGCCGGGCAATGCTGCGGCCAGGAAGGAGGCGCGCAAGCCGCGGGCGACGAAGGCCGGGCAGGCGGCGACCAAGTCCAAGGACGGGACCGCGCCCAAGCCGAGGCGCTCCGGCCGGCCGCGCAAGGGCGGGGGGGCGGCATGAGCCGGACGATCGAAGTCAGCATGGGCGCGGGCGGCGAGGGCGTGCCGCTTCCTGGCCGTCCGGGCGCGATCCATCCTGCCGGCCGCGATCCGGGCGACGAGAAGCTCAACAATTACACAATCAACTTCGGCCCGCAGCACCCGGCCGCGCACGGCGTGCTGCGGCTGATTATGGAGCTCGACGGCGAGGTGGTCGAGCGCGTCGATCCGCACGTGGGCCTGCTCCACCGCGGCACCGAAAAGCTGATCGAATACAAGACCTACGCGCAGGCGCTCCCGTACTTCGACCGGCTCGATTACTGCTCGCCGATGTGCATGGAGCACGGCTTTGTGCTCGCGATCGAGAAGCTGCTCGGCCTCGAGATCCCGCTTCGCGCCCAGTACATCCGGACGATGATGGCGGAGCTGACCCGCATCAAGAACCACGTCCTCAACCTCGGCAGCCACATCATGGACGTGGGGGCAATGACCCCCAATTTGTGGCTGTTCGAGATCCGCGAGGATTTGATGCAGCTCTACGAGCATGTGTCGGGCGCGCGGATGCATGCGAACTATTTCCGTGCCGGGGGCGTCCGCGCGGACATCCCGCCCGCTGTGCTCGACAAGATCGGAGAGTTCCTCGACAACCGCCTGCAAATCTTCGAGGATTCGATCAGCCTCGTCGCCGACAACCGGATCTTCAAGCAGCGCAACGTCGACATCGGAATCGTCAGCAAGGAGGACGCGATTGCCTGGGGCTTTTCCGGGCCAATGATCCGCGCGTCCGGCGTCCCGTGGGACATCCGCAAATCGCAGCCTTACGAAGTCTATGACCGGATGGATTTCGAAATCCCAATCGGGACCAACGGCGATTGCTACGACCGCTTCATGGTTCGGGTCGAGGAGGTCCGCCAGAGCTGGAAGATCGCGCGCCAGTGCCTCAACCAGCTGCCGCCCGGTCCGATCGGCGCGGACAACAAGGTCTTCCCGCCGATGCGCTCGACGATGAAGACCTCGATGGAAGCGCTCATCCACCACTTCAAGCTCTACACCGAGGGCTATCACGTGCCCGCGGGCGAGGTGTACGTCGCGACCGAGAGTCCCAAGGGCGAGTTCGGGGTCTATCTCGTCGCCGATGGGACCAACCGGCCCTACCGGTGCAAGATCCGCCCGACGATGATGAGCCACCTCCAGGCGATGGACATGATGATGCGTGGCCACATGCTAGCCGACACGACCGCGGTGCTGTCGGCGATCGATCCGGTGTTCGGGGAGATCGACCGGTGAGGATAAGCAAGCTCACATTGTTCGCGCTGGTGGTGATCTTCGCGGGCGCCGGTGTCGCCGCGGGACTGATGTTCCCCGGTCACGAGTCCGGCGCGAGGCTGGCGGTGTTCGCAGGCCTGCTTTGTGCACTCGCCGCTCCGATCCTCACGCGCGCCCGCCGCTCGCGGGAAGGTGACCGCTGATGGCCGGCCAGGCAGGAATCCTCGACAGCCCCGAGCGGCGCGCCCGCTGGGAAGGCTTCCAGTGGACCGACGAGAATGCGCGCGCGGCGAAGGAGATCGTCGCGCGCTATCCCGAGGGACGCCAGATGTCGGCGTCGATCCCGCTCCTCGACCTCGCGCAGCGGCAGGTCGGGGCGGAGACGGGGACGCAAGGCTGGCTGCCCATCCCGGTGATGGAGTTCGTCGCGCGCGAGCTCGACATGCCCTACGTCCAGATCCTCGAGGTCGCGACCTTCTACACGATGTTCAACCTCGAGCCGGTCGGCCGATTCCACGTCCAGGTGTGCGGGACGACGCCGTGCATGCTCCGCGGCTCCGACGACCTGTTCCAGGCTTGCTACAAGCGCGGTCTCAGGAAGGGACATACGACCGATGACGGGCTGTTCACTTTGAGTGAGGTCGAGTGCCTCGGCGCCTGTGCCAATGCGCCGATGGTCCAGATCAACGACGACAATTACGAGGACCTGACGGCCGAGACCATGGGCGCGATCCTCGACGCGCTCGCCGCCGGCAAGTCGCCCCGGTCCGGCCCGCAGATCGATCGGCAGACCAGCTGCCCCGTCGGCGGCCCGACCACGCTCAAGAAGATGGCCGAGCGCAATTACGACTATCGGCCGCTGTGGACCGCAACCGCGGGTCCGCCGGAGGGGGCGCAATGAAGGACATCCTGAAGATCATCGTCGCGATCATCGTGATCGTGATCGTGTGGAAGATTTTGAAGGGCCTGATCGGACTTCTCGTCGGCCTCGTGGTCGCGGGTCTCATCGTCTATGGCGCGGTCAAGCTGGTCGAGAATGTGTCGGGGCCGAAGCGGCTCAAATGAGCATTCTCGCCATCATCGTCGCCGTGGTGCTCGCGATCGTCGCCTTCCGCTTCGTGAAGGGGCTGATCAAGATCGGCTGCCTGGCGCTGATCGCCGTGTTCCTGATCTGGTTCTTCGTCAGTGGGGTGGCACACTGATGGGCTACACCGGACCGCTCGCGGACAAGGACCGTATTTTCACCAACGTCTATGGCTTCCAGTCGCCTTACCTGAAGGCGGCGCAGCAGCGCGGCGACTGGGACAATACCAAGGCGCTGATGGCCGTGGGCGAGGACAAGATCATCGAGGAGGTGAAGGCGTCCGGGCTCCGCGGCCGCGGGGGCGCCGGATTCCCGACGGCGATGAAGTGGAGCTTCATGCCCAAGGAGCCCAAGCCCGGGAAGCCGAATTTTCTGGTCATCAACGCCGACGAATCCGAGCCCGGATCGTGCAAGGACCGGGAGATCATCCGCCACGATCCGCACAAGCTGCTGGAAGGCGCGCTGATCGCCGGCTTCGCTATGCGCGCGAGGGCGGCCTACATTTACATCCGCGGCGAATTCATCCGCGAAACCGAGGTGTTACGCCGCGCTGTTCAGGAATGCTATGACGCCGGGCTGTTCGGCAAGAACGCCGCCGGCTCCGGCTTTGATTTCGACCTGTTCGTCCACCGCGGCGCCGGCGCCTACATTTGCGGCGAAGAGACGGCGATGCTGAGCAGCCTCGAGGGGAAGAAGGGGTGGCCTCGCCTCAAGCCGCCGTTCCCCGCCGGCGCTGGCCTCTACGGCTGTCCCACCACGGTCAATAATGTCGAGAGCATCGCGGTCGTCCCGACCATCCTCCGCCGCGGCGCGAACTGGTTCGCGAGCATCGGCAATCCCAAGAACGAAGGCACCAAGCTGTTCCAGCTCTCTGGCCACATCAACACGCCGTGCGTGGTCGAGGAATCGATGGGCATCAGCTTCCGTGAGCTGATCAGCCGCCACGGTCACGGCATCCGCGGAGGCAAGAACCCGGACGATTTCAGCAACTTGCTGGCGGTCATTCCGGGCGGATCGTCGGTTCCTTTGGTGCCCGCCGAGGAGATCCTCGACGCGCCGATGGACTTCGACGGGTTGAAGGCGCTCGGCTCCGGCCTCGGCACCGCGGCGGTGATCGTCATGGACAAAACGACCGACGTGGTCCGCGCAATCAGCCGGATCAGCTATTTCTACAAGCACGAGAGCTGCGGCCAGTGCACGCCGTGCCGCGAAGGCACCGGCTGGATGTGGCGGATCATGGAGAAGATGCGCGACGGCGACGTCGAGGTCGCGGATATCGACAAGCTGCTCGACGTCACCAAGCAGGTCGAAGGCCACACCATCTGCGCGCTCGGCGACGCCGCTGCCTGGCCGATCCAGGGCCTGATCCGCCATTTCCGCCCCGAGCTAGAGCGCCGCATCGCCGAGCGCTCGGCACGCCAGATGCTGGAGGCGGCGGAATGAGCATCATCATGCTCGTCGCGCTGGTGGTCATCTTCGCGGTGATCCTGTCGATGCGACGGGCGCGCCGCGCGCGCGTGACCGAGATCACCCGCACCGTCACGCGCAAGAAGGACTCCGGCGATGCCTAAGGTCACCGTCGACGACGTCGAGATCGAGGTTCCGCAGGGCGCGACCGTGCTCCAGGCGTGCGAGCTTGCGGGCAAGGAGATCCCGCGCTTCTGCTACCACGAACGCCTGTCGATCGCCGGCAATTGCCGCATGTGCCTGGTCGAGGTCGCGCCCGGCCCACCGAAGCCGCAGGCGAGCTGCGCCCTGCCGGCCGCTGACGGCCAGACGATCCGCACCGATACGCCGATGGTCAAGAAGGCGCGCGAAGGGGTGATGGAGTTCCTCCTCATCAACCACCCGCTCGACTGCCCGATTTGCGACCAGGGCGGCGAATGCGATCTGCAGGATCAGGCGGTGGCCTACGGCCGCGGCTTCTCGCGCTTCGAGGAGAACAAGCGGGCGATCGACGATAAGTACATGGGCCCTGTCATCAAGACCTCGATGACGCGGTGCATCCAGTGCACGCGGTGCATCCGCTTTTCCGAGGAGGTGGCGGGCGTGCCCGAGATCGGCATGCTCTACCGCGGCGAGGACAGCCAGATCACCTCCTACCTCGAGAAGACCGTGACCAGCGAGCTCGCGGGCAATCTCGCCGACGTCTGCCCGGTCGGTGCGCTGCTTCAGAAGCCGCACATCTTCGAATTCCGCTCGTGGGAGCTGAAGCGCGTGCCCGGAATCGACGTCATGGACGCGGTCGGCTCGAACATCCGCCTCGACACTCGGCAGCGGCAGGTGATGCGGATCCTCCCGAGGATCAACGAGGACGTCAACGAGGAGTGGATCCACGACAAGACGCGCCACCACGTGGACGCGCTAGTGCGCAACCGCCTCGACCGCCCGTGGGTGCGCGAGAAGGGCAGGCTGCGCGAGGCGAGCTGGAGCGAGGCGCTCGGCATCTTCGCGGCGCGGCTGAAGACGGCCGGAAGCAAGGTCGCGGCGATCGCCGGCGACCTTCTCGACGCCGAGACGATGTACGCAGTGAAGAAGCTGCTCGAAGGGCAGGGGTCGGGCCTGCTCGAAGGGCGGCAGACCGGGCTGACCTACGATTGCACGAGCCTTTCGGCGGTCGCGTTCAATTCGACCATCGCCGGAATCGAGAATGCCGACGTGGTGCTGTTGGTCGGCTCAAACATCCGCTGGGAAGCGCCGCTGATCGCCACCCGCGTGCGCAAGGTCGCGCGCAAGGGCGGCAGGGTCTTCGCGATCGGACCCGAGGTCGACCTCGGAATGAAGGTCGAATGGCTGGGCGACGATTTCAAGTTGCTCGGCAAGCTGCCGAAAGCAGTGACGGAGGCGTTCGCGAAGGCGGAGCGGCCGGCTGTGATCGTCGGCCCGGGCGCGCTCGCGGGAGACGGCCTCGGCGCGGCGCTGGCGCTGGTCGAACCGCTCGGCCTGATCAAGGGCGAGTGGAACGGCTTCAACGTCCTCCACACCTCCGCTTCGCGGATGGCGTCGCTGATTCTCGGCTATGCGCAGCCCGGCGGCCTTGCTGACATCGAAGCGGCCAAGCCCGAGCTGGCGCTGCTGCTCGGCGCGGACGAGATGCCGGCCGACCGGCTCGAAGGCGCGTACAAGGTCTATATCGGCCACCACGGCGACAATGGGGCGCGGCAGGCCGACCTGGTGCTTCCGGGTGCGGCCTATGCCGAAAAGCACGGCACCTACGTCAACACCGAAGGCCGGGTGCAGCGCGGCGAGAAAGCGGCCTTCCCGCCGGGCGAGGCGCGCGAGGACTGGTCGATCCTGCGCGCCGTCAGCGAGCTTGCGGGCAAGACGCTGCCGTTCGACAGCTTCGCCCAGCTTCGCCAGCAGATGGTGAGCGAATATCCGCAGCTGGGCAGGGACGGCCTGATCGACCTGCCGTGGTCGCCGCCGAAGCTCGACGGGAAAGCCTCGGGCCCGATCCGCTATCCGATCGCCGACTTCTTCCTCACCAACGCGATCTGCCGCAACAGCCCGACCATGCGCCGCTGCTCCGAGGAGCTGGTGCAGGGCCTGCATTATGAGGAGGCGGCGGAGTGAGCTTCTATCGCTGGGCTATGCGCAGCGGCGCAGTCATCCTCTTTTGTGCCTCGATCCTGATTTTGGTGGTGTCGTTCGCGAACTTCTTCTTCGTGGAGGGGCCTGAGATGAGCCGCTCCATGCCGGAAGTCGCTCCAACTTCGCACTTCGTGCTGTTCTGGCGCTCCGTCGCGCAGGCGCTCAGCAATAGCGTGTGGTCATTCTTCGGAGCGTGTCTTCTGTACCGGTTGGATGAGCATTGGCCCGCAGGGAAGGGCCGCCAATGACCCAATTCTTCGTCAGCCACGGCATGGACTATGGCTGGGCGTGGTTCCTCGCCACGATCATCGGCATTCTCGTCATCGCGCTTCCGCTGATGCTCGCGGTCGCGATGATCATCTATGCCGACCGCAAGATCTGGGCGGCGATGGCGCTCCGGCGCGGTCCGAACGTGGTCGGGCCGTGGGGGCTGCTGCAGAGCTTCGCCGACGGCCTCAAGGTCTTCCTCAAGGAAACCATCATCCCGACGAGCGCGAACAAGGGCCTGTTCCTGATTGCGCCGATCGTCACCTTCTCCGTCGCGCTCATCGTGTGGGCGGTGGTGCCGTTCCAGCCTGGCGTCGTGCTCGCCGACGTCAACGTCGGACTGCTGTACGTCCTCGCGGCAAGCTCGCTCGGCGTTTATGGTGTGATCGTCGCCGGCTGGGCGTCCAACTCCAAATATCCCTTCTTCTCGGCGCTTCGCGCCGCGGCTCAGATGGTGAGCTACGAAGTCTCGATCGGCTTCGTCCTGATCACCGTCGTGCTCTACGCAGGCACTTTCAACTTGAGCGGCATCGTGCTGATGCAGAAGGGCTTCGGCCTCGGCATCGTCAATGCGTTCGGATTCAACCTGCTGCTGTTCCCGATGTCGATCGTCTTCCTGATCAGCTCGATGGCGGAGACGTTCCGGACGCCGTTCGACCTGGTCGAGGCGGAAAGCGAGCTCGTCGCCGGGCACCAGACCGAATATTCGTCGATGAGCTTCGCGCTCTTCTGGCTCGGCGAATATGCCAACGTGATACTGATGTGCGCTCTCAACGCCTTGCTGTTCTGGGGCGGGTGGCTGCCGCCGGTCGACTGGGCGCCGCTCTATTACATGCCGGGCATCCTATGGCTGTTCGCCAAGATGCTGTACTTCTTCTTCGTCTTCAGCTGGGTGAAGGCGACCGTGCCGCGCTATCGCTACGACCAGCTGATGCGGCTCGGCTG
>DATNFJ010000107.1:0-19900 GCA_035606455.1 Sphingomicrobium sp.
CCGCTATACCATCGACCTCGACAAGACCGGGCCGATGGTCCTCGACGCGCTGATCAAGATCAAGAACGAGATCGATCCGACTTTGACCTTCCGCCGCTCCTGCCGCGAGGGGATTTGCGGGTCGTGCGCGATGAACATGGAAGGGACGAACGGCCTCGCCTGCACGACTCCCATCGAGGATCTGAAAGGTGAGGTCCAGATCACGCCGCTGCCGCACATGGAAGTGGTCAAGGATCTCGTCCCCGACCTCACGCACGTCTACGCCCAATATGAGTCGATCCAGCCCTGGCTGAAGACGGTGAGCCCGGCGCCGTCGCGCGAGCGGCTGCAGTCGCCGGAGGACCGGGCGAAGCTCGACGGCCTCTACGAGTGCATCCTGTGCTTCTGCTGCACGACCAGCTGCCCCAGCTACTGGTGGAACTCGGACCGGTATCTCGGGCCGGCCGTGCTTCTGCAGGCCTATCGCTGGATCGCGGACAGCCGCGACGAGGCCACCGGCGAGCGGCTCGACCAGCTCGAGGACCCATTCCGCCTCTATCGTTGCCACACGATCATGAACTGCTCGAATGTCTGCCCCAAGGGCCTGAACCCCGCCAAGGCGATCGCGGAGGAAAAGAAGCTCATCGCCGAGCGAGCCGCTTGACGGATCGGCGCCGACAGGCATCACGGCCTGCGTGAGCGAAGAGACCTACCAGGGCGAAGGGCTTGAGGACGTCGGCGTCCCCACGGGCGCGCGGCCCGATCCCGACCACCACGGCTGGTACAGCTGGGGCGATTTCCCGCGCAGCAGCTTCGCAGCGGCAACCGGCCGGCTGCTGTTCAAGCCTGACGGGCCCGGCCGCGCCGTTTGCCGGATGTTTCCGACCGAAGCCCACATGAACATGGGCGGCTCGCTCCACGGCGGATCGGTGATGAGCTTCATCGACATGTCGATGTTCGCCGGCGGCCTCTGCGCCGGGATGGAGCGCGGCCATTACGTGACGCTCGACCTTACGACGCATTTCCTCGCCCGCGGCAAGCCAGGCTTGCCGCTCGACGCCCATGTCGAGCTGGTGAAGCAGACCCGCGGTCATGCCTTCCTCCAGGGCATCGTCCGGCAGAACGACCAGCCCTGCTACAGCTTCAGCGGGACCCTGAAGCGCATCCGCGAGCGCAACGCCCCCGCATGACTGGACCGGTACGTGCGGCGTACGAGAAGCTGCTTGCCGCCCACGAGTTGAAGCCCGATCCGGCTCAGAGCCAGGCAGTCGCTGCGCTCGACCGGCTCGCGGCCGGCATGAGCAACGGCAATTTTCTCTCTCGGCTGTTCGCCGGAAAGGGGAGCGGCCCGGCGGGCGCTTATCTCTGGGGCGGGGTCGGGCGCGGCAAGTCGATGCTGATGGATCTCGCCTTCGCGCACATCGACGTGCATCCGAAGCGCCGCGTCCATTTCCATGAATTCATGCTCGAGACGCACCGGCGCTTGCGAATCGTGCGCGAACGGCACGAGGGCGACCCGATCGAGCCGGTCGCGGAAGAGATTGCCGCCGGGGCCAGGCTGCTCTGCTTCGACGAGATGCAAGTCACGAATCCTGCCGACGCGATGATCCTGTCGAGGCTGTTCGGCAAATTGATTGGTGAGGGTGTGAAAGTTGTCACGACGTCCAACCGGCGCCCAGGCGATCTCTACAAGGACGGCCTGAACCGCGAGCTCTTCATGCCTTTCATCGAGCTGATCGAGCGGAGGATGCTGGTGGTGCCGGTGAACGGTCCGGTCGACTACCGGCTCGAGCGGTTGGAAGGCGTCGAGGTGTGGCACGTGCCGAACGGGCCCGAGGCCACCGCGGCGCTCTCGCGCGCATTCTTCCAGCTCACCGATTATCCGGTGGAAGACCGCGCCAAGGTGCCGGCCGAGGATATCGATGTCGGCGGCCGGCGGACGCTGCACGTGCCCAAGAGCCTCAAAGGCGTCGCGGTCTTCTCGTTCAAGCGGCTGGTCGGCGATCCGCGCGGCGCCGCCGATTATCTCGCCACTGCCCGCCGCTACCACACGGTGATCATCGTCGGCATTCCGGTGATGACCGCCGACATGCGCAACGAAGCGGCGCGGTTCGTGACGCTGATCGACGCCCTCTATGAGCACAAGGTGAAGCTGCTCGCGGCTGCCGACGCGGAGCCGGCGGGCCTCTACCCGTCGGGCGACGGCAGCTTCGAATTCCAGCGCACCGTCAGCCGCCTCGAGGAGATGCGCAGCGCCGAATATCTGGCGCAGGGCCACGGTACGGGTTAGCCTCGATTCAAAAGGAGGAGTGCCATGATCGTCACGACAACGGAGAATGTAGCGGGGCATCGCACCGTCGAGGCTCTCGGGCAGGTATTCGGAGTCGTCGTGCGCAGCCGAAGCATCGGCGGAAACCTCGCAGCTGCGATCCGCTCCATCGGCGGCGGCGAGATCAAGGAATATACGGCGCTGGTCGAAGAGACGCGGCGGCACGCGATCGACCGCCTCGTCACCAATGCCACGGCGATGGGCGCGAACGCGGTCGTGATGATGCGCTTCGACTCCGGTGAAATCGGGCAGACGATGAGCGAAGTGGTCGCCTACGGGACGGCGGTCCGGGTCGAGCCCGCGTGAAGAGCGGCTGGCGCGGTCTCGGTCTGATCGCCGGCGTCCTGCTCGGCATTGGCGGAATCGCCGTGTGGGCGACCGGCGGCGGCTTTTTCCTGCTGGTCGCGGGAGCCGTCGTGATCGTCACCGCGCTTCTCGAACCAATCTACGGACGGACGGTCGCGCGGCCGCCGGCGGGCAATTGGCGCCCCACCGACGAGAAATTCGTCGATCCCGAAACGGGCGACCTCGTCACCGTCTGGTTTGATCCCGCGACGGGCGAGCGCCGCTACGTTTCAAAGGACTGAGAAGGCATAACTTGACGTCGCTTTTCTGACGGGTAGCGTCTCGCAACTCTTTCCCGGAGATCGACAGTCATGAGAATTGGGTTCGGAATCCTGCTTGCCTTCAGCGCAACCGCCGCTCTCGGGGCGGTCGATCCGCGAACGGTCCCGACGAAGCTGGAGCCGGCGTGGCAGGCCAAGGCCCGCGAAGTGTTCAAGCAGGCGATCGAGATCCCGTCGGTCCATAATCGCGGGCAGGTTCCGAAGGTGGCGCAGCTCCTCGCCAGCCAGTTCCGCGCGGCGGGAATTCCGGACGCGGACATCCACTTCATGCCGTACGAGGCGCTGCCCGGCGACCAGACCGAGGCGCTGATCGTCCGCTGGCGCTCGCCGCACGCGACCAGGAAGCCGATGCTGATCCTCGGCCACATGGACGTGGTCGAGGCCAAGCGGTCCGACTGGAAGTACGACCCGTTCGTCCTGCGGGAAGAAGGCGGCTATTTCTACGGCCGCGGCACCAAGGACATGAAGAACGGCGACGTCGCGACGACCGTGGCCGCCGTGAAACTCATGGCCGAAGGGTTCAAGCCCGACCGAGACATCATCTTCTTCTACAGCGGCGACGAGGAGACGAAGGGCGAAGGCGCGACGCTCGCCTCGACCAAGTGGCGCAACCTGACCGACGCGGAGTTCGGCCTGAACGCCGATGGTACCTGCGCCTCCTACGACGAGAGCTTTCAGCCGCTGGGCTGCACCGTTTCGACGGCGGAAAAGACCTTCCAAACCTATTTCTTCACTGCACGCAATCGCGGCGGCCACAGTTCGCAGCCGCGTCCCGACAATGCGATCTACGACCTCACCGACGCCTTGAAGCGGCTCCAGACACACCGCTTCCAGCCGATGCTGAACGATTCCACACGCGCCTATTTCGAGCACCGCGCGAGGCAGGAGGGGAATTCAGCGCTGGGTCAGGAAATCCGCGCCTTTCTCGCCAATCCCAACGACAATGCGGCCGCGGACGCGATCGAGGCGAACCCGCTCGAGGTCGGCTTCACGCGCACGACCTGCGTCGCGACGATGCTGCAGGCAGGCCACGCCGATAACGCGCTGCCCGAAACCGCGGTCGGCACGGTGAACTGCCGGATCATGCCGGGTGTCGACCCGAAGGTCATCCAGGCCGAGCTTCAGCAGGTCGCCGGACCGAAGGTGCAGGTCACGCCGGACCCCAACTTCATTGGGCAGCCCACCCCCGCGTCGCCATTGCGGCCGGACGTGCTGGGCGCAGTCAGCAGCGCCATTCACGCAATCTACGGTCCTCAAATGGACGTCTATCCGGAGATGAGCAGGGGCGCGAGCGACGGCAGTTTCTTCCGAGCTCAAGGGATTCCTGTTTACGACATCGACGGGAGCTTCGCGATTTCGCCCATCGACGATCGCGAACACGGCCTAGACGAGCGCCTCCCGGTGCGGGCGCTCTATGATGACGTCGTGTACTGGGAGATGATCTACAAAACCTTGGCCAGCTAGGCCGAAGCGTTCTCCCGCGCCGCTTCCAGCACTTCCTGCGCATGGCCTGGGACTTTCACCTTGCGCCATGCCTTGAGCACGCGCCCGTCGGCGCCGATTAGGAAAGTCGAGCGCTCCATGCCCATATATTTGCGGCCATACATCGACTTCTGGACCCAGGTGCCGAACGAGTCGGAGATGCGCCCGTCCTGGTCGGAGACGAGCGGTACCTTGAGGTCGTATTTGCCAATGAACTTCTCATGGCTCTTCATCGGGTCGCGTGAGACTCCGATCACCTTCACGCCTGCCTTGTTGAAATCGCCCGCCAGCGCGGTGAAGTCCTGCGCTTCGCGGGTGCAGCCGGACGTGTCGTCCTTCGGGTAGAAATAGAGGACCACCGGCTGGCCGGGTGAAGCGAAGTTCACGCTGCTGCCGTCGGTCGCGGTGACGGCGATTGCCGGTGCCTTGTCGCCTTCGTTGATCATCACGACCCCTCCTTGATGCCGGTCCAGAGTTCGGCGATCCTCTGGCGCGCGGCGTCGTGCTCGGCAAGCAATTCGTCCCAGGTCGCCGCGCCGCAGGCTTCGGCTACCAGTTGCCACGTGTCCGGCGTCGGCTTGACGTCGCCGGGCGCGACGAGCCGCATCATCACCAGCATTCGCGAAAGCAACCTTAGCGCTTCGACAACATTTGCCTCAACTAAAGATGCGTCCGCCAAGGCATCCACTGCATCTTCGAGCCGCGTGTTGAGGCCGACGTGCGTCGTCAACTGCAACACGTGAACGGCGAATTCCAGGTCGACCAGCCCACCCGGCCCGAGCTTCACGTCGAGCGGCCCCTGCGGCGGTTTGTGCGTGGCCATCTCGGCCCGCATCTTCGCAGCGTCGCGGACGACTTGCGCGCGGTCGCGCGGCATCCGCAGTACATCGTCGATGATTCTCGCTGCCCGCCGCCGCGCATTCTCCGATCCGAACACCGGCCGCGCGCGGCACAGCGCCATATGTTCCCACGTCCATGCCTCTTCGCGTTGGTAGCGTTCGAACGCATCGAGCGAGACTACGAGCATGCCCTTCGCGCCTTCGGGCCGAAGCCGGACGTCGACGTCGTACAGCGGGCCGGCGGCGGTGGACACGCTGAGCGCCGCCGTCACCCGCGTCGCAAGGCGATTGAAATAGTCGTTGGGGCCGAGCGGCTTTCGCCCGTCGGATGCGCCGCCCTCCACTGCGGTGTGCAGATAGATCATGTCGAGGTCGGAGGCGTGCGTGAGCGAATGGCCGCCTAGTCTGCCAAGGCCGAGGATCACCAACTCGCCATCCGGGAAGCCACCATGGGCTTGCTCGAACTCACGCACCGTCCTCTCGCCCAGCGCCACCAGCGCGCCCTCCGCGACGCGGGCGTAACCCTCGGTGACCTCGAGCGGATCGCGGCGACGGTCGATCAGCTGCACGCCGAGCGCGAAACGTCGCTCGTTGACCAGCCTCCGCGCCCGGTCCAGCGCCATGTCATAGGGTTGGCCGCGCATCGCCTCCTCGAGGCGCGTGGCGAATTCCGCCGCGGGAGGAGGCATGGAGAAGCTCGACGCATCGAACAGGCCTTCGAACAGCTCGGGTCGGCGGGCGAGCTGATCCGCCAGCGCCGGCGCATGCGCAAGCACCTTGGCGAGCAGCTCGGCGAGCTGCGGCCGGGCTTCGAGTAGCCGAAAGAAGTTTACGCCGCTGGATAACCGCTCGACGATGTCGCTGAGCCGATTGAGCGCGTGGTCCGGGTGCGCGCCCGCCGCGATTGCCGGGAGAAGTGCCGGAAGCATCGCCTCGAATGCCTGCCGCGCGGCCGGCGAGCGAAGCGAGCGCGCCTTGGCGGATCGCCAACGGGCGACATGCCGCGCGGCCCCTTCGGCATCGGCAAATCCGAGCGCCGCCAGTTCCGCCTTGAGGATATCCGGATCGCTCGACAGGACACCGCGCTCTCCGGGGGCGAGGTCGTCGAAGATTCGGCCCGCCTCTTCGACGTGCGGCCGGAGTTCGGCGATCAGCGCGCCGCCGTCCTTGAGACCGTGGAGCTGCGCAACATTGTCGAGGTCCGCCGCCGCGGGGGGAAGCAGATGCGTCTGCGCATCCGCGACCATCTGCACGCGATGCTCGACCGTACGCAGCAGCCGGTAAGCGCTTGCGAGCGCGTTGGCGGTGTCCGCCTCGAGCCGTCCCGAGTCACGCAGCGCCTCGATCGCATCCAGCGTCGCTCCAGACCGGACCGACGTGTCGCGGCCGCCATGGATCATCTGCTGAATCTGGACAAAGAACTCGACTTCGCGAATGCCGCCGCGCCCGCGCTTGAGATCGAACCCGGGGCCTATCTCGGACCCTTGAGCGAAATGGTCGCGGATTCGGGCGGAAATCTGCCGCACGTCTTCGATCACCCCGAAGTCGAGCGACCGCCGCCACACGAACGGCTCGATCGAGTCGAGAAAGTGCTGGCCAAGCGCTGTATCGCCGGCCGCGGCGCGCGCCCGGATGAACGCAGCGCGCTCCCACGGCAGGGCGCTCGATTCGTAGTGCGAGATGGCGGCATCGACCGGAAGGGCGATTGGCGTGACTTCGGGTGACGGCCGAAGCCTCAAATCGACCCGCTCGACATAGCCGTCCTCGGTGCGCTTCTGGAGCAGCTCGATGACCCGCCTGCCGATCCGCACCGCCGCTTCGCCCGGCTCCTCGCGCGGCCGGCGCGGCAGTGTCGCGGGGTCGAACAACAGCATCAGGTCGACGTCCGAGGAGTAATTGAGCTCGCGGCTCCCGAGCTTGCCAAGCGCGATCACCGCGAAACCGGCCATGTCCGCATCGGGGACGCGCTCGGCAATCGCGGCGGCGACGGCTTGGTCGATCGCATTATCGGCGAAATCCGACAGCAGCCGAGTCACCTGCTCGAGCGGCAGCTCGCCCGCGAGGTCGCCGAGCGCGACAGCCAGCGCGAGGCCGTGACGCCGCCGGCGAAGGCGCCCTTCGACCGGCAGATCGGACGCGCCGCCTAGCGCAAGATCGGCCGCTGCCATCGCTCCGTCGGCGCGGAAAGCGTCGGCCACGTGCGGGTAAAGCGACACCGCCTCGCGCAGGAATGGCGAATGGTCGAGCGCCCGCCTCAGCGCATCGGCCCGAGCGTGGGCGCTTCCGGGTGCATCGCCGCGACTCATCGGCCGCTTTTCGCTGTGAACGTCACCATTCCGACGAAACTTCCGCGCGCTTCTGCTCGTTTGCAATGGCGATGAAGCTGGAACGAGAGGACGTTGCGGCGCCGGAACTGAACTCAATGGACCGTCGAGTCATCAGAGTGGACATTCCGCCCGCCCATGCCGGGATCACGGCCGCGCTGCGCCGAGCCTTCGAGGCCGCCGCATCGGAGCCCTGCGACCGCGATTTCGCCGAGCTTCTGCGACGCCTCAACTGATCGCGAGCGGCTCGCCTCGGCGAATTCCGGGATCCAGCCCAGATTCCTGCTTTCGCAGGAATGCAGTCACCCTCGTTCGTGGTCGCGACTGAGCTCGTCGACTTCGCCCATGATCGTCTGGAGCGCCGACTTGTCCGGGTCGGTCCGGTGCTGGCGCCGCGACGGAAGCTTGCCGCTCGACAGCAGCTGCTCGAGCGCGACCCGGCCGCGTGCGACTCGGCTCTTGATCGTTCCGACGGCGCAGCCGCAGATCTCGGCCGCCTCCTCGTAGGCGAAGCCGCCAGCGCCGACGAGGATCAGGGCCTCGCGCTGCGGCTGCGGCAGGTGCATCAACGCGCGCTGCATGTCGCCGAGCTCGATTTGGCGGTCCTGACTCGCCGGCGCGGCGAGGATTTTCGACGCCGTGATGTCATCCCATTCGCCCTTGAACCGGGCGCGGCGCATCTGGCTCAAGAATAGGTTCCTGAGGATGATGAAGGTCCAGGCGCGCATGTTCGTGCCCGCCTGGAAGCGCTTGCGAGCGGCCCATGCTTTCAGAAGCGTTTCCTGGACGAGATCATCGGCCAGGTCGCGGCTACCCGAAAGCGAGCGGCCGAAGGCGCGGAGGTGAGGGATGACCGCGGCAAGCTGTTCCTTGAAATCCGGATCGGACAGCGGGACCGGTTCGGCCGAAGCGGCTGCTGGTCGGTCCTCTTCGCGATCGTCCGTCAATCTAGACCCCACCCTTTTGACCACGCCGGCACTGGCCGCGCGCGCTTTGATCCAAGATGAACAGCAAGTGTGACGGGAGATAGGTGTTCAGGATCGAATCACCAACACGATGATCAAGAAGCAGATGATCACCAATGCTGTTCCGATGATGAGCACATAGCGTGTCATCCCGGGGGTCGATCCTTCCCGCGCTTCGGTCGTCGTTTCGACAATCGGGCGATCGGACCGCGGGTCGGCTGTCATTAAGCTCTCGTCACGAAATCACTGTTCCCCCGGCCAACGCGCCGGCCGGAACCGTGTTCCGTTCAAGCCGCAGGTACGGTGGCGGCGTCGAAAAACAGCGCCTGAGCGATCGCCGCTTTGACCGTCGAGCGCTGGAACGGCTTGGTGATCAGGAACGTCGGCTCGGGCCGAGTGCCGGTCAGCAGCCGCTCGGGGAATGCGGTGATGAAGATCACCGGCACCGAGAATTCCGCGAGGATGTCCTTCACCGCGTCGATTCCGCTCGAATCGTCGGCGAGCTGGATGTCCGCGAGCACGAGGCCCGGCGGATGCTGGCGCGCCTGCGACACCGCTTCGTCGCGAGTCACCGCGACTCCGGTGACGTTGTGGCCGAGGTCGCGGACGATCGTCTCGATGTCCATCGCAATGATCGGTTCGTCCTCGATGATCAGCACGTCGGCGAGCGTCTGCCGCTCGATTTCCTCCAGCGCTTCGGCGACCAGCGAGTCGACGTCGGCGGGACTGACGTCGATCAAATACGCCGTGTCTTCCGACGAGAAACCCTCGAGCGCCGTTAGAAGCAGCGCCTGGCGCGAAAGCGGCGTGATGCGCGACAGCCGCGCATGGGCGATCCCCTCGGCTCCGATCGGGCTCTTGGAAGGCTCTTCCCCTTCCTCGACATTGGCGGTCGACCAGATCGCGTGGAAAGTCTTGTAAAGCCCGAGCCGAGGATCGACGTCGCGCGGGAATTCATCGGGCTTGGCGACGATGGCTTCGAGCGTCGCGCGGACAAAAGCGTCGCCGTGCGCCTGGCTGCCGGTCAGGGCGCGCGCATAGCGGCGCAGAAACGGCAGATGGGGGGCGAGTTCCTGACCAAGGGACATAAGCGGGTAATCTCCCTCGTAAATCCTAAGTTTGGCGGCGTCTTTGGCGAGGCGCCTCGATTGTTGCAACCCTGGAAGGACCGTCTGTTGCGTCGCCGCATCGCCCCCAAGAGAAGTGTCTGCGGTGTGGAACCAAGCATGGGCCATTTAGTTTCCGATGACTGAACCGACGCCGACGCGGAGCCGGGAAGGCACGCGCGGCTCAATTTATTACGTGCCTAAGCGGGGCATGGCTTTGGGAACCGTTGCGCCGCGCAGCCAGATTTGTATGAGCGCGCCAAGGAACCCGCGCGAGGGGGGACTGGGAGTTGAGTGCCAAGAAAGGAAGCGAGACGGAGGGAGCCGGACATTCCAGGCACTCGAAGAAGTCGAGCGGTTCCGGTCGAGGCGGAAGCGGCGGCAGTCGTGGAGGTCGCGGCGGCGGCCGTTCCGGCGATCTCGGTCGCGCGCTGCGCACCGTCTATGACGATACGTTGCGCGAACCCGTCCCGGACGATTTCCTCAACCTCATCGGGAAGCTCAGCTAGGCCCTTGGGGTCTGCGCGATGACGGCCGCCGAGCGGTTCGGACGTCTGCCGACGGCCGCAAAGCTTCTGCTGATGCTGACTGCGGTCCTGCTTCCGATCGGAGTCGCTCTGGTCTGGCTCGGCGAGAGCGGCATCCGCCAGGCAAACTCGGCGCTTCTGCAACGCAGCGACGATCAGTCCCGGATTGCCGCCAGCGCAGTTCAGAGCCTCATCGCGCGCGATGCGTTGGCGCTTCGGATCGCCGCGAACGGCGCGTTTGTTGACGGCGAGTCCAACGCATGTGAACGGGCGCGACGCTCGCTGGCGATCGCTCCGGGCGCTGCTCAGAACTTCGAGCTCGAAGGCGCTGATGGACATCCGGTGTGCACCAACGGCACGGTGGCAGACACCGGAGAGCTGCCGGTCATCGCGCCCGGGGATATCGCATTGCGGCTGGTCCCCGCCGCCCAGGCGGTCGCGATCCGGGTCGGAGTGATCGACGGGATGGCGACCGCGTTGGTGCCGGTCCAGGAGCTTCGGACATCCGCGATCACGGCAAACTCGGACGTTCAGACGCTCGTCCTCCACGACCCGACCCAAGAGCTGCCGGTGATCACGGCCGCTCCCGATCTCAAGGTCCAGTCGCACGTCACCGACTGGCCGATCGGCAAGGGTGATCTTCGCGCCCGGGTCGCGACCGCGGATCGGCGGATTACGGCGATCGATCGTCTCGTCCTGCTCTTGCCGGTGCTGATGTGGGTCGCGGCCGCGCTGATCACTTGGCTGGTGGTCAGCCGCCTGCTCATCCGTCCGCTGAAGCGGCTGGAACGGGCCGTGCTTAGCTACGAGCCCGGCACCACGGTCGACCTCCCCCAGAAGGTCGGCCCCTCGGAAGAAATCCAGGAGCTGCGCAACGCCTTCGCGCGGGCCGTCACGCGAGTCGAGGAATCCGACGCCGAAATGACCAGCGCGCTTGAAGGACAGCGGCGGCTGGTCCGCGAAGTCCACCACCGGGTGAAGAACAACCTGCAGGTCGTCGCATCGCTGCTCAACATCCACGGGCGGAGCGCAACCACCGCCGAGGCGCGATCGGCTTATGCGGGGATCAGCCGCCGTGTCGGCGCACTGTCGATCGTGCACCGAAACCACTTCGCGGAAATGGAGGAAAATCGCGGAATCGCGCTTCGGCCGCTCCTGACCGAACTCGCCGCGGAGCTGCGCGCAGGCGCCCCCGAGGCGGCGCGGAGCTTCCGGATCGAGCTCGATCTCGACACGGTCAACACGACGCAGGACGTCGCCGTGGCGGTTGCCTTCCTGATCACCGAGATCGTCGAGTTCGCGATGCTCCACCGCCCCTCCGACCCGGTCGAAATCTCGTTGCGGCGCGCGAGCGAGCTTACCGCCCGCCTCGCGCTCAGGAGCCGGGTGCTTGTCCCGGACGAGGACGAAGCCTCCGAGAAGGTGCAGTTTGAGCGGATTGTCGGCGGCCTGGCCAAGCAGCTGCGTTCGACGCTGGATCGCAAGCTCGGAAGCTATAGCGTTGATTTACCGGTATTTCCGCCGCTCTGATGCACAGGGCGTCTTCGTTACGGCGGCGCCCAAAAAAATATTGGAAAATTTCGCGGCGACCGGGAACCCATCCGAAAGAAGGGGCGTTGTGCAGTTCGGATAGTGACCTTTTGCCCCCCCGCTCTCGCTATCCGCTTAAATGGGCCCGGAACCGCCAACCCTCCCCCCCCCCGGTGGCGCTTCCGGGCCCTCTTCTGTCTGGGGTACGACCACAGCAGAGCCTGATCGGGCCGCCTTCCGGGCGGCCCGCCAGTGCGTGATCCGGATGGCGAGGATCGCGAATTCGTAGAGGCCGTAGAGCGGTACCATCAGCATCATCATCGACACCGCGTCCGGCGGCGTGAGCACGCCCGCCACGGCCGCGGCCGCGACGATCGCGTAGCGCCGCGAGCTCGCGAGCTGCTGACGAGTGATGATCCCTGCGCGCTCGAGGATCATGAGCAGGATCGGCAACAGGAACGCCGCCCCGAACCCGAACATGAAGTGGGTGATGAAATTGAGGTAGTTGCCCACGCCGGGCAGCGCCTCCTGCCGGACGCCGCCGATGTTGCCCTGATAGCTCAAAAGGAAGTGCAGCGCCCACGGCACGGCAAGGAAGTAGGCGAAGCAGGCTCCGGCCGCGAAGAACAGCGGCGTCGCGAGAAGGAAGGGCAGGAATGCCCTTTTCTCCTTCGCGTAGAGGCCGGGGGCGATAAAGCGCCACAGCTGTGTCGCGATGACCGGGAAGCTCAGCATGATCGCCGCGAACAGCGCGACCTTCACCTGGACGAAGAAAGCCTCGAACACGTCAGTGTAGATCAACCGTCCCTGCCCGGCCTTGAGCAGCGGCTGCACCAGCACGGCGAAGATGTTCTCGGCGAAGTGAAAGCAGATGAAGAAAAATACGATCAGCGTGACCAGCGACCAGAGAAGTCGCCGCCTGAGCTCGATCAGATGTTCGAGCAGCGGCTGCTTGGTCTCGTCGATGTCCTTCACGGGAGCGGCCGCTCCTCGGGCGGGAGATCGTCCTCCGGCTGGCGCTCGTCGAATGGGAGGGTCGGTTCTTCGACCTCCGCCAGGGGCGGCATCTCGTCCGCTTTGCCTGGTTCCGAATAATGAGTGTCGGGCGGATGCAATTGCATGATCCGTTCATTCTCCTCGCGCCACTTCTTCTCCATTTCCTCGAGCTCCGCCTGGCGGACCATGTCCTCGATTCCGGCGGTGAAGTGGCGCGCCATGCCGCGGACCTTGCCGACCCAATAGCCGACCGTCCTCATGACCTTCGGGAGTTCCTTGGGACCGATGAAGATCAGCGCGAGAACCGCGATGATCGCGATCTCGGCGGAATCGAAGCCGAACATGCTTGGCTAGAAGAGCTTAGCGGGGTTCGTCGTCCCGGGGCGGCGGGGTGACGGGCTCGGCCGGCCGGGGGGTGACGTCGATCGGCTCCTGCGGGCCGATGTCATCGCGCGGCAGCCGGCGCGGCGGCTCGTTGCGGCGCTGCTCGTCATAGCGCCGCATCTTGTCGTCATTCTCGTCGGCCATGCCTTCTTTGAAGCTCTTGATGCCCTTGGCCATGTCGCCCATCATCGACGAGAAGCGGCTTCCTCCAAACAAGAGCAGCACGAAGATGCCGATGATGAGGATATGCCAAATGCTGAGACCGCCCATGGGGAAACTCCTTTGAGGCGCGTATCTAGTCGTCTTGCTCTTCGCTTTCCAGTTGAAGCTGGTCGAGCGAGTCCATGACTGACTCATCGAGCGGGTCCAAAAGTCCCGCCGCCTTGAGGTCCTCGATCCCCGGCAGGTCCTGGCGCGAGCCAAGCCCGAAGTGGGTCAAAAACTCCTTGGTCGTCGCGTAGAGCAACGGCCGGCCCGGCCCTTCGCGGCGGCCGGCGGGCCGAACCCAGCCGGCATCCATCAACACGTCCAACGTGCCTTTCGAGATCTGGACTCCGCGGATCGACTCGATCTCCGCGCGGCTGACGGGTTCATGGTAGGCGATGATCGCCAGGGTCTCGGTCGCCGCGCGCGACAGGCGCCGAGGCTCCTCGCGCGTGCGGCGCAGCAGGTGCGCGAGGTCGGGCGCGGTCTGGAAATGCCAGCGGCCGCCGCGCTCCACCAGTTCGATCCCCCTGCCCTCATATTGCGCGGCAAGCTGGCCGAGCGCGATCTCGACCTCGCCGTCGCCGACATGCTCGACGATTTCCTCGAGCGTCAGCGGTTCGGCGGACGCGAACAACGTCGCTTCGATCGCGCGGGCGAGCTCGTCCATCACGCCGCTCTAAGCCTGATCGGCGCGAAGGCTTCATCCTGGGCGATGTCGAGCCGCCCGCGGCGGGCGAGCTCAAGCGCGGCGAGGAAGCTCGACGCCAGCGCCGAGCGGCGGAATTGCGGGTCCCGGCTCGGCGGAAGGAAGGTCTCGAGGAAGGTCCACTCGAGCGCCATGCCGATCATCCGCCCGACCCGCTCGATCGCTTCGTCGAGAGTCATGACCGCTCGGGCATGGACCACGTGAAGCGCCGGCTGGGTCCGCGCCCGGACCACGCCATAGGCCGCGAACAGGTCGAACTCGCGCACCTGCCACGCCGCCTTGCGGATGAGGCGCAGGCCCTCGGGAGCGCCGCGGACGAACACGTCGCGGCCAACGCGGTCGCGGCCGAGCAGCCGCGCGCCGGCTTCGCGCATCGCATCGAGGCGCTGCAGCCGCATCTGAAGCCGCAGCGCGATTTCCTCCGGGCTCGGGTCGGCTTCGGGGTCCTTGGGCAGGAGCAGGCAGGACTTAAGGTAAGCCAGCCACGCGGCCATCACGAGATAATCGGCGGCGATCTCGAGCTTCAGCGCGCGCGCCTCGTTCAGATAGGCGAGATATTGCTCGACCAGCTGGAGGATCGAGATTTGCGCGAGGTCGACCTTCTGTGCCCGCGCCAGGTTCAGAAGCAGGTCGAGCGGGCCCTCCCAGCCGTCCAGGCTTAGCGTCAGCTCATCGGACTGGCGGATCGGCCGCTCGTCGAAATCCTCATCCACGCCAGCATGATACCACGAGTGGTGGCGCTGCGAAGGCGGCGCCCCACTCTATTGTGGATAAGTCAGCGGTGGCGGCGGCGCGCCGGGGCGGCGGCGGGTACGTAGGCGCTCGCCGATTCGCCGACCGCCTGTTCGATGAAATTCTGGACATCGAGCCGCATCAGGTGGAGCGCCTCGGGGTTCAGATAGACCATGTGGCCGGACGGATAATAACGGAACTCCAGGTTCTTCTGCTGCGCCGGTTCGAGCATCATGTGGTCGAGATCGTATTCGGTACCGAAGAATGGCGTCGCCATATCGTACCAGCCGTTGAGCGACAGCACCTTGAGATAGGGGTTGGTGCGCATCGCGGCCGAAAGGTCGAGGGCAGTGTTCGGGTCATTCAGCGTGAAGCGGACGCCCGGCGCCTTGTGCTTGAAGTCCCACTTGAACCCGTCGGCGTCGCTCGCGCTCAGCCGGTAGGGCATGTCGGTCGTGTAACCGAGATCGTGCGCCAGATAGCTCTGCAGCGTTCCGACGAACGCACCGCTGATCGCGACATCCGACGCGTCGAAATCGGGCGAGTCGCCGCCGGCGGACGGATCGACGCCCGTGTAGCGCGAGTCATACCGGCCGACGGTCAGCCGCTGGTCGCGCAACAGCTCCTTGCGGAACGCGGACAGGTCGACGCGCAGGTTGTTCTCCTCGATGAACTGGGGCGAGAGGCCGGTCAGCGCGCTCATCTGCTGCGCGACCTGGTCTTCCTCCTGCTTGCTGATCGTCTGGCCCTTTTCGAGCGCTGCTGCGTAGGGGCCCTCGGCGAACGCGCGCGCCTCCGCGGCGGCCTCGGCCACGGTCGCCGGCGGGTTCGCCATCTTGTGGTGGTACCAGGCGGTCGTCGCGTAGCTCGGGATATAATTGAGGTAATCGCGGTCAAGGCCCGGCTGGCGCCGGCCGTAGTTCATGATCGAGGACAACAGGATCACGCCGTTCAGCGCCATGCCGCGCTGCTGCAGCTGGTAGGAAAGCGCGCCCGACCGGGTCGTCCCGTAGCTTTCGCCGAACAGGAACTTGGGGCTGTCCCAGCGGCCGAACTTGGTCACGTAGCGCATGATCGCACGGGCGAAGGCGTCGGCGTCCTGGTCGACGCCGTAGAAGTCGGCCGGCTTGGCGTCGCCGAGCGGGCGCGAATAGCCGGTGCCCGGAGCGTCGATGAACACCAGGTCGGTCGCGCCGAGCAGTGTGTCGGGATTGGGCGCGAGATTGAACGGCGCCGGCTTCAAATACTGCGCATTCACCGTCTGGATGCGCATCGGACCGAACGAGCCCATCCGCAGCCACAGCGACGCCGAGCCGGGACCGCCGTTATAGAAGAAGGTGATGGGGCGGCGCGATCCGGGGACGCCGTCGACCGTGTCGGCAGTGTAGAAGATGCTCGCGGTTGGCTTGCCCTCTTCGTCGCGGATGGTGAGCGTGCCCGCGGTCGCGGTGTAGGGCAGCGTACGCCCGTCCACGATGGCGCTGTGGGCGGATGAAACCGTCCGCTCGGCGACCGGCGCGCCGTTCCACACGCTCGCGGCTTCCCGGTTGAGCGCTTCCTTGTGCAGGTCATCGACGCTCTTGACCTTGTCGCCGCCACTTCCGCCACCGCCGCCCCCAGGCGCGGGCTGGGCGAAGGCCGGAGAAACGGCGAGAGCGGCGGCGGCACAGAGAAGGGAGATCGGGCGCATCGGCAGGGAATCTCTTGCTGGAATGTCGGGATTAGGCGGCAGCACCTTGGCAAAAGTTAGTTTCGCGCGGCAACCCTCTCCATCGACGAACCGGCGGCTGTCATCTGCGAACGCGGGAACCCGGCTCAGGCGAGTGCGAGCAGCGCGTCGCGTGTCGCGATTGATTTGGCGAAGTCCGGGTCGTCTTTCTGGGCATCGATCCCGGCCATCGCTCGAGCGAGGCGCGCCTCGCCTTCCGCGCTCATCCTCGGCACCGCGGCTGCGACGGCGAGCATCTCGTCCATTTTCCCCGAGCAATGGAGCGCCGCATCGCAACCCGCGGCGACGACGCCCGCGGCGCGGCTGCCGAAATCGCCCTGGAGCGCCTCCATCCCGATATCGTCGCTCATCAGCCAGCCGTCGAAACCGATTCGTTCGCGGACAATCTCGCGAATGACGGTGGGCGACATGCTCGCCGGCCGCTCGGCGTCCCAGGCGGTGTAAACGACGTGCGCCATCATCCCCATTGGCGCCGACGACAGGCGCTCGAACGGCTCGAGGTCGATTTCCAGCTCCTCGGCGCTCGCCGTCACCAGCGGGAGCTCCTTGTGACTGTCGACCAGCGCCCGGCCGTGACCCGGGATGTGCTTGACGATGCCGACCACGCCGGCCGAGGCCATTCCGTCGAGAACCGCGCGGCCGAGTGCCGCCACCTGCATCGGTTCACTGCCGAGCGCGCGATCGCCGATGATGTCGCTCGCACCCGCCTGCCGGACGTCGAGCAGCGGCAGCGCGTCGACGTTGATCCCGACGTCGCGGAGCATCAGCGCGATCGCACGCGCGTTCGCCCGAGCCGCCTCGATCGCCGATGACGGCGCGAGCCGGTAGAGCTGCGCGAACCGCTCCGCGGCGGGGAATGCCGGCCACTCCGGCGGCTTCATCCGGGCGACGCGGCCGCCTTCCTGGTCGATCAGGATCGGCAGGTCGCCCCGGCCGCTGATCTCGCGCAGCGAATCCGTCAGCCGCCGAAGCTGCTCGCGAGTCTCGCAATTGCGCCTGAAGACGATGAAGCCTGCGGGGTCCGCCTCGCGGAAAAAGCTTTGCTCGTCACTGGTGAGCCCGGGCCCCGCCGGAGCGTAGATCGCCGCCTGCACTATTGAGCCACGAAGCAGTTCTCGCCGGCGGCTTTCAGCGTTTCGCACGCCTGCTTGGCGTCGGCGGACGACGAGGCGCCGGCGCGCAGGCGGATTCCGCCGGGAAACGGCACGATCATCTTGTTCATCGACGCGATGGTCGCGAAGCGCGCGGACAAGGCCGTCCACGCCCGCTCGGCCTGCGCCCGGTTGGCGAATGCGCCGAGCTGGATCACGCTTCCGGCGCCTCCAGCGGCCTTCGGCTGCGCGGGGGCTTCGGCAGCGGGTTTCGCCGGTTGCGCAGGCTGTGCGGCTGCCGTCTTCGGCTGCTCCTGCGGCGGCTTGGCCACCGTCCCCTGCGGAAGCTTGCTGGTGTCGAGGCGCGAATCGCGGTCTTCGCCTGCGCTGGTTTCGAACGCGCTTTCGCTTTCGCTGCTGATATCGAGGCCGCCGGGGTTGGGCGGCTTCACCTTATATGGGCCGGGCGGGGCGTGGATCAGCTCGGGCGGGCCGTTCACCGCCGCATCGCGCCGGCCGAGCCAGAAGAAAGTTGCGGCGACGAGCAGCGCGGCGAGCAACACGACGGCCAGCGCCGCAAGCATCTTGCGGGCGGAGAGTCCCCGCGGCTCGTCCTCGTCCTCGACCGGCTGCAGCCAGGGAAGCTGCTCGTCATAGCCGCGGCTGTCGCTCACCGCTCGACACCGGCCGGTCGCCAGGGAAGACCGACGACCGCGCAGCTAAGACGAATCTTGCCCATGCGCTGGCATAGCACCTCCGAGTGCGCCTGCGAGGTGGTGCCGATCTGGAATCGGTAGAAGGGCCGCCCGCGCGAATTGCGGGTTTCGACGACTGCCGCGGGCAAATGCGCGACCGCGGGATAAGCCTGGACCATGTAGCGCCAGCCGAGCTTGGCCTGGAGGCGGCTCCCGAACGCACCGATGCGAACGATGCGGCCGTGGGCGCCCTTTGACTGCGTCGCCGGCCAGAGAGTCAACGGCCTCGGCACGGCGCTGGGTACGGGCTGCGGAGCTGGAATTGCCACCGGCGGCGGAGCGATGGCGGGTTTCTCTTCGACCGGGCCTTCAACAGGTTCGTGAGCCGACAGCGCGGCGCGAACCGGCCTTCTCTCGATGCGCGGCCTTTCGATCGGCACCTGGCGCATCGGCGCTGGAGCGACTTCGGGCTCGGGTTCGAGCGCGACCTGCGGCTGCGCCGGCTCCGCCGCATAGGGCTGCGGAAGCGGAACGGTCGTGCTCGGCTGCACGGCGGGTGCGGCCCCCCTTGGCTTCTCCCAGCTATGGGCGCCCATCCAGTAGGACGCGCCGGCAACGAGCAGGACCGCGGCGCTTGCCCAACCGGCGAGCTCGCGACTGCTGCCTGCGCGCCGTTTCGGCGGGCTCGGTTCGTCCGACAGCCACGGCAGCCGGTCCGCCGCCGCCTGGGCCTGGCTCATGGTCAGCGCATCTCCTCGGCGGCCGCCACCCCCATCAGCGCGAGGCCGCTCCGGATGATTTGCCCCACGCCAAAGGCCAATTCCAGCCGCGCTCGAGAAAGTTGTGGATTGTTTTCAAGCAGGAAGCGCCGCTGGGGATCGTCGTTGCCGCGGTTCCACAGCGCGTGGAACTCGGCCGCCAGATCGTAGAGATAGAAAGCGATCCGGTGCGGCTCGTGCGCCAGCGCGGCGCCTTCGAGTACGCGCGGATATTGGGCGGCGCGTTTGACCAGCGCCAGCTCCTCGTCGTCGAGCAGTGACAGGTCCGCTTCCGTCGCGAAGTCGACGCCCGCTTCGGCCGCCTTGCGCTTCAGCGAGCTGATCCGCGCATGAGCGTACTGGACGTAGAAGACCGGATTGTCCTTCGACGCCTCGACCACCTACATAAAGTCGAAGTCGAGCGGCGCGTCGGCGCGGCGGGTCAGCATCATGAAGCGGACGACGTCCTTGCCGACCTCTTCCACGACTTCGGCGAGGGTGACGAAATCACCGGCCCGCTTGCTCATCTTCACCGGCTCGCCGCCGCGGAAGAGGCGCACCATCTGCACCAGCTTGACGTCGAGGTCGACGCGGCCATCGGTCAGCGCCTTCACCGCGGCCTGAACGCGCTTCACCGTCCCGGCATGATCCGCGCCCCAGATGTTGACCAGGTGGTCGGCGTTCTTGGCCTTCTGCCAGTGATAGGCGGCGTCGGCGCCGAAATAGGTCCAGCTGCCGTCCGACTTCTTCATCGGCCGGTCCTGGTCGTCGCCGAACTGGCTCGAGCGGAATAGCGTTAGCTCGACCGGCTCCCATTCGTCCTGCGGTTCCAGGCTCTTGGGCCGCTCGAGCGTGCCTTCGTAGACGAGCCCCTTGTCGCGGAGCACCTGCATAG
>DATNFJ010000108.1:0-8747 GCA_035606455.1 Sphingomicrobium sp.
GCCGGCGATGCGCGAAAAGCCCGTGCCCGGCGCGTCGATGAACACGAGGTCGCTGGCGTCGAGCAGGGTCTCGTCATTGTTGACGGTCGAATAAGGCGCCGGATGCGTGTGGTTCGGCGCGTCGGCGGTCGTAACCCGCACGGGGCCGAACGCGCCCATGTGCAGCCAGATGCTCGACGATCCGGGGCCGCCGTTGAACAGGAAAGTGATCGGCCGCGCGGCCGACGGTGCGCCTTGCTTGAAGTAGGCGACATAATAGATCGACGCTTCGGGCTTGGGCTCGTTCTTGCTCTTGTCCGTCGACGCGTCCGCTTCGACCGCGTCGGTGTCGGACCAGTCCTTCGAGTGGACGACGAGCGTTCCGGCGACCGCGTCGTAAGCGATCGGCTGCCCGCCGACGATCACCGTGCCGGTCGAGCGCACTTCGGACGGCTTGAAGAACTCTTTCACGGGTTGGGCCGTCGCCGCCTTCTTGTCCGCAGCGCCTTCGGCCTTCGGCGGCTTGGCCGCGTGCGATTTCGCGTGGTGCGACACGGGTGCGGCGAGCGCGGACGAGGAGACCAGCGCCGCAGCCGCGGCAAGAAGGATTGGGTATCTCATTGCGCCGGTGTTGCAGCGGCCAGTCTGCGAGACAAGAGGGCTAGGCGCGTTTGCAGACCAGGACGGGCCACTCGCCGAACCCGGCGTCACGCAGGACCAGGCCCTCGGCTTCGTATGCATGGGCAACCGCGGCGGCCTGCGTGTCGAGTAATCCGGCGAGCACGATGCTCCCGCCAGCAGCCAGCGCTTTCGCGAACGCTGGCGCAAGCTCGACCAGCGGGCCTGCGAGGATGTTGGCGACGATCAGGTCGAACGGCGCGCGCGCCGCCAGCAGCGGCGAATCCATGCCGTCGGCTTGCGCCAGCAACAGCTGGCCCACGCCGTGGCCGAGCTTCACGCGATTGATCGCCGCATTATCGCGCGCGACCTCGACGGCGACCGGGTCGATGTCCGTCGCGATGCATTTCGCCTCAGGCCACAGCGCAAGCGCCGCGAAGGCAAGGAGTCCGGTACCGGTGCCGATGTCAGCGATATTCGCGAAGCATTTGCCCTGGCGCTCGAGCCGATCGAGCGCTTCGAGGCAGCCGCTGGTGGTCGCGTGTTGGCCGGTGCCGAAGGCGAGGCTGGCGTCGATCTCGAAATTGATTCGTTCGTCTTCCGGCGGGAACATCGGCGTGTGGACGGTGAAACGGCCGGCCCGGATCGGCTGCAGCCCCGACTGGCTCATCGTCACCCAGTCGCTCTCCGCCAGTTCCTCGACCCGCGGCTCGCCCGAGCCCAGCGAACGCAATGCCGCCAGTTCGTCCGCGCTCGGCGGTTGCTCGAAATAAGCGTGGATCAGCCACTCGTCCGGCCGCGACGGATCGGGCTCGTCAGCGACGATCACGGCGCCGGTCAGTACATCGTCCAGCGCCGCGACCGCTTCCCCTTGCGCCCGCGTGCACGGAACGGTGACTCGGAAGCTCACTTGGCGGCGGATTCCTTCGCCACCCTGTCGTCGAGCTGCTTGGTCAGCTGCGCCGCATAATCCTTGCAGGCGTTGTCGTCTTCGACCTTCGCCCGACCGAGCCGCGCCACCATGTCGCTCGCCGACGGATGCGGGGTAAGCAGGATGTCGCAGGGCAGCGCCGCCACTTTCGCGATGCTCGCGCGAAAGGCGGCGAGATAGTCCGGGTGGTCGCTGAAGCGGTATGTCTTGTCGCTGACCGGCGTCAGGCTGTCGGCATAGACGATCTGCCGGCACACGCCGCCCTGGCAGCTTCCCCAATGCCAGGTGATCGCGCCCGCCGTGTGGCCGGGCGTCATCGTGGGCACCACCACCGTGTTGCCGAGGCGGATCATCTCGCCGTCCTGGACGATCCTGTCGACATGCGCCGGCGGGAAGGATTTGAGCACCCCCGCCTGCGGATCGGCGGCGGCCGGAACGCCGCTGTTGATCACTGCCGCAGCCGCGGGAGAGGCGAGAATTTGCGCGCCGGTCAGCCGCTGGAGCTTGGCGAGGCCGCCGGCATGATCGAAATGTTCGTGGCTGCTGAGCAGATATTTGACGTCGGTGACCCGGAATCCCAGCCTTCGGATGTTCGCTGCGATCAGGTCCGCGTCATTCTCGGTGCCGCCGTCGATCAATATGTCGCCGGCGGGATCGGTGATCAGGATCGACGAGATCCCGCAGGTGCCGACGAGATAGGTGTTGCCGAAGATGCGGACCGGCGGTGCGGGCTTGTCGTAATCGTCCCAGTCCTTGCACTGATAGGCGAACAGCGGGCCGGATTTCTCGATGGGCGCGCGCGGTTGCTCGATGACCTTTGGATTGCCGAGCGGGATGACGACCTGCTGGGCTGCCGCGAGGATGGCAAGGCTAACGAACATAGCTTGCGCCGTTGACGTCGATAACGCTTGCCGTGGCCGAGGCCGGCGCGTCGATCGACAGCCAGCGGATGACCTCAGCGACCTCGTCGGTCGAGGCGACCCGGCCGAGCGGAATGTCGGCGACGATCTGCGCACCGCCCCGGCCCTGCAGATATTCGGCCGTCATTTCCGACACCGTGAAGCCGGGCGCGACGGCGAAGCAGAGAATGCCCTCGCTCGCATAACCGCGCGCAATCGTCCTGGTCATGCTCACGATCGCCCCCTTGGACGCGGCGTAATGCCAGTGTTGCGGCGAGTCGCCGCGAAAGGCGGCGCGGCTGGAGACATTGACGATCCGGCCGCCTCCGCCGCGGTCGAGGAAGTGCGACACGGCGAGCCGCGACAGGTCGGCGGCGGCCTGCAGGTTGATGGTCAGAGTCCGCTGCCAGGCCGCGTGCCACTCCTCGTCGGAAGAATTGTCGGGTACGCCTTCGTAAATCCCGGCATTGTTGACCAGCACGTCGATTGTGCCGCCGAGCTCGTCGAGCGCGGTGTCCCAGATGTCGCGCGGCGCCTTGGGGTCGGTGAGGTCGCCCGCGATCAGCGTGTCGCTGCCCTTGGTCGAATGGCCGACGACGTTATGGCCGGTCTTCTTGAGGAGCGCGTAAGCGGCCGCGCCGATGCCGCGGCTCGCGCCGGTGATGAGGATGTTCATGCGGCGGACTTAGCAATTCCTCCCCGGGACGGGGAGGGGGACCAGCGTAGCTGGTGGTGGGGGCCCACGTCTGAGCTTCGCAAGCGAATTAAAAGAAGCCGCTCCGTTCGACCGTGGGCCCCCTCCACCACGCCGCTTCGCGTCGTGGTTCCCCTCCCCGGTCCGGGGAGGAGAGTTAGGCGGCCATGCCGCTGACGAATTCCTTCGCCGTGCTCTTGAATCCAGCGATCTGCTCGGAGAAGCGGCCGAAGCCCTGCTCGACCTCGTCGATGTCCTTGGCGACATTTTCGGTGTCGCTGCGGATCGCCGCGATCGTCGAGCTCATCGAGTCGGCGGCGAGCGCGGTCTCGTCGACCGCGGCGGTGATCATCGTCACCGTCTGCGCCTGCAGCTCCATCGCCTCGCGGATGCGGTCGGCGGAGGTCTGGACCTCCTCGACCGTGCCCTGGATCGAGCCGTTGGCTTCCACCGTCTGACGGGTCGCCTGCTGGATCGCGGTGATCTTGGCGGTGATGTCGTCGGTCGCTCGAGCGGTCTGCGACGCGAGGCTCTTCACTTCCTGCGCGACGACGGCGAAGCCGCGGCCGGCGTCGCCCGCGCGCGCCGCTTCGATCGTCGAATTGAGCGCGAGAAGGTTGGTCTGGCCGGCGATGTCGCGGATCAGGCTGAGGATCGATTCGATCGCTTCGACGTGCGCGCTGAGTGCCTGGCTGACCTTCACCGCCTGGCTCGCCTGGTCGCCGGCGCGAGTCGCAACGCCCGCGGCCACTTCGACCTCGGCGCGGCAATCCTCGATCGCTCGGATTAGGCCTGCGGCGGTCTGGGCAGCTTCGCGCATGGCGACCGCGGACTGTTCCGCGGCGGCGGCGACTTCGCTGGTCTTGCCGAGCATTCCGCGCGCCGAAGAAGCGGTGGAGCGGGTTCGCTCGGTCAGGGATTTCGACTGTTCCGTGCTTGCACGCACCAGCTCACTGACGCGCAGTTCGAACTGGTCGCTCTCACGGCCGCGCTGGTCGGCGGCCTCGATCGCCTCGAGCAGCGAGACCTGGGCAAGGATGATATCGGTTTCGAAAATACTGAGGCGGTAGAAAGCGGACATGCACTTTTCGAGCTTTTCGCCTTCGCCGGCGAAACGCTCGACCATGCCGGCGATGATCTTGTCGGCGGTCTCCGCGCGCGCCGCCATATAGGCCGGGACCGAGGTCTTCTGGCGGACGATCTCGCGGCCATATTCGGCGACGTTCTGGATCCAGCTGGCGTCGACCTTGCCGGCATAATTCTGGGCGAAGCGCTCGGCGCGCTCGGGGCCGAACTGGGCGATGATCGCCGGGCCGATGATATCGGTCGCGTTATCGCGCAGGTACGCGATGTCGCGATCAAGCGATCCGCCCGGATTATAGGCCGCAAGCCGCGCCTTGACCTGTTCGTCGGTCAGCCGCTGCAGCTGTCCAGTCTCGCCACTCATTCGTCCGCTCTCCGTCATTCGCCTGGCGTATCGCAGCCGCTCTTGACGCATGAATGGTTAAGACCCGGTTAGGCGCACCCCCGAAACTTGCACCGCGAGGGGCTGCGCCCTAAGCGGCGGCTCCATGGCAGCAACGAGACCTCGCCCGCTTTCTCCTCACCTGACGATCTGGCGCTGGGGCCCGCACATGGTCGTTTCGATCCTTCACCGCGCGACCGGCGCCGCCTTGTCGATTGCCGGCCTCGCGATCCTCACCTGGTGGCTGACGGCGCTGTCTCGCGGCGCCGACGCTTATGCGACATTCGAAAAGGCGTCGCACCACCCGGTCGGCCTGATCATCCTCATCGGCCTCACCTGGAGCTTCTTCCAGCACCTGCTCTCGGGCATCCGCCACCTGGTGACCGATACCGGAGCGGCGTTCGAGCTCGGCGTGAACAGGACCTTCGCAATGCTCACGATCGTCGGATCGATCGTCCTCACCGCGCTGCTTTGGATCTGGTTTCTGGGGTATGTGAAATGAGCATCGGGGAAAGCTCCACGCCACTCGGCAAGGTCCGCGGGCTCGGCTCCGCGCGCGAGGGCGGCGAACATTGGCTGACCGAGCGGGTGACAAGCATCGCGCTCCTCCTGCTCGGCAGCTGGTTCATCGCCTCGCTGCTGTTTCTCCCCAAGCTCGACCAGGCGACGCTGGTCGAATGGCTGCACGCGCCGAGCGGAGCGATCCCGATGGCGCTGCTGGTGATCGTCGGGTTCAAGCATGGGCTCGACGGATTGAAGGTGGTTGTCGACGATTATGTCCACGAGCCGGGGACCAATTTCGTGATCAACACCCTGCTCCTGTTCCTCGCCATCGCCGGCGCGGCAATCGCGCTCTACGCGCTTGCGATGCTTGCCTTCGGAGTGGCGGCGTGAGCGCCTATCAGATTGTTGATCACACCTATGATGTCGTGGTCGTCGGAGCCGGCGGTTCCGGGCTCCGGGCGACGATGGGCGCGGCCGAGCAAGGGCTGAAGACCGCCTGCGTCACCAAGGTCTTTCCGACCCGAAGCCACACCGTCGCGGCGCAGGGCGGTATCGCCGCCAGCCTCGGCAACATGGGCCCGGACCACTGGACCTGGCACATGTACGATACGGTCAAGGGGTCCGACTGGCTCGGCGACCAGGACGCGATCGAATATATGTGCCGCGAAGCGCCGGCGGCGGTCATCGAGCTCGAACATATGGGCCTGCCGTTCAGCCGGACGGCCGAAGGCAAGATCTACCAGCGCGCGTTCGGTGGAATGACCCAGGACATGGGCCAGGGGCCACCCGCGCAACGCACTTGCGCCGCCGCCGACCGCACCGGCCATGCGATGCTCCACACGCTCTATTCGCAGAGCCTCAGGCACGACGCGGATTTCTTCATCGAATATTTCGCGCTCGACCTGATCATGGAGAATGGCGCGTGCCGCGGAGTCGTCGCCTTGTGCCTCGACGACGGCTCGATCCATCGCTTCCGTTCCCAGGCGGTGGTGATCGCGACGGGCGGCTACGGCCGGATCTATTTCTCCTGCACCGGCGCGCATACGCAGACCGGGGACGGCAATGCGATGGTGCTTCGCGCCGGCCTCCCGCTCCAGGACATGGAGTTCGTCCAGTTCCATCCGACCGGAGTCTATGGCGTCGGGGTGCTCATCACCGAGGGCGCGCGCGGGGAGGGCGGCTATCTCACCAATAGCGAGGGCGAGCGGTTCATGGAGCGCTACGCGCCCCATGCGAAGGACCTCGCCAGCCGCGACGTCGTGTCACGCGCCGAAGCGATGGAGATTCGCGAAGGCCGCGGGGTCGGGGAGCACAAGGACCATATCTTCCTTCACCTCGACCATCTCGACCCGAAGATCCTCCACGAGCGGCTGCCCGGGATCACCGAGACCGCCAGGACCTTCGCCGGAGTCGATTTGACCCGCGAGCCGGTGCCGGTGGTGCCTACGGTCCACTACAATATGGGCGGGATCCCGACCAACCATCACGGCGAGGTCGTCACGCTGAAAGATGGCAATCCGGACTCGGTCGTGCCGGGCCTGTTCGCGGTCGGCGAAGCGGCCTGCGTCAGCGTCCACGGCGCCAATCGCCTGGGCTCGAACAGCCTGATCGACCTCGTGGTCTTCGGTCGCGCCGCGGGGATTCGCCTCGGCGAAGTGGTCAAGAAGGGCAAGCTGCCCGAAGCGCTGCCCAAGGATGCCGGCGACCTCGCCCTCACCCGGCTCGACAAGTTCCGCCATGCCGAGGGCGGCAGCCCGACCGCCGAGATCCGGCTCGAGATGCAGCGCACGATGCAGTCGGACGCGGGCGTATTCCGAACCGACCGGACGCTGGCGGAAGGGGTCGCCAAGATCGACAAGGTGTTCAAGCGCATGGCCGACGTCCGAATCACCGACCGGAGCCTGATCTGGAACAGCGATCTCGTCGAAACCCTCGAGCTCGACAACCTCCTCGCCCAGGCGGTGGTGACCATGCATTGCGCCGACAACCGCAAGGAAAGCCGCGGCGCGCACATGCAGGAGGACTATCCCGAACGCGACGACAAGAACTGGATGAAGCACACCGTCGCCTGGTTCGACGGCTGGGGCGGCCAGTGGCCGACCGCCGGAGTCAAGATCGACTACCGCCCGGTCCACGATTTCACGCTGATCGACGACATCCAGACCATCCCGCCGAAGAAGCGGGTGTACTGAGACTCGCGCGAATCGGCGCTTTGGCGTAAGGGCTGCTCATCAGCGGGGGGCAGCTCCGATGACAGCAACTTCATCTCGAAACCGCAGATATGCGATCGCGGTCGCCGTTTTCCTCGGGCTCGGCGCGGGCGCTTACGGGCTCGCACGCTTCTATCCGGCGCTCGGGCCGATCGCCGGAACCGTGACTCCGCAGCTCTACGTCGATTCGCTACCCACGGCGGAAATCCCGCAGAAGGGCCGCTACATCCTCGTCGATGCAGCCTCGGCGCGGCTCTACATGATCGAGGACGGCGCGGTTCAGGATTCGATGAAGGTGATCGTCGGCAAACCCGAAACGCCGACTCCGTCGCTCAGGGACGTCATCCACTACGAGACGCTGAACCCATACTGGCACGTGTCGCCCGAGCTCACGCGCTCGCTCATCGCGGCCAACGTCCTGAAGCTCGGCGATTCCTATCTGACCCGGCACGGCTACGACATTCTGTCCGGCTGGGGACCCGACGCCCAGGTGCTTTCGCCCGACACCATCGACTGGAAAGCGGTCGCGGCCGGAACTGCCCAGATCTACGTTCGCCAGCGGCCCGGGCCGGCCAATTCGCTCGGCCACTTCAAATTCCCTCTGCCGCACGGCGACGGAATCTATCTTCACGATACGCCGAACAAGGAGCTTTTCGCGAGTGACGATCGCGACCTCAGCCACGGCTGCGTCCGGCTCGAGGACGCGGAGCGGCTTGCGCGCTGGCTCCTCGGCAAGGACCCCCCGCCGCCTTCCGCGCCCGAGCAGAATGTCCAGCTTCCGCAACCGGTGCCGATCACCATCAGCTATCTCGATTCGCACGCCCAGATGCAGCTCGCGGCGCTTCGATAAGCCGCAACTCGGCCGCGTATCGCTGGGCCTTTTTCGCGTAATGCGCGGCGGATTCCCGGAGCAGCTGGCGCTCTTCGTCCGTCACCTGCCGAACCATCCGCGCCGGCGCTCCGACGATCAGGCTCCCGCGCTCGAAGCGCTTCCCTTCGGTCACCAGCGCGCCCGCGCCGACGATACATTCGGGGTCGATCGCCGCGCCGTTCAAGATCCGCGCGCCCATGCCGATCAGGCAGTCGTCGGCGACGGTGCAGCCGTGGAGGATCGCCTGGTGCCCGACCGTGACCCGCGCGCCGATGGTCAGCGGGAAATCGGCGTCGCTGTGGCCGATCGAGCCGTCCTGGAAGTTGGTCTCGTCGCCCAGGATCAGCGGCGTGTTGTCGCCCCGCAGAACCGCGCCGAACCACACGCTCGCCCGCGCGCCGAGGCGAACGTCGCCGATCAGGTCCGCCGAGGGCGCGGCCCAGGCGCCGCTGCCGAGCTGAGGGGAGAGGTCGTTGAGAGAGTAAAGAGGCACGGCCGCCTCATAGCGGCCGATTGCGGTGCTCGTCAGTCCCCCGGACTGACTGCGCGCCGCAATGGTGCCCAGGAGAGGACTCG
>DATNFJ010000109.1:0-2888 GCA_035606455.1 Sphingomicrobium sp.
CCCTTCCGGTACATGATGTTCTTGAATTTGCTGTGGCCAGCCATGTCCCAACCTAAACCGTTCGGGCTGAGCTTGTCGAAGCCCTGCCGTCGTTGCACCGTCGTAAGAAAAAAATCAGTCCTTCGACAAGCTCAGGACGAACGGCATTCAGGCCAGTCCCAAGGCCTGGCGATAGGTCTCCAGCACCGCATCCTGCTCCTGGCGCGTGTGGGTCTCCATTTTCCTCAGGCGGACGATCATGCGCATGATCTTCGGGTCGTAGCCGTTGGCCTTGGCCTCGGCATAGACATCGCGGACGTCGTCGGCGATTCCCTTCTTTTCCTCTTCGAGACGCTCGATCCGCTCAATGAATAGCCGCAGCTGATCGGCCGCGACGGTACCCTCCGCCATGTTCCCTACACTCCGATTTCAGGTTTGAGCGGCGGGTCTAGCGGGTTGAACCGTCATATCAAGCCGCTATGGCCGTGGGTCCGTGTCGGAAACGCTCGCGCCCCGCAACCGCAAGGTGAAGATCCTGGCGACACTCGGCCCCGCGTCGAGCGACGCCAGGATGATCCGCCGGCTGATGCTCGCCGGCGCCGACGCGTTCCGGATCAACATGAGTCACGGCGACCAGAAGGCGAAGGCCAAGCTGGTCGAGCATATCCGGGCGCTCGAAAAGGAATTCCACCGGCCGACGACGATCCTCTTCGACCTTCAGGGCCCCAAACTGCGTGTCGGCCATTTCGGCGGCGGGCGGACGGTGCTCGAGAACGGAAGCCAGTTCATCCTCGACCGCAAGAAGAAGGCCGGCGACAACACCCGGGTCCAGCTTCCGCATGCCGAGCTGTTCGAATCGATCAAGCCGGGGACACGGATCCTGATCGACGACGGCAAGGTCCGCCTCAAGGTCCTCGAAGCGGACGGCGACCGGATCGTCAGCGAAGTGAAGGTCGGCGGCGCCGTGTCGGACAACAAGGGCGTCAACGTGCCCGATGTGGTGGTGCCGATCCCCGCGCTGACCGACAAGGACCGCGACGATTTGCAGTTCGCGCTCGAACAAAGGGCGGACTGGATCGCGCTGTCCTTCGTGCAGCGACCGGAAGACGTGGCCGAGGCGCGCTCGCTGATCGGCGACCGCGCGGCGCTCCTGGCGAAGATCGAGAAACCGGCGGCGATCGACCGGCTGAACGACATCATAGAGCTCGCCGACGCGGTGATGGTCGCGCGCGGCGACCTCGGCGTCGAACTTCCGCCCGAGCAGGTGCCGCCGCTCCAGAACCGGATCGTCGCCTGCGCGCGGCAGTTCGGGAAGCCGGTCGTCGTCGCGACCCAGATGCTCGAATCGATGGTGACCTCGCCGACCCCGACCCGCGCCGAAGTCAGCGACGTCGCCACGGCGATCTACGACGGCGCCGACGCGGTCATGCTCTCGGCGGAAAGCGCCACGGGCCAGTTTCCGTGCGAGGCGGTTCAGATGATGGACCGGATCGCGAAAAGCGTGGAGCAGGATCCGTCATACCAGGCGCGAATCCATTTCACCCAGACCAGGCTCGAGCCGACGACCGCCGATGCGTTGTCGGCCTCGGCGCGGCAGATCGCACAGACCGTCTCGGCGACCGCGATGGTCTGCTACACGAGCTCGGGCGCGACGGCGCGGCGCATCGCGCGCGAGCGACCGCCGGTGCCGCTTCTGGCGATGAGCCCGTCGCAGCACACGGCGCGCAGGATGGGGCTGCTGTGGGGCGTCCACGCGGTCCACTCGCGCGACGTCGGAAGCTTCGAGGAGATGGTCGAGAAAGGGAAGCGCATGGCGCTCCGCCACCAGATCGCCAAGGGCGGCGAGCGGATCGTGCTGATGGCCGGGATTCCGTTCGGGACGGCGGGATCGACCAACGTCCTGCACGTCGTCCGCCTGATCGGCGACGAACTCGAACGGCACGAGGCGAGCAAGGCCTCAGCGGGGCATTAGAGCGGGGATTTCGTCCGCGATCTCGCGCGCGAGGAAGCCGATCGGACCGATGCGCTTCGCGAGCCGAGCGCCAGCCTCGCCGTGCAACCACACCGACCACAGCAAGGCGTTGAGCGGCTCCGCGCCGCGCGCGAGCAGGCCTCCGACGATCCCCGCGAGCACGTCGCCGCTCCCGGAGACTCCAAGGCCCGGCGCGCCGCCGTCATAGGTCCAGCATTCGCCGCCCGCCGTGACGACGTGGCTGGTCACGCCTTTGACCAGCACGACCGAGCCGTAGAGCTGCGCAGCGCGGACGCCGCATCCGACCGGATCGTCGTCCACATGCTCGGGCTTGCAATCGAGCAGTGAGGCAAGCTCCTTCGCGTTGGGCAGCAGGATGGGCATGGTCCGCCGCTCCAGCGCGCGTTCGTGAAGCGGCTCCAACGCGTCCAGAAGCGCGACGTCGAGCGCGAGCGCGCAATCGCTTTCGAGCAGCACGTCGGCCATGCGCTTGCACATGGCTGAGCGCTTCACGCCGGGACCGGCGACCACTGCATCCACCTCGCGCGCTGCTTCGGCGATTCGGTCGGCCGCACTTGCCGCAAAGCCGCCGTCGGCTTCGGACAGGCCGCAAACCATCGCTTCGGGCATGGCGAAGCCTAACGCCATGGCCGCGCTTTCGACTGTCGCGATGCGCAGCTTGCCCGCGCCGGCGCGCATCGCCGCCGCGGCCGCAAGCAATGCGGCGCCGGGGACGTCTCGGCTGCCGGCAACGATTAGGATTCGGCCCTTGGTCTCCTTGTCGCCGTCGATCACGGGCGGCAGTGGGTGCTGCTCCAGCGCAGCGGGATCGAGCTTCATCGAGTGCCCGTTACTGCGTCCGGGGCCGACGTCTTTGGCGCGCCTTCGGCTTCCAGCTGCGCGCCCTGGTTCCACAGGCTGAGCTCGGGCACGCACA
>DATNFJ010000110.1:0-11298 GCA_035606455.1 Sphingomicrobium sp.
CCGCGCTCCGGCGCCGTTCTGGACAGTGCCCCGATCAGCCTCTATAACGCCCCGCTCGCTACGCCCGCCGTTTCGGCGGGGTCTCGGCGCCCAGGTAGCTCAGTTGGTAGAGCACGTGACTGAAAATCACGGTGTCGGTGGTTCGATCCCGCCCCTGGGCACCATTCCGGCGCGCAGTCAGTCCGGTGGACTGACGAGCACCGGAATCCCGAGCGGAAGCGAGGGGTCGCGCGCGGAGCCCGCGACCATCTTCGATCTCCAGACCCCTGCCCTCCTCCTCGACCGTCCGCGCCTCCGGCGGAACGCCGTGAGAATGCGCGACAAGGTGCGCATGCTCGGCGTGATTCTGCGGCCGCACGTCAAGACCGCGAAGTCCATCGACGTGCACCGGGTGATCAGCGCTGATGCCGACATGCCGATCACCGTCTCGACGATTGCAGAGGCGCGCTATTTCTTCGCACACGGCGTGACCGACATCCTCTATGCGGTCGGGATCGCGCCGGTGAAGCTGCCCGAAGTCGCCGAGCTGATCCGCGCCGGGTGCAAGCTCCGGATCATCCTCGACACCGTGGAAGCCGCCGCGGCCGTGCGGGGGTTCGCCGAGGCCGAAGGCGTCAACATTGAAGCGCTGATCGAAATCGACAGCGACGGCCACCGCGCCGGAGTCGCGCCGGACGACCCCCTGCTGATCGAAATCGGTCGCGCGCTCGGGCCCGGCCTGGCCGGCGTCATGAGCCATGCCGGAGCCTCCTACGACTGCCGCACCCGCGACGAGTTTGAGGCAATGGCCGAGCAGGAGCGTGCGCTCACCGTCGAGGCGGCCGAGCGGCTGCGGGCTGCCGGACTGCCCTGCCCGATCGTCAGCGTCGGCTCGACTCCGACGCTTCACTATGCGCGCAAGCTCGACGGAGTCACCGAGGCGCGCGCGGGAGTCTATGTGTTCGGCGACCTTGTCCAGGCCGAGCTAGGCACCTGCTCGATGGACGATATCGCGATCGGCGTGCTGTCGAGCGTCATTGGCCACAACCGTCATCACGGCCGAGTGCTAATCGATGGTGGGTTTCTCGCCCTCAGCCGCGACCGGGGCACAGGCGAAATGCCGGTCGACTGGGGCTATGGTGCGGTGTGCGATCCCTTAAGCCACGCACCGTTCGAAAACGTGACGGTCTCCTCGACCAACCAGGAGCATGGGATCATCACCAGCCAGTCCGGGCCCATCGATTTCGACCGTTTCCCGATCGGCAGCCGGGTGCTTGTCCTCCCCAACCACGCCTGCGCGACGGCGGCCGCGCATGACCGCTACTTCGTGACCGAGGGCGGAGAGGAGATCGTCGACGTGTGGGAACGGGTGAACGGCTGGCAGTAGGCGCGGCTTACAGCGCGTGCACCCCGAGCTCATATTCCGTCGCCGGCGGATAAGGATCGGGACCGCAGAATTCGTCGATCGCCGCGCGGTTGGTGACGATGATCTCCCGCCCGCGAAGATAGAGGCCGTTCGCGGCGAGCGTCTGGAGCGTGCGCGATAGTGTTTCCGGCTGCATCCCGATCCGCGATGCGAGCTGCCGCTTCGAAAAAGGGATTTCGGCGGGCGGCGCAGGCTGCGACGCGTCGTGCAGCCGCAGGAGAAACGCGCCGAGCCGCTGCGACGGCGAACGGCACTTGAGATCGAGGATGATCTTCAGTGCCACCCGCCACTGGCCCGCCATCACCCGCGCAAGGGCGACCGCAAGTTCGGGACATTTGCGCGTTTCCTGCCGCACTGCCTTGGCATCGACCAGAAGGACCCGGGACGGGGTCAGCGTGTGGGCGGAAACCAGATAGGGTTCGGAATAAAGCGCCGCGGCCGGCATGAACACGTCGCCGGCGGCCATCATCAGCGCGCTGCACTCGCTCCCCTTGTACGAGCACGACAAGTCGACGAGCCCGCTCAGCATGATGTGGAGATAGGCGGGCATGTCGGCGCCTCCGAACAACTGCGCCCGAGGGGCGAAACGTTCTAGCCGGGAAACGTCGAGCAGTCGCTGGCGGACGGCAGGCGGCAGCCCGCCCAGGAGCGGAAGATCGGCTGCGGCGCATCCCAGGCGGGTCGAGCGATCGGCAGTCGAAATATGATCCGCGACGCTACTCATGTGCAGCGGGCTTCTCGTCAAATTCGGTGCGGGTGGCAACCACCCCTGTGTGTGAGGCCGCGTCGGCGAGGCCGCCGCACGACGGCGAGCCACGTCGAACCGGAGCGATTCATCCGCGGCTGACCGCTTGAGCCGAGCGGCACAATCGGTAACCTTCCGGCGAGGGAGGTTCGGGTGAAGCTCAAGATCATTCTTCTTGCGACAGGGCCGCTTCTGATTGCCGCGGCTCCGGCATGGCAGCAGAAGGCGCTAACCTCGGCGGCGCCGTTCATCGACAGGGCGAACAGCGAATGGGAGCGCGCGATCGTCACCGGCGATTCGAGCGCGCTAAGCGCGCCTTACGCAAAGGAAGGCGTGTTCATCACGCCCGACGGGACCGCAATCCACGGCAAGGCCGGGGTGAAGACGATGTATGGGCGCAGGCCCGCCGGCGTGAAGGTATTGCGCGCCAGCATCCACAGCGATGGCCGAGCCGCCGCGGACCCGGACGACGTCTACGAATGGGGAAGCGCGCAAATGACCGTGAAGCGCGGTGGAAAGCAGCGAATGGTGGTCGGCCGCTACCTCACCGTGTGGCATCGCACCGGCAAACAATGGTTGATCACGCACAATATCGCCTTTTGAGCGAAGCGATTGCGGCGGCGAGGCGTTTAATCCGCATGTCCTGAAAGGGAGATGCGATCATGCCTGCCAAATCGAAAGCCCAACAAGAAGCCGCCGGAGCGGCCCTTGCGGTCAAGGAACACGAGAAGCCGAAGAGTTCGCTCAAGGGCGCGTCCAAGAGCATGTACGAGTCGATGAGCGAGAAAGAGCTCAAGAAGATGGCGTCGACCAAGCGCAAGGGTAAGCCCGAACACGTCGGCGAATAGCGGCTGAGGCCTTCCAACATCGGCTGCGGCGGCTAAACCGCACCGATGCGATGTTTCTGGGACGAGCGCCAGCGCGCCCACGCGCCGGCGGCGGAATTCTTCAACGGCAAGCTTCACCCCGCCGCCGAGCACCTGGGGCGTGTCGACGCGATCCTCGCAGCGATCGGACGGACCGAAGCACCCGCGGACAGCGGGCTCGAACCGCTGCTTCGCGTCCACAGCCGCGACTATCTCGACCTGCTCCGCGATGCCCATCGCGATTGGCTGGCCGCCGGCCGAGAGGGCGACGCGTTCCCATACACCTTCCCGATCGTCGGAAGGCGCCCGCTCGACCTTGCGCGGATCGACGCGCGGCTCGGCCAGCACAGCTTCGACACCTCGACGCCAATCGGCCCCGGCACGTGGGACGCCTGCTACTGGAGCGCGCAGACCGGCCTTGCTGGGCTCGCGGCGGTGCTCGGGCGCGACCGATACGCCTTCGCGTTCACGCGCCCGCCGGGCCACCACGCCGGCCGCGATTATCTCGGCGGCTATTCCTATCTCAACCACGCCGCGATCTGCGCCGAGGCGGCGCTGGCGGCCGGGCAGCGGCGGATCGCGATCCTTGACGTCGACTACCATCACGGCAACGGCACGCAGGACATCTTCGGCGGCCGCGACGACGTATTCTTCGTCTCGATCCACGCCGACCCATCGACCGATTACCCCTTCTTCTGGGGCCATGCCGACGAGAGCGGAGGCAATATCCTCAACCTGCCGCTTCCGCGCGCCACCGGCTGGAGCGGCTATGCGCCGGCGCTGACGCAGGCGATCGACTGGCTCGCGAAGCGCGAGCCCGACGTGCTGATCGTCAGCTACGGCGCCGACACGCACGAGGCCGATCCGATCAGCTATTTCGAGCTCAAGACCAGCGATTATGGGCCGATGGCGCGGCGGATCGCATCGATGAACCTCCCCACGCTCATCGTCATGGAAGGCGGCTACGCGGTCGAAGCGCTAGGCGCCAATGTCGCAGCTTTCCTCGGCGGGTTTTGACTAGCGCCAGCCCTTGGCCTTCGCCGCTTTCTCCTGCGCCGCATCGAGCGGATCGCCGGCTATGGACGAGTCCACGAGCGCCGCGAGGTTCGGATCCATGCCCCCCGCCATGCGGTACGGCCCGCTTTGTCCTTCCGGTGCAGCGAAAAGACCGCGCAGCTGCCAGCGCGATCCGTTGCGGCAGGCAAGACCGCTCGACTGCGGATCGGTGAAGGTGCGGCAGACTGCACCTGATTGGTCTCGAAAGGTGAGCCCAATCCGCACCGGGCCCGTTCCCGGTGCGCTCGCAAGCTCGCTGTCGAGGGCGCGGTTGAGGGATGCTGCGGCGTAGAGCCTTCCCCCCTGCACCTCGACCGGCCCGCTGGCGCGAGGGACGATCAGCGTGCCCGCGAAGATGCCGATCGCCAACGTCGCGGCCATTGCCGCCCATTGTGCCGGAGAGCCCCAGCGCCCCGCGGCGCGTGCGCGTTTCGCCGCCACGAAGTCGACCACGTTCGCATTCGGCCGAATCCGGCCCGGCACTGGTGCTTCAGCGACCGTGTCGAAAGCCATCTTGAGTCGCGACTGCATCGCCCGATGTTGCTCGGCGGTGCGCGCGAGTTCAGGCGATCGGGCAACTTCCGCTTCGACCAGTGCAGCCTCGTCGGGCGACAGCTCGCCGTCGAGCCAGGCAAAGAATTTCTCGTCTGGAACGGTCATTGCTCACCTACCATGGCCAGCAGGCGGTTGCGCCCGCGGACCAGCCGGCTCGACACGGTGCCCATCGGCAAGTCGAGCATCTCGCAAACTTCGCGATAGCCGAACCCCTCGACCAGGATGAGCGCGACCACTTCGCGCTGCTCGTCGGGAAGCCGCTCCATCGCCGCCATCATCCGCTTGAGGTCGAGCGCAGCGTCCATCGCTGTCCGCGGGTCCTCGCCGACCAGCTCGGCCTCTTCGGGAGTGGCTTCGATGCGCGCCTTGCGCGACCGCGACCGTGCCGTGTCGATCCACAGGTTGCGCATGATCCGGTAAGCCCAACTGTCCAGTCGCGTGCCCGGCTGCCATTGCGCTTTCGACCGAAGGGCGCGCTCGACTGTCGCCTGCGTGAGGTCGTCCGCGTCGGCTGAGTCCCTGCTCAGCGTGTGCGCGAAGCGTCGCAGCCGCGGAAGCAGCGCGCCGAGCTGGTCTTCGAACGACTGCGACGGATCCATTGGACCTCATATGGATGAAACGATGCTTCACTCTCGTTTCATCCTCGACTCGCATAAGATGGGGCCTGCCGATGTCCAGATTAGTTCGAAACCTGCTCTGCACCGCGCTTGCGTGTGCCTTGGCCGCTGCGTCGGCGGATGCCCAGCTGCTCGGCGGCGGCGGTCTCTTGGGAGCGGTCCCCTCGCCGGTCGGGGGGGTGGTCGGAAACCTGCCGGTGGTCGGTCCATCTTTGGAAAACATGCTTGGCACGCCGGCGGCGCGGCAAGCCATCCAGCCGACGCTCGACGGCGTCGGCATTCTCTCCGAGGGCGTCGTGAATTCGGGGCCGACCACGCTCGAGGATCTCCGACGACTGCGCCTCGAGGAACTGATCCGCCAGAATCGCGCCCTGCTCGAACGGGACGACAAGGGTGATCCGGTCCGACGTGGGGTGCTGGTCGCCATCGATCCGGATCCGGTGTCGCTGCAACTGGCGGAGCGATCGGGTTTTCGCCCGATTGGCGCAAGTGCTGAACCCCAGCTCGGACTGCAGTTCGTTCAGCTCGCAGTACCCGACGGCATCAGTGTCCGTTCTGCGCTCAAGCTGCTCAACAAGGTCGCGCCGGGGATGGCCGCCGATTTCGACCATATATTCGAGCCCGCTGGCGGCGCGCTCCGTCCGGTCAATGCGGCACTGGCCTCGGACCCGCGCGTCGCGGCCGGGCGCACGGTGGGCATGATCGACGGCGGAGTCGCGTCGCATCCGTCACTGCGCGGCGCTTCGATCGAACAAAGCGGCTTTTCCGGTCCCCCGAAGCCAACCGGCCATGGGACAGCGGTCGCGTCACTGCTGGTCGGCAATGACGGCCCGTTCCACGGCGCCGCAGCCGGGGCGCAGCTCTACGTCGCCGATATCTACGGCGGCAGCGAAGCCGCCGGTTCCGCCTCAGCCATCGTCAAGGCGCTCGCCTGGCTTGCAAGCAAGCATCCGCAGGTCATCAACATCAGCCTCGTCGGGCCGCCGAATAAACTCCTCGAGCGCGCAATCTCGGCAGCGCAGGCGCAGGGGATCGAGATCGTCGCCGCCGTCGGCAACGACGGACCCGCGGCGCCGCCGCAATATCCCGCCTCTTATCCCGGCGTGGTCTCGGTGACGGCAGTCGACGAGCACGGGCTAGCGCTGCCGGAAGCAGGCAAGCCGACTCATCTCGACTTTGCCGCTCCCGGCGCTGACATGGCCGCCGCGCTTCCCGGCCGCGGCTTCGCGCGAGTGCGCGGAACCAGCTTCGCTTCTCCGCTCGTTGCCGCGCGGCTACTGTTCGCCGGTTCGCCGCAGCGGCTCGCGGCAGAAGCCGAGCCAGGACATGGCCGAGTCGGCCGCGGAATCGTGTGCGGCCGCTGCCGAATCGATCCCCGCAGCGTCGGAGCGCGATGAAATCCACGGCGACGGGATGAACTGCGCTCCGACTGTCGTTCTCGTCTCGGAAGGGGGCAGCCCCTCCCGGATTTCAAGAGGAGAATGAAATGAGGACCTTCATCTTCATGTGCAGCGCCGTCGCGCTCGCGGCCGCCGCACCCGCCGATGCTCAGCTGCTCGGCGGCGTGACGGGCGCCGTCAACGGGGCGCTCGGCGGCAGCGTCGGCGGAAGCGCGGGCGGCATCGGTAATCTCGGCGGAGCGCTGAGCGGCGCGGGGAACCTCGCGGGATCGGCCAATGGCGCCCTCGGCGCTACGGGCGGAATCACGAACAGTGTCAGCGCGGTAACCAACAGCGTCTCGGCCGCGGGAAATCTCGCGGGGTCAGTGACCGGCGCAGCGAACGGCGCCGGCAATCTCGCCGGTTCGGTGACGGGCGCAACGAACGGCGCCGGCAATCTCGCCGGTTCGGTCATGGGTGCGGCCAACGGCGCCGGCAACCTCGCCGGCTCAGTGACCGGGGCAGCGAATGGTGCCGGGAACCTTGCAGGCTCCGCGACCGGCGCGGCCAATGGCGCCGGGACCGGCACCGGCAATCTCGCCGGCTCGCTTGCGGGGGCTGGCAGCGGCACCGGATCGCTCGCCGGAGCAACCAGTGGCCTGTTTACCGGCAGCGCGTCAGGCAGCGGTTCGGCAAACGGGAACGCCGGCGCCTCCGCCGGTCACCATTCCGCGAGCGCCAAAGCGAACGCCAGCGGATCCGGCTCCACGAGCACGAACGCGAACGGCAACGGGTCGGCAAGCGCCAATTCGAGCCACAACGGCTCCGTCGGCGTCTCCGTTTCCTATAGCAATTAAGCTCCCCGCCGGCCTCGCTCGAGGCCGCACCTGGCCCGCCGCCCTTGCCCTCCGTGGCGGCGGGCCCTTTCTTGTCTAAAGCTTCCCGGTCAGCTCCGGGACGATTGTGAACAGGTCGCCGACCAGCCCGATGTCCGCGACCTGGAAGATCGGCGCTTCCTCGTCCTTGTTGATGGCGACGATGACCTTCGAATCCTTCATTCCGGCGAGATGCTGGATCGCGCCCGAAATGCCGATCGCGATATAGACTTCGGGAGCGACGATCTTGCCGGTCTGGCCGACCTGGTAATCGTTCGGCGCATAGCCGGCGTCGACCGCGGCGCGGCTTGCTCCGACCGCCGCGCCGAGCTTGTCGGCGAGCGGGTCGAGCAAAGCGTGGAACTGGTCGGACGAGCCGAACGCGCGTCCGCCGGAGACGATGACCTTGGCGCTGGTCAGCTCGGGCCGCTCGCTCTCGGACGCGTCCATCGAGACGAATTCGCTGTTGCCGGCGGCCCCCCCCGCATCGACTTGCTCGACGGGAGCGCTCCCGCCTTCTGCGGCAGCCTTGTCGAACGCAGTGCCGCGAACCGTAATCACCTTCTTGGCGTCGTTCGACTTCACCGTGGCGATCGCATTGCCCGCGTAGAACGGCCGCACGAACGTATTCGCGTCTTCGATGCCGATGACGTCGCTGACCTGCATCACGTCGATGAGCGCAGCGACGCGCGGCGCGATGTTCTTGCCGAACGTCGTCGCCGGAGCGACGAACGCGTCGTAAGCGTCCATCAGCTTCGCGGCGACCGGCGCAATATTCTCCGCAAGCTCGTGATCGAGGTGGGCCGCGTCGGCAACCAGCACCTTCGCCACCCCCGCGATCTTTGCGGCCAATTCACCGACCGCGCCGACATTGCTGCCGGCGACCAAAGCATGGACGTCGCCGAGCTTGCCCGCTGCGGTCACCGCGGCAAGCGTCGCGTCCTTGATCGACTTGCCGTCATGCTCGACGAGGACGAGCACACTCATTTCGCGATCCCCAGACCTTTGAGGCGGTCGACCAGCTCGTCGACACTTCCCACCTTGATGCCGGCCTGGCGCTTGGGCGGCTCGGTCACTCGGACGATTTCCAGCCGACGGGCGATGTCGATGCCGTAATCGGCGGGAGACTTGGTCGCGAGGGGCTTCGACTTCGCCTTCATGATGTTCGGTAGCGAGGCGTAGCGGGGCTCGTTGAGGCGAAGGTCGGTGGTGACGACGGCCGGAAGCTTCAGCTTCACGGTTTCGAGGCCGCCGTCCACTTCCCGCGTGACGGTGACGTTGTCGTTGGCCGCTTCGACCTTCGAGGCGAAGGTGCCTTGCGGCCAGCCGAGCAGCGCCGCCAGCATCTGGCCCGTCGCATTATTGTCGTCGTCGATCGCCTGCTTGCCGAGGATGATCATCCCCGGCTGCTCTTCCTGCGCGACCTTGGCGAGGATCTTGGCGACCGCGAGCGGCTCCACTTCCTCGTCGGTCTGGACGAGGATCGCCCGGTCCGCGCCCATCGCAAGCGCGGTCCGCAGCGTCTCCTGCGCCTTCGCGGGGCCGATCGACACCGCGACGATCTCGGTTGCGACGCCCTTCTCCTTGAGCCGGATCGCTTCCTCGACCGCGATCTCGTCGAACGGGTTCATGCTCATCTTCACGTTGGCGAGATCGACTCCCGAGCCGTCCATCTTCACCCGCGGCTTCACATTGAAGTCGATGACGCGCTTGACCGCGACGAGTAGCTTCATTCGTTCACTCTCCAACCGTTCGCCCTGAGCCTGTCGAAGGGCCGTTCTTCACTTCAAGAAATGCAGGGCTTCGACAAGCTCAGCCCGAACGGAAATGCAAATCAGGCCGCAACCGGCGCCTTCACTTCGGCGACGATTTTGCGGGCCGCGTCGCCGAGGTCGTTGGCGGCGATGATCGGCAGGCCGGACGAGGCGAGGATGTCCTTGCCCTGCTGCACGTTCGTGCCTTCGAGACGAACCACGAGAGGAACGTTCAGCGACACTTCGCGCGCCGCCGCGACGATGCCCTCGGCAATGATGTCGCAGCGCATGATGCCGCCGAAGATGTTGACCAGGATTCCCTTCACCGCGGGGTCGCTGAGGATGATCTTGAACGCCGCGGTGACCTTCTCCTTCGAGGCGCCGCCGCCGACGTCGAGGAAGTTCGCCGGCTCGGCCCCTTCGAGCTTTATGATGTCCATCGTCGCCATGGCGAGCCCTGCGCCGTTGACCATGCACCCGATCGAGCCGTCGAGCTTGATGTAGCTGAGGCCGTATTTCGATGCCTCGATCTCCATCGGATCCTCTTCCGAAAGGTCGCGGAGCTCCTGCAGGTCCGGATGGCGGAAGTCGGCATTGTTGTCGAAACCGACCTTGGCATCGAGCACCATCAGCTGACCTTTGTCGGTGACCGCCAGCGGGTTCACTTCGATCTGCGACGCGTCGGTGCCGAGGAACGCGTCGTAGAGCTTTGCCAGCAGCTTGCCGCACTGCTTGGCGAGGTCGCCCGTCAGCCCCAGCGCGGCCGAGACCTCGCGGCCATGGTGCGGCATCAGTCCTGTCGCGGGATCGATGGTGATGGTAGCGATCTTCTCGGGCGTTTCGTGCGCGACCTTCTCGATCTCCACGCCGCCCTCGGTCGACGCGACCACGGCAACGCGACCGCTTTCGCGATCGACCAGCAGCGCGAGATAGAATTCCTTGGCGATGTCCACGCCATCGGTGATGTACAGGCGTTGGACCTGCTTGCCGTGCGGCCCCGTCTGCACCGTCACCAGCGTCTTGCCCAGCATCTCGGCGGAATGCTCGCGGACCTCGTCGATCGAGTGCGCGAGCCGGACCCCGCCTTTGGCCGACTCGCCGAGCTCCTTGAACTTGCCCTTGCCTCGCCCGCCGGCGTGGATCTGGGCCTTGACGACCCATAGCGGCCCGGGAAGCTTCTTCGCCGCCTCGACGGCTTCCTCGACGCTCATCGCGGGATAGCCCGCCGGGACCGGCACGCCATATTTCGCGAGCAGCTCTTTGGCCTGATATTCGTGGATGTTCATGGCGGTGGCCATTAATCAGAACACCGCAACGTTGCAAAGCATTGGAAGCTTGCACTGCTGCTCATTTCTGTTTACTGTATACAATATGCAGAGTACAGCTCATACCTTGGATCGGCAGAACATTAGCGATCAAGTGGCGAATGCGATTCGCGAGATGATCGTCGACGGCGCCCTTCCGGCCGGCTCACGAATCAACGAAGTGCATCTGGCGCGAGACCTCGGAGTCAGCCGCACGCCGCTGCGGGAGGCAATTGCCGGGCTAGTGCGCGAAAGCACGCTGGTCGCCGTCCCCCGGGTCGGCGCTTTCGTGAAGCCGCTGTCGCTCGAAGAATTCGATCAAATTTCCATCCGCGAGATACTCGACCCCGAAGCGCTGCGGCTCTCGGGGCTTCCCTCCCACGAACAGATCGATCGGCTTGAACGGCTGAATGCGCGAATGAGGGCGGCTCGCGACCCCGACACCGTCATCGCGCTCGACGATGAGTGGCATCTGTTACTGGTCGAGAATTGCCCGAACAAGGTCCTGCTTGGGCTCATCCAGGATTTCATGCGTCGCACACGGCGATACGAGCTCGCGTTGATGCGGGAACGGCAGCAGGTCGAGGTGGCCACGGACACCCATGCCGAGATCATCGACGCTCTTCGCCGCGCGGACCTGAAGACCGCGGCCAAAATCCTGAAACGCAATCTTCAGACCGGCCGTGAGCCGATTCGGCGCTGGCTGATCGAACGCGAGTAAAAATAATGAAAATATTGCTCG
>DATNFJ010000111.1:0-14574 GCA_035606455.1 Sphingomicrobium sp.
AGGACGACGCCCGTGCCGACCAGCAGCCGCGCATCCATCTTGCCGGTCATTCGGCCGGCGATGAGCATGGAGAACAATGTGCCGAGTCCGCGCGGGGCGGTGAGGAAGCCCGACTGGAGCACCGAATAGCCGTAGAGGTTCTGAAGCAGCGGCGGCAGCAGCGCGAGACCGCCGAGCAGAAGCACGCCGGTGACCGCCATGAAGTCCACGCTCACCGCGAAATTGAGGTCCGTGAAGATCGCGCGGTCGAACAGCGGATGCTTGGCCGCGATCATGTGGACGAGGAACATCCAGCCGGTGCCGATGGCGAGACCGGCCTCGATGATGATCTCCCAGTTCGAAAACCAATCCTTCTGCTCCCCGCGATCGAGGCACAGCTGGAGTGACGCCAGCGCGATCGCCAGCAGCGCAAACCCGAACATGTCGAACTTGCGCTCGTGCGTGCCCGACTTGGGCATGAACGGGAGCATGATCAGGATGCACAGGATCCCGACCGGAAGGTTGACCAGGAACACCCAGCGCCAGTCGTAATTGTCGGTCAGCCAGCCGCCGATCACCGGGCCGAGGATCGGGCCGATCATCACGCCGCCGCCGAACAGCGCCATCGCCTGCCCGTGTTTCTCGCGCGGATTGATGTCGAACAGCGTCGCCTGCGCGAGCGGCACGATGAACGCGCCGCCGACGCCCTGGATCGCCCGGAACAACACCATTTCGGTGAGCGACGTGGCGGTCGCGCAAAGGACGGAAGCGGCGGTGAACACCACCACCGAGATCAGCATCAGCCGCTTGCGCCCGACGCGGTCGGCGAGCCAGCCGCTGATCGGAAGCGCGATCGCGCTCGCGACGATATAGCTGGTCAGGACCCAGTTGATCGTCTCCTGGGTGGCGCTGAGGCTCGCCTGCATGTGCGGCAGGGCGACGTTGGCGATCGTCGTGTCCAGCACCTGCAGCAGCACCGCCGCCATGATCCCGACGGTGACGATCAGCCGCTGACCGGTTGGGAGCGGATGGGTTGCGGCTTCGGCCATTGCGGGTCGCGCCTTACTTCTTGTCGAAATAGACCGTTGCGTTGACCGACAGGCCGGCGATCATCGGCTTCGACGGAGTCCCGTTGAAGGCGATCCGCACCGGCACGCGCTGGGTCACCTTAACCCAGTTGCCGTTGGCGTTCTGCGCGGGAAGCAGCGAGAATTCGCTCCCGGTGCCCGCGCCGATGCTCTCGACGTGGGCCTTGAACTTCTGCCCCGGATAGGCGTCGACCGTGATCTCGGCCCGCTGGCCAGGCACCATCCGGCCGACATCTTTCTCCTTGAAGTTCGCTTCGACCCACGCGGCCTTGCTGTGGACGAGCGAAAGCATGCCGAGCCCCTCGGCCGCCATCTGGCCGGCGAGCAGCTTGTCCGCGTTCGCGACGGTTCCGTCCATCGGCGCCCGGACGACCGTCCGCGACAGGTCGAGCTTCGCCTTGTCGACCGCCGCCTGGGCCGCGGCGACCTGCGGCTGCTGGCCGGGCGCGATCGCCGCCTGGGCGTTCGCCGCCCGAGCCTTCGCGTCTTCGAGCTGCTGCTCCGCCGTTTTCACCTCGTTGAGCGCGTCCTCATAGTCGGCTCGGGTCGTGAATCCCTGCTTCAGCAGCGCCTGCTGCCGGGCCAGCGCGTTCTGCTTGATCTGGAGGTTCGCCTCCGATCCGGTGATGTCGGCGCCGGTCCCGGCGGCCTGGGTCCTCAGTTGCCGCGTCTGGAGCTCGGCCGCGGCGAGCTGCGCCTCGGCATTCTCGAGCGCGACCTGGAACGGCGCCGGATCGATCCGGAACAGGATGTCGCCCTTCTTCACCTGGCTTCCGTTATGCACATATGCCTGCTGGATCGGGCCGGTCACCTGCGCGCTCACCGAAACGATGTCCTGCTTGATCATCGCGTCGTCGGTCGACACGCTTCCGCCACTGGTCAGGTAATAATAAGCGCCGCCGACGATCAGCAGCGCGGGCACGATCAGCATGAGGAACGTCTTCAGCGTCCCCTTGCGCGCCGGAATCTTCACCTTTTTCCGAACCTTCGGCTCGGCGGTCGCGCCGGTCATCGGTTCGGTTGCCATCTTGTTCATTGATTCGATGCCCTGTTCACGGCTCCGCACCGGCCGGCATTCTCCCGCGCCTGTGTGAGCACTTTCCTCGTGGTTTCAATGTCTTTGGGGTCGATTCCGCCGAATGCCTGGTCGACCAGATCGGCGCCGATCGCCCGGAGCTTCTCGACCAGCGGCTGCGCCTTTTGCGTGACGTGCAACCGCCATGCGCGACGGTCATCGGGATCGCGGACCCGTTCCACCAATTCCGCTTCCTCGAGCCGGTCGATGATCCGGCACAAGGTGATCGGCTCCAGCTCGAGCAGATCGGCGAGCTCGACCTGGCGAAGACCGGGCGTGCGCGTCAGCTTGAACAGCACCTTCCACTGGGCGCGCGTGACTCCCAGCCCGACCGCGAGGCGGTCGAACGCCTTGCGCAGCGCGTGCGCCGTCTCGCCAATCTCGAACGGGAGCGTTTCCATGGTCAAAGGATATAATAAGCCTACTTATATTAAGCAACGCTTAAAGCGCTCAGACGTTCCTGCGATTACGTCGGCTACACGACGCTCACTTGCGCGAACGCGGTGAGCGGTGCTTTGAGTCGCTGCGAAGGGAGACAAGCCGATGCTGTTCGTGTGGATGGGCTTCCTCAAATCCTCCGATCCGATCGACCCGCCGCTGCAGCAGCAGATCAGCGGCTTCCTCGAGCAGCCCTACCTCTCGATTGAGTCCGCCGGCGTGTTGCATGACGCGGAAGGCGGGCGCGCGGGTTATCTGGTCATCTTCGAGGCTGAAAGCCGCGCCGCCGCCGAAGCGCTGGCCGCCGAAAGCCCCATCCGCCAGGCCGGGCTCTACAGCGAATATCATTTGTTCGAGTTCAAGACCGAGGTCGGTTGAGAGCGCGTTGACTGCGATTTGCGGCCCACCTAACTCAGGCGTCCGCGCCGCGGGTATGATGTAATGGTAGCCTGTCAGCTTCCCAAGCTGAACGCACGGGTTCGATTCCCGTTACCCGCTCCAAAATGGTGAACATCCAGTGGGCGGCGACAAGGAGCGAACGGCCGTGCGCTCCTAATCGTATTTCGCCGCCTCGGTCTTGCAGTCATACGGAAGCTTCTCGCTGGTGCAGAAGTCCGGCCAGTAGCCAGTCTGGCGCCAATAGCGGACCAGTCCCAGCTGCGCCGCGACCTGCATAAACCGCGGATCGGCGCGAACCGCGGCGAAATCCGGCTCAAACAAAGCTCCCGATCGCAGGAAGGGACGATACCGAGGATCGTTGAACAGCTGATACGCCTCGTCCACGCGACCGAAAGTCCCCTCGGCGATGAGCACGTCGTTGGCGCGCGAGGGATCGTTGACTGCCTTGAGCGCTGCAATGGCCGAATCGATCTTCGCCGGCGTCGGGTCCAGCCTCGCCTCGATGAGCTCGCGCTGAGGAGCCAACTGAGCGTCGCTCGAATCATCGACTTGAGGCAGGAGCTCAAGGGCCCGACGAGGATCGCCATAGCGAAACTGGAGCTGAAACTCCGCGTATTTGATCGCGGACTCGTTCGGCCATTTCTTCTCAGCCTCTGCGATTTCCGCCTTCGCTCTCGAAAGTTCACCGGCGAACATCAATGCGATGATGTATTGCGATGTCGGACCCGGGACATCGGGTTCGAGATCGACCGCCCTCTGGGCGGCCTGAACCGAGTCCGACATTCGCCCCACCATCCGAAGCACCGTCGAAAGATGCATTTGTATCATCCCATATTCGGGATCCGCCTTCGCGCCCTGCTCGAGAATCTGGAGCCCGTGCAGTGAATCGCTGGAGGTCAGGTGATAGTCCGCGTCGTACGTAAGGGCGCTGTTCGGATCGAGTGCCCGCGCCTTGGCAATGGCATCGCGCGCGCTCTTCACCGCTGCCGCGTAAGCAGTCGGCGAGCTGCCTTCGAGGCCTTGCGCAATCCATGAGCGGCTGAGTGCAAGATAGCCCCACCCCGGCGCGAAGCCGGGCGCCAGCTTCGTCACTCGTTCGAAGATCGTGACGAAATCCTCGTCCGAAAGCTGCGTTCCGCCGAGACCGGTACAGCCGCTCAGATAAAGGCCGAGCGCGGGTTGGGTGAGCCGCGTGCTGCCGCCCCGCGCATCCGTCAGGCACAGGGCCGCCTTCGAAGCCGATGCCGAAACTTCCGCCTTGAGGTCAGCCCCGGACGCGTCGGCGACGCTCCAGTTCTGCGACCACAGCGTCGTATGTCCGTCTTCGTCCGAAAGGGTCAGCGTGGCGTTGGCGGCCGCTCCGTGCGAATCGGTCGAGATCGCCAGCCGATAGCCGGACGTCTGCCCGGTTACGTCGGCCGGTGCGATCACCGTGGCGCGATCGAACCGACGCGGCAGGAACGCAGCCATGTCGGCTGCTGCCACGTTCGCATAGTCCGCGGCCATCGTCCGGTCGGATGACTGCGGCGACGGCACGACAGCGATCACGATGTCCTGATTGCCCGACCAGCGCTGCCACAGGACGAAGCCAAGCACCGCCGCAACGCAAAGCGCGAGAACGCCGGCGCCCGCGAGGAGCGGAGTACCGATTTTGAATCGCGCCCGATCGACCTTCGCCGACGACGCAGCGCCTGTTGGAGGAACGTTGGAGAGCCTTCCTATCGCGTTTCTGATGCGATCTGCGTTGGGAGGCTCGCCGTTGCCTTTCCACCGCGAAATCCCGATCGCCTGGAACTGGCGGAACCCGAGCGGCGGGTCCGTATCGCCGAGCGACAGCGGGATGAGCTTGCCGGCATCGCGGCCGAACCCGGCTTCGTCGCGGACCCATGCTGACTGCACCGAATTGACCGACCACAGGACGACGACCGCGTCGCAGGCGTTCAGCGCTTTCTCGATCTCGGAGGAGAAGCTCGCGCCGCCGCCGATGTCCTCCTCGTCTCGCCAAACGTCGTGGCCCTGACGCTCGAGCCACTTCGTCAAGTGGCGAGCGGTCGGTTCATCCTTGCGCGAATAGCTCAGGAAGAGCTCTGCCATGCCCGCCCCCTTGCCGCCAAGCTGCTCCGCTCTCGATGGGGATGCAAGCGTTCCCGGCTCAGATGCCCCCCTCGACCGGATCGAACCCGGCCGCTCTCAGCCGCTCGGCAAGATCGCTCCCCGTCTCGCGCGCCAGATCGCCATCCTCCGACCGGATGACAAAATTGGCGCCGTACCGCCCGTCCCTGAAGAACGGGTAGCTGCCGATCGCCACACCAGGATGCGCCTCCTCGGTTTCGCGAAGGAGGTCGGCGACCTCGCTCTCCGCCGCCCGCGCACCGACCGTCACCGAGACCATCGGACGCCCGCCCTCGAGCTTGCCGCTCAGCCCTTCGAGCATGCTCGCGGTGATGCTCGGCACCCCGGCCATGATGTAAACATTGTCCAGCTTGATCCCGGGCGCGCCCGAATAAGGATTGGCGATGAGCTCCGCCCCGTCGGGCGTCCGGGCCATCCTCAGGCGTGCCTCGGTCAGCGGGAGTTCGCGGTCCCGATAATAATCTTCGAGGATCTTGCGCGCCTCGGGATGGACGATCACCGGGACTCCGAACGCCGCGGCGATCGCGTCGACCGTGATGTCGTCGTGCGTCGGTCCTATGCCGCCGGTGGTGAACAGGTAATCGTGGCGCGAGCGAAGCGCATTCACCGCCTCGCCGATCCGCGCAATGTCGTCGGGCACCACCCGCACCTCGGCGAGCCGGATCCCCTGCCCGTTCAGCCAGGTCGCCACCTGCGAAATGTTCTTATCCTGCGTCCGCCCCGACAGGATCTCGTCGCCGATCACCACGAGGGCTGCGGTCCAGGTTTTCCTTTGCTCATCCACGCGCGTAATCATCCATGCCGGGACGCTTATCCGGGGGGATTAGCCATGTCACTTTCCGATCTCGCCGCGCTCGGCTCGTTCATTTCCGGCATTGCCGTCTTCTTCTCTTTCTTCTTCCTGGCGGTTCAGCTGCGCCAGGCCAACCGCAACCAAAGATCGCTGATGCAGCAGGCCCGAACCGGCAGGAATGTCGAAATATTGCTGAAGATGGCGGATCCGGCCGTGGGCGAAACAATTGCCGAGGCCGATGCCAATTATGGGACACTGGGTGCCGCCGGGATATGGACCTTCTACGGCTTCGCCGCCGCGGTATTCTGGTCCTACGAAGACTCGTTCATGCAATTCCAGGCGGGAACGCTGCATCCCGAAAGCTGGCAATCCGACGTCGCGACGCTCAAGCGGCTAATGGCACGCCCGCCGTATCGCGCAGTGTGGAAAATGGCCCGCGAAGGGATGAGCGGTGGGTATCGCGACTATATCGACTCGCTGGTGAGCGAAGTTCCGATCGATCGATCGCGGTCCTCCATCACCGAACTTTTTGCGGCCTACATCGCAGAGGAACTCGCGACGAGCCGCTAGCTCGTCATTGGAGCGAAGCGCATTCACCGCCTCGCCGATCCGCGCGCTGTCGTCCGGGACCACCCGCACCTCGGCAAGCCTGATCCCCTGCCCGTTCAGCCAGGTCGCGACCTGTGCGACATTCTTGTCCTGCGTCCGCCCCGACAGGATCTCGTCGCCGATCACCACGAGGGCCGCGGTCCAGGTGCGATCCGCCGTCATTGCTCCAGCAGCGCCTTCACCCTCGCCATGACTTCCGGCGACCAGAACTCGGCCGGGTTGTAGAACTGGTCGAAGGTCGGGATGCCGTCCGGCACCGGCGCCCACGCAGGCTTGTCGGCGACGAAGATCGCGACATCGGGCGGAGCCGCCGACGGCTCGTCGAGCGTCCCCACGCGAACCGCGGCGACTTTGCGGCCGAGCCTCGGATAGTGGCTCCAGAGCGGAGTGCCGCATTGGGCGCAGCGAACCAGCGTCTGCGTGGCTCCGCCCCCGGTCTTGAACTCGACCTCGCGGAGCTCGCCCGAGAGCAGTTCGAGCCGGTCGCTCTCGATGAAGGCATTGACCGCCGAGCCGGTGCCGGTTTGCCGCTGGCAAAGCCGGCAATGGCAGTTGTGGACGATGTACGGCTCATCCTTAAGCCGGTAGCGAACCGCGCCGCACCCGCAGCCGCCTTCAAGGGTCTTGCTGGCCATGCGGGCGGTCATTGCCTATCTAGGAGCCATGACTCAATACATCACCGTCACCGCCGAGGATCGCGCCGAATCGCGCAACGGCGTGATCAAGCTCCACGGTCCCGAAGCCTTCGAGGGCATGCACCGCGCCGGCCGGCTCGCGGCCGAGATCCTCGATGCTCTGGCGCCGCATGTCGTGCCTGGAGTGACCACCCAGGAGCTCGACGAGATCGTCTACCGGATGACGATCGAGGGCGGCGGCGTGCCCGCGACCCTTGGTTACCGCGGCTACACGCACAGCAGCTGCATCTCGATCAACCATGTGGTCTGCCACGGAATTCCCGGCGACCGGGCGCTCAAGGACGGCGACATCGTCAACATCGACGTCACGCCGATCGTCGACGGCTGGCACGGCGACACCAGCCGCATGTACCTTGTCGGCGACGTCTCGATCCGCGCGCGCAAGCTGGTCGACATCACCTACGAGTGCCTCATGCTCGGGATCGAGCAGGCCAAGCCCGGCAATTTCCTCGGCGACGTCGCCAACGCCATCCAGCGGCACGCCGAATCCCACCGCTACAGCGTCGTCCGCGATTTCTGCGGCCACGGCGTCGGGCGGCTGTTCCATGACAGCCCTGAGGTGGTCCACGCCGGCAAGCCCGGCAGCGGCCCCGAGCTCCGGCCTGGAATGATCTTCACCGTCGAGCCGATGATCAACATCGGCCGCGCCGATGTGAAGCTCCTTGACGACGGCTGGACCGCCGTCACCCGCGACCGCTCGCTCTCCGCCCAGTTCGAACATTCGATCGGAATCACGGACAACGGCTGCGAGGTGTTCACGAAGAGTCCGAAGGGGCTGGATAGGCCGCCTTACGCCTAAGCGGCCATAGACTTCAGTCCGCCCTATCGAGGGTTTTCTTGATAAGACCTGTTGCAATTTCCCGTCCCTCCCAGAGGGTGACGGGCGTGCCTGGTCGAAGCAACGGTAATGCAAGATCCGGAGAAAGAAATTGTACAGGAAGTTCGTAGGTGCGACCGAGCTCGAGCGGCGGATTCTCGATCTCGATGCGGCAATCAAATGCCTCACCACCTACCAGTAAAGGACAGGAATAGTTGTCCCTGAAGACGCTGCTTTTCCGGCCACCCTCTGCGGTCGTCTTGAAACGAATTTCGATCACAACCTCAGGATGTAATTTTCTATTCACGCCGCGGCGCTCTTCCCGGTCGCATCCCACCTGGCCGTGAGCGCGTTCGCAGTCTCGACGTCGGCGGGGAAATCGACTTCGGCCCATTCCTCGCCATTGATGTCGAACGTCCAGACTTCGCCGTTCTGCGCGAGGTGGTGGATGACGCGGAGGTACCAGATGGTCGTGCCCTCCGGCGTGCGCATCACGCGGTCGATGGCATCGCGGAACTCCTCCGCGCCGCCGGAGCGGAAGGCAAGCAGGCCAATGGACTCGGCGTTGACGCCCTGGGCGATGCGCTTTCCGATCGCCCGCAGCCGCCCATCCTCCTCGACCACCTTCATATCGTCCTCGTCGTAGGAGTCCTTCCGGTCGATGGTGACGCAAATGCCCGCGCGCTCATTGCCGACCACCCGTCGCATCAGCGCGCGCGAGACGAGCGTGTCGCCGTTCCACACCAGGCAATCGCCGCTCAGCTCATCGCGGGCCATGAACAGCGACCCCGTATTGTCCGCGACCTTGTAGAACGGGTTGAAGACCGTCCGCACTTCCGGCCCGCCGCTCCGCCGGGCGATCGCCTCATCGACCAGCTCGTCGTGAAATCCGGTGACCACCACCGCCTCATGCACCCCGCATGCCTCGAGCGTGTCGAGCTGCCGGTCGAGCAGGCTGCGGCCGTTGAACTCGATCAGGCATTTGGGCCGGTCGTCGACCAGATGGCCGAGCCGTGAGCCCTGTCCGGCGGAAAGGATGATGGCCTTCATTTCGCTTGGCGCACTGCCTAGCAAATGCGGCGGCGATTGGGCATTACGAGTTGCGCAATTGCTTGCAGGGGCCGCGCGTGAAGAAGATCGAAGCGATCATCAAGCCGTTCAAGCTCGACGATGTGAAGGACGCGCTCCACGACGTCGGAGTCTCGGGAATCACCGTGGTCGAGGTGAAGGGCTTCGGGCGGCAGAAGGGCCATACCGAGCTCTACCGCGGCGCCGAATATGTCATCGACTTCCTGCCCAAGGTGAAGGTCGAGGTGGTGGTCGAGGACAGCCTCGTCGACAATGTCGTCGAGGCGATCGAGAGCGCCGCCCGCACCGGCCGAATCGGCGACGGCAAGATCTTCGTCAGCGATGTCGAACAGGCGATCCGGATTCGCACCGGCGATCGCGGGGCGGACGCGATCTGATGGCTTCGCGAATGGACGAGCGCCTCGCCTCCATGTCGCCCGACGAGCTGCGTTCGTCGATGCGCACGCTCGGCTACCGCACCCAGAACGATCTCGCCCAGGCGATCGGCGTTTCGCGCTCGGCCGTCAGCCTGTGGCTGGAGGGCAAGGTCGGCGTGCCGCGCCCTGTCGCGATGCTGCTCAGGATGCTCGTATCCGCCCAGCGCCGCGCTTACTAGCTCGAGCCACCGAGCGCAGGTGACCGATTGCGCAGCAATCGTGACCCAGCGCGTAGAGATGGCGAGAGCCGGACGGCGGGGCGGCCAGCCTCAATCTGGCCGAACCCGTCCGACGTCACGGGATTTACTCCCGTGACGGCTTGTCCTCACTGAGGCGCGTTGTCGCCGCGCTGAGCGCGCATCTGCTGCCGCGCCTGCTCCCGCTCGGCCGCAGTCACCGTCCCGTCGTGGTTGAGGTCCATCGCGTCGAAACGCGCGAGCTGCTGCGCCTCGAACTGCTGGAGCGTCAGCGACTGGGCGGTCCCGAAGAGCCGGTCGACCATGCGCTCACCGCGCCCGCCGAACTGCGCCGCCATCTGCTCCGCCTGCGCGCGAGTGATCGTGCCCGTGTGATTGACGTCGAAGCGCTGGAACATCTGGTCGGCGCGCTGCTGCGCCTGAGCGCGGGTCATGTCCTGCTGCATCGGGCCTCCGCCCTCCTGCGCAATGGCCGAAGTGGAGATGATCGCCGCGCCGAGCGCGATGCCCGCAAGCAATTTCTTCATGTCGTTCTCATCCTTTGAAACTGCCGCGCTCGCGCGGACTTGACCCCTGCTCCGGGCGGACTGCGGCTGGGCGGGTGAACGCCAGCTTTATGCCCTCGGGCGCCAGCATTAATTCTCCGTAACCCGTACCCTTATCCAAAGTTAAGTTATTGTCCGTCCGGGCAAATTCCAGATATCGAACGCTCCGAATCGCCACTTCAGCAAACAAGGGCGAGTGCACGTTTGGAACAGAAGCGGCCGTACAGAGCGACAGTCAAACGCGCGCCCGGCGATCCGCCGCTCACGCAGTACCGCCTCTATTTCATGCATGGGGCGGAGCGGCGAATCACGTATAGCCACGAGTTCGAGGCGGAGAGCGACGAGCGCGCGATCCGGATTTCCGAGGGCTGGCGCGAAGGCCGCCGAGCAGAGCTGTGGTCGGGCAGCCGCAAGCTCAGATCCTGGGACGCCGACGGCTAGCACGGCGTCTTGCGTCGGCGCGGCCATGAGGCAATGAAACGCCGCGATGCTCGAGCTCGACGATCAGCAACAGGCGGCGCGCGACTGGTTCGAAAGCCTGCGCGACCGGATCTGCTCGGCGTTCGAAGCAATCGAGCGCGAGGCGGGCTCTACCGCCGCCTTCGCCTACACGCCGTGGGAGCGGGCCGATGACAGCGGCGAAGGCGGGGGCGGCGGAGTGCGCGGTCAGATGCTCGGCAAGGTGTTCGAAAAGGTCGGAGTCAATGTCTCCACCGTCGGCGGCCGCTTCTCGAGCGAGTTCGCGAAGAACATCCCGGGTGCGGCCGAGGACCCGAGCTTCTTCGCCACCGGCATCAGCCTCGTCGCGCACATGGCCAACCCGCACGTCCCCGCGGTGCACATGAACACGCGCTTCCTGACCACGACCAAGCGCTGGTTCGGCGGCGGCGCCGACCTCAATCCCGCGATTCCCTATGCGGAGGACAGGGAGGCGTTCCACGCCCGCCTTCGCGCCGCCTGCGCAGCGCACGACCCGACCTTTTATCCGCGCTTCTCCAAATGGGCGGAGGAATATTTCTGGCTTCCCCACCGCGGCGTCTCGCGCGGGGTCGGCGGCATTTTCTACGATTATCTCGAGGACCATTTTGACGCCCACTTCGCCTTCACCAGGGACGTCGGCGAGGCCTTCCTCGACATCTTCCCCCAGCTCGTCCGGAAGCGGATGAAAACCCCCTTCACCGAAGAGGACATGGAGCGGCTCCTCGAATTCCGCGGGCGTTATGTCGAATTCAACCTCCTCTACGACCGCGGCACGCTCTTCGGGCTCAAGACCGGCGGCAACACCGACGCCATTCTGATGAGCCTCCCGCCCGTGGCGAAGTGGAAGTGAGCTGCGAGCCGGTTGCCGGCGGCGAGCTCGCGACCGTCGTCACCTACCTCGAGATGCGCGCGCCGCCGGGCGCAGGCGTCCCGTCCTCGCCGCTATCGCTAGGCCGCATCGAACGACCCACCGCGGATCAGTATCGCGACCTCTTCCGACTGGTCGGCGCGCCGTGGCTGTGGTTCTCGCGGCTGATCCTCGACGATTCCGCGCTCGAAGCGATTATCCGCGATCCGAACGTCGAGCTGTATTCCGTCCTCGACGCGAACGGCCGCGAATCCGGCATGCTCGAACTCGATTTTCGCGAGGCGGGACAGTGCGAGCTGGCCTTCGTCGGCTTGGTGCCCGACCTTTCCGGGAAGGGCCACGGGCGCTGGCTCCTCGCCCAGGCCGTCCAGCGCGCATGGCGCGACGGCATCGAGCGAGTCCATGTCCACACCTGCTCGCTCGATCATCCGGCGGCGCTGTCGGCCTACCGCCGCGCCGGTTTCACGCCATACAAGCGCGCGATCGAGCGCTTCCCCGACCCGCGGCTGCTCGGCATTCTGCCCAAGGATTGCGCGCCTCAGGTGCCGCTTTTGGGCACGGATGCCTGACCTTCCCCAGACGCCGCGATCTGCACGTAGATTCGCGCGAGCATGACCGCGAAGATCACCGTGAACACCGCCTGGACGATCGACACGATGAGCGAGATCACCAGCGCCGACAGGCTGAGCGCATCCGGGGGCCCGAACGCCATCTGGATCAGCGAGCCCAGGCCGAACTGCCCGGCGAGCGCGACGAGGATCAATCCGAGGAAGACGAGCAGGACGAAAGCGAGAAGGCGCCAATAAGCCCCCCGGCTGAGATGCCAGCTGCGCGTGATCAGGTGGATCGACCCGCCTTCTTCGGCGACCGCAACGGGCGCTGCGAGCTGAAACACCCCGTAGCTCAGTATGGCGACGAGCAGGATCAGTGCCACCACGCTCGCCGATGCTTCGTGCGCCGGTCCAGAGGCGACCGTGACTCCGAGCGCGCTGAGGACGAGGACGAGCGGAATCAGAATGATGAAAAGGCACGCCACGAAGAGCGCGGCCGCGCCGATCCAGACTGGAGTCCTGAGAATCGCTCGCCCGATCGCCGAACCCACGGTCGTCGACGGACCGATTGCGAGGCGAATGAGCGCGAGTTGCGCGATGACGCCCAGGACGAGCAGGACCGCCAGCAAGATGTAGCTGAGCGCCGACGGCTCCGACCCCGACATCGGCGCAATCAGCCCGACGACGGTCTGCGGAAGCACCACGAGCGCCAGCGCCACGGCAAGGAACAGGCGGCCATCGCGCGAAAGCACGCGCACGGTCTCCTCCCATGCTTTTGAAAGCGACAGTTTCGGCATGGAATCCCCTGTTGTGGCGGCGGCTCTTATGCGGACGCTTGGCAGTTCGCGCAACGGCGCTTGCCCCGCCGTTCCGCGCCGCCCATGTCAGCCCGCGATGGACTGCATCGACGGCATCGAATGGCGGGTGAGCGACGGGCCCGTGCCTTATGAGGAGGCGCTGCGCTTCATGGAGGGACGTGCGGCCACGGTCCGCCAGGGCAGCGCGAGCGAATGCGTGTGGCTGCTCGAACATCCGCCTTTGTTCACTGCCGGCACCAGCGCCGACCCGGCCGAGCTCTTCAATCCGCAGCATTTCCCGGTCTACGAGGCGGGCCGCGGCGGCCGCTACACCTATCACGGGCCCGGCCAGCGCGTGGGCTATGTGATGCTCGACCTCGAAAAACGGGGGAAGGACATTCGCCGCTTCGTCCATTCGCTCGAAGGCTGGATGATCGACGCGCTGGCGGAGCTCGGAGTCACCGCCCACCGGGCGCCGGGCCGAATCGGGATCTGGGTGGGCGAAGGCGCCGGCGAGGCCAAGATCGGCGCTCTGGGAGTCCGCGTGAAGCGGTGGGTGACGCTCCACGGCTTTGCCCTCAACGTCGCGCCCGATCTTTCCCATTTCAGCGGCATCGTTCCGTGCGGAATTGCCGAATTCGGGGTCACCAGCCTCGCCGAACTCGGGAAACAATTGCCGTTTACAGCTGTTGATGCCGCTCTGGAGCGGAGTTTCCCGTCGTTTCTCAAGGCTTTGCAGAGTCCGTGCAAAGAGTCTTGAAGGATACTCATGCTTCAGACTATGGTTCGCGCGATTTGCGCCGGGGGAAACTCCTGCAGATCGCAATAAATAGGGAGTCTTGAATGCGTGCTCTTATCCTGGTCGCTGGCGCGGCCCTGGCGGTTGCCGCTTGCAGCAGCAACGACAACGCCAACAACACCATGAACGTCGATGAGAATCTCACGACGACCGACATGAACGCGACGGACATGAACGCTACGGACATGAACGCCACGGACATGAACGCGACCGACATGAACGCGGTTGGCAACACGTCGACGACGACCACGACGACGACGAACACCACGACCAACAACGCGATGTAATCGTGCGCGCCCCCAATCCGGGGGCGTTGGCTTTTAAAGAGGCTGCCGGTAGTTGCCGGCGGCCTCTTTTTTTCTGTCGCCGGAGTCGTCGATGCGTGCGCTGATCATCATTGCCGGAGCTATCACCCTCGCCGCCTGCGGGAACAACGATCAGACCGACAATAGCCAGAATGTCGACGAGAACCTGACCGCCGAGAATATCGTCTCGAACGACGTGACCGCGATCGACGCGGTCACCGGCGATGCCGCCAACATGGCCGCCGATTCCGACGTAAACGACCTCGGCAATGTCTCCAGCGGCTCCGGCAATGCGTCCGCCTTCCCCAGGCCCAGGCCGGAGACGGTGACTCCGCAGGGCGGCACCTCGACCAGCAAACCCGCCCCGAGCCCGGTCGAGAACACGCCCGCGAACGCCGTCAGCAACGGCGCCTAAGCCAGTCCCACCACCTTGTGCGTCTGCAGCGCCAGGCGCCATTTCGGCCGGTCCATCGCCAGCGCGATCGCGGCGTCGATCGAACC
>DATNFJ010000112.1:0-11532 GCA_035606455.1 Sphingomicrobium sp.
CCGGTCAGCTTTAGCGTCGGCGCGCCTGAGGGGAGATTAACGACTCCGATGTCCTTCATATAGACCCCGCCCTTGAACCCGGTGCCGACCGCCTTGGAGAATGCCTCCTTCGCCGCAAAGCGCTTGGCGAGCGTCCCGGCGCGGCTGTGCGGGCGCGACGCAGCCTTGGCCTGCTCCACCTCGGTGAAGACGCGCCGAAGGAACCTGTCGCCCCACCGCTCGAGCGAACTCTCGATCCGCTCGATGTTGCAGAGGTCCGATCCGATGCCGACGATCACGCTTCGTTCCTCCCTGCGAGCGCAGCTCGTGGGGAGGGGGACCGCGCAACGAAGATTGCGTGGTGGAGGGGTTTGGCGCCGAACCCCTCCACCATTCCCTCTCCGGGGAATGGTCCCCCTCCCCATCGCTGCGCGATAGGGAGGAGCTTCATCTCGCGCTGTCCATCAGTTCCCGCATCCGCCGAACGCTCGCTTCCAGTCCCGTGAAAATCGCCTCGCCGATCAGGAAATGACCGATGTTGAGCTCCGCGATCTGCGGAATCGCGGCGACGGGAACGACATTGTCGAAGGTCAATCCGTGCCCCGCGTGGGGCTCGATTCCGTTCTTGACCGCGAGCGCCGCGCAGTCGGCGATGCGCTTCAATTCGGCGGCGCGCTCGTCGCCCTCGGCATGCGCGTAGCGGCCGGTGTGGAACTCGACCACCGGAGCACCAAGCCGTACTGCCGCCGCGACCTGTTCCTCCGTCGGCTCGATGAACAGGCTGACGCGGATGTTCGCGGCGCCGAGCTTGTCGACGAAATAGGCAAGATGATTGTGCTGCCCCGCGGCATCGAGCCCGCCCTCGGTCGTGCGCTCTTCGCGCCGCTCCGGGACGATGCACGCGGCGTGCGGCCGGTGCGCAAGCGCGATCTCCAGCATCTCCTCGGTCGCCGCCATTTCGAGGTTCAGGGGCAGGTCGATCTCCGCCATCAGCCGGTCGATGTCGCCGTCGGTGATGTGGCGGCGGTCCTCGCGCAGGTGGGCGGTGATGCCGTCGGCGCCGGCCTCGGCCGCGATCCGGGCCGCGCGCACCGGGTCGGGATGATCGCCGCCGCGCGCGTTCCGGATCGTCGCGACATGGTCGATATTGACGCCCAGTCTCAAGGAATTGGGGTGCAGGCGCTGCGGGGTCACGCCATTCACCGCGCGGCGAGAGCGCCGAGGACGGCGGCCGGCTGGCGATAGGCCTTGAGCTCGACGAGGTTCCCGCTGGGGTCGGCAATCATCGCCTTGCCCTGCTCACGCTCGGTGCCCGGGTTGTCGACGTGCGGCGCCTCGATGAAGCCGCCGAGCCGCCCGACGAGCCGCTCCCACTGCGCCCACGGCAGCGTCGCGCCGAAGTGTCGCGATCGCGGCATCGGTCGAAGCACGTCCGCGGGAACCTCCTGCAGCGTCAGTTGCGCGCCGAACAGCGCCACGTCGGCCCAGCCCGTTTCGCGCCGTCCGGGGACGCCGCCGAGATCGACATAGAAGGCGACGGCCTCGTCCAGGTCGTCGACCGGGAACGACAGGTGGAAGATCGGCGCGCCCTCCGCCCGATCGATCATGCCGCGCGGCTGCCCGGCTTGACCGCGGGAATCGCGGCGAGCTCCGGCGGCACCGAGTCCGGCTGGTAGGTGGGAACGTCGATCCGGATCAGCGGCGTGAACGGGACTCCGAGGTCGGCCGTGCCGCCGGACCGGTCGACCAGCGCCGCTTCGCCGATCACGTCACCGCCCGCCTTGCGCACCGCCTCGATCGCTTCGCGGGACGAGAGGCCGGTGGTGACCACGTCCTCGACCATCAGCACCTTCGTCCCCTGCCTGAGGCTGAATCCCCGGCGCAATTCGAACACGCCCTGCGGCCGCTCGACGAACATTGCCGGCTTGCCCAAAGCGCGTCCCATCTCGTGGCCGATGATGACTCCGCCCATCGCCGGGGAGACCACCGCTTCCACTTGATCGCTGACAATTTTCGGCAGGCGCGCCGCGAGTTCGCGCGCCAGGCGCTCGGCCCGCGCCGGGTCCATCAGCGCTCGGGCGCACTGCAGGTAGCGCGCGCTTCTTAATCCGGACGACAGGATGAAATGGCCCTCGAGCAGCGCGTCGGCCGCCCGGAACTCGGCCAGGATGTCGTCGTCGCTCATCATCGGCACGGCCATTAGGCCGCGAGCGGCACCCCTTCAACACCGGCGATTTTCCCCCGGACTGACGCTTGAGACCGTGCGAAGCCGCGCCTATAGGGTCGGCAACTCCGGTGGCGCAGTCCTGCGCTTCCGGTTCCAACGAACGCAACCTGGGGTGTCGATGAAACGGTTTGGATGGGCGATCGCGTTGGCCGCGGTCTGGCTTGCACCTGCGGCGGCGCAAACACCGCCGAGTTCGCCCACCGCCGCCGCCACGCCCGCCGCGGCCCAGCCGAACGAGGCTCCGGCCGCCGGATTTGCGCAGAACGCGAACACGCCGGACACGGCGACGGCCTCGCCGGCGCAGGAGCCGGTCGCCTCCGCGCTTCCGACCGTCGCTCCGACGCCTGGCATCGGTCAGCCGGACGGGCGCATGGGGCTCCAGGACCAGGTCACGCCGATCGGGCGCGAGGCGGCTTCGTTCCACGATTATTGGCTGCTCCCTTTGTGCGCGATCATCTGCGCAATCGTCCTCGTCCTGCTCGTGATTGCGCTGATCCGCTTCCGCCGCGGCGTCCATCCGGTCCCGTCGCGCAACTCGCACAACACGACGATCGAGGTCATCTGGACCCTTGTCCCGGTCCTCATCCTGGTGGCGATAGCCATTCCCTCGATCCGCCTGCTGCGCCACCAATATGATCCGCCTCCCGCCGACCTCACGGTCAAGGTCACCGGCCACCAATGGTACTGGAGCTACGATTATCCGGCCAACGGCGTGTCGTTCGACAGTTACATGCTGAAGGAAAAGAACGACCCGACCCGCCAGGCCAACCAGCGCTACCGGACGGACGTCGACGGGCCGCCGCTGCTCGCCGTCGATCAGCGCGTCGTCATCCCCGAGGGCAAGGTGGTGAAGTTCATCGTCACCGCCGACGACGTGATTCACAGCTTCGCCGTCCCGGCCTTCTGGATCAAGCAGGACGCCAACCCCGGCCAGCTTCACGAAGCCTGGGTCAAGGTCGACCGGCCCGGCGTCTATTTCGGCCAGTGCTCGGAGCTGTGCGGCGCCCGCCACGCCTTCATGCCGATCGCCGTCGAGGTGGTCCCGCCGGCGGAGTTCGCCCAGTGGGTCGCCTCCAAGGGCGGGCACATGCCCGGCGCGACTCCGGCGGCGCAGCCCGCCGCGGCCGGCGCTGCACCTGCCACTCCCGCCCTCGCCACCAGCACGACCCATTAAGAGACGGATCCGAGTAGATGAGCACCACCGCCGACGCACTCCATCTCCAGCCGCACGAGGCCCACGGGGCGGAGCATCACGAGGACCATAAGCCGAGCTTCTTCGTCCGCTGGTTCATGTCCACGAACCACAAGGACATCGGAACGCTCTACCTGATCTTCGCGATCTTCGCCGGCGTTCTCGGCGGCGCGATCTCGGGGATCATGCGGTGGGAGCTGATGGAGCCGGGCATCCAGGTGCTGAACCGCGCCTGGCCGATCGGCGCCGGAACCGCGAACTTCGATGAATGGACCCATCACTGGAACGTGCTGATCACTGCCCACGCTTTGATCATGATCTTCTTCACCATCATGCCGGCGATGATGGGCGGCTTCGGCAACTGGTTCGTGCCGCTGATGATCGGCGCTCCGGACATGGCCTTCCCGCGGATGAACAACATCAGCTTCTGGCTGCTGGTCCCGTCCTTCCTGCTGCTGCTCGGATCGACCATGGTCCCGGGAGGAACCGGCCTCGGGGCCGGGACCGGGTGGACGCTCTACGCGCCCTTATCGACCGCGGGCTCCGCGGGGCCCGCTGTCGACATGGTGATCTTCTCGATGCACCTTGCGGGCGCGAGCTCGATCCTCGGCGCGATCAACTTCATCACCACCATCTTCAACATGCGCGCGCCGGGCATGACGCTGCACAAGATGCCGCTGTTCGTGTGGTCGGTGCTGGTCACCGCCTTCCTCCTGCTGCTGGCGCTGCCGGTGCTCGCGGGCGCGATCACCATGCTGCTGACCGACCGCAATTTCGGCACCTCCTTCTTCGACGCTTCGGGCGGCGGCAACGTTGTCCTCTACCAGCACCTGTTCTGGTTCTTCGGCCACCCCGAAGTCTACATCATGGTCTTGCCGGGCTTCGGGATGATCAGCCAGGTGGTCTCGACCTTCAGCCGCAAGCCGGTGTTCGGCTATCTCGGAATGGCCTACGCCATGGTCGCGATCGGCGTGATCGGCTTCGTCGTCTGGGCGCACCACATGTTCACCACGGGCATGAGCGTCGACGAGAAGATGTACTTCACCGCGGCGACGATGATCATCGCGGTCCCGACCGGCGTGAAGATCTTCAGCTGGATCGCGACGATGTGGGGCGGCTCGGTCACGTTCGAAACGCCGATGCTGTTCGCGATCGGCTTCATCTTCCTGTTCACGGTCGGCGGCGTGACCGGAGTCGTGCTCGCCAACGGCGGCGTCGATACCTACATGCAGGACACCTATTACGTGGTGGCGCACTTCCACTACGTGCTCAGCCTCGGCGCCATCTTCAGCCTGTTCGCCGGCTTCTATTACTGGTTCCCGAAGATGAGCGGGAAGATGTACAACGAGTTCCTCGGGAAGGTTCACTTCTTCCTGATGTTCATCGGCGTGAACATCATCTTCTTCCCGATGCACTTCCTCGGCCTCGACGGAATGCCGCGGCGGATCCCCGACTACACGCCGGCCTTCGCGCATTGGAACTATATCGCGACCGTCGGCTACATGATCACGGTCGTCGGGGTCGCGGTGTTCTTCATCAACCTGTTCTGGTCGCTCGCGGCCGGAAAGAAGGCGCCGGGCAACCCGTGGGGCGAAGGCGCGACCACGCTCGAGTGGACGCTGTCGAGCCCGCCGCCCTTCCACCAGTTCTCGACCCTGCCGCGGATCGATTAGTCCGCCGCCTCAGGCAAAGCAGGAAAGGCCTCGGGCGACCGGGGCCTTTTCGCTGTCCGGCGGCCGGGAACCGCGCGGGCGGACATTTGGCTCAACTGGTGGTATGGCGCGCGCCGGTCGCAACAGGGAAAAGCGAGAGGTCTCATGCCCGAATATGTCATTGAGAGGGAAATGCCGGGCGCCGGCGCGCTGAGCCCCGAGGACCTGCGGCTTGCATCGCAGACCAGCTGCTCGGTGCTACGCGACCTCGGACCGCAAATTCAGTGGGTCCACAGCTACGTCACGGACAACAAGCTCTACTGCATCTATCGCGCGCCCGACGAAGACATGGTGCGTGAGCACGCCCAGCGCGGCGGCTTTCCCTGCAACAGGATCTCGGAGGTCCGGGCGACGATCGATCCGACGACCGCGGAATAACCGCCGCCCGGGGGCAGCATGAGTCACGTCTTCATCTCCTACGCGCGGGCCGACGAGGCGGCCGCGAAGATGATCGCGGACAGCCTTCGCGAGGACGGTTTCGAAGTCTGGCGCGACGACGAGCTGCCCGCCCATCGTCCTTATGCCGAAGTGATCGAGGAGCGGCTCCAGGGCGCACGAGCCGTCGTGGCCTTGTGGTCGTCGCAGGCCGCCAAGTCGCAGTGGGTGCGCGCCGAGGCGGACACCGCGCGCTCGGCGCGGACCCTGGTGCAGGCGAGTCTCGATGGGACCGTCCCGCCGATGCCGTTCAACCAGATCCAGTGCGCGGACCTCAAGGGCTGGGACGGCGACCGCTCCGCCGCGGGATGGCGCAAGCTCGCCGCCAGCGTGGTCGAACTCGCCGGCCCGGAAGCCGGCGGCGCGCCGGCCGAGCGGGAATCGACGCGCGCCGTGTCGATCTGCGTGCTTCCCTTCCAGAACATGAGCGGCGATCCCGAGCAGGAATATTTCAGCGACGGGATCAGCGAGGACATCACCACCGATCTGTCCAAGGTCTCCGCGCTGGAGGTCATTTCGCGCAACACCGCCTTCACCTTCAAGGGCCAGTCGGTGAACGTGTCGCAGATGGCGAGGAAGCTCGGCGTGACCCACGTCGTCGAGGGCAGCGTGCGCAAGGTCGGTAATCAGGTGCGGATCACCGCCCAGCTGATCGACGGCCGGTCCGGCGGCCATGTCTGGGCCGACCGCTTCGACCGCGACCTCACGGACATTTTCACCATCCAGGACGAAATCAGCCGGGCGATCGTCAGGGCGTTGAAGCTCAAGCTCCTGCCCGAGGAAAAGAAGGCCATCGAGCATCGCGAAACGCAGAACCCCGAGGCCTACAACCTCTACCTGCTCGCGCGGCAATACTGGCTCACCGGCAATATCGGCGACCTCCGGCGGGAGGAGCGCGTCATGCGCATCTGCAGTCGGGCGGTCGAGATCGATCCTTATTATGCGCGCGCCTGGGCGCTGCTCGGCCTGGCGCAGTCGAACCTGCGCTACGTTTTCCGCTGCGAAGTCGATGATGGCTATGCCGCGGCCCATGCCGCGCTGACGATCGACCCCGCCATCGCCGAGGCGCACTTGCCGATGGTCCGGCGCCTGGAGGATCGGCTGCGTTATGCCGAGGCCGACGCCGCGATGGAGACGGCGCTCCAGCTGGGCCCGGAATCCTGGGAAGTGAGCAAGGAGGGCGCGCGGGTCTACATGCGCCAGCGCAGATTGGCCGATGCCGCGTCCTTGCTCGAGAAAGCCGTCGCCCTGATGGAATCGGATGTCCACGGCTGGGCCCGGCTCGTGACGCTTTACCATGCGCTCGGCGATTCGACTGCGAAGAAGATTGCCGCCGAAACGACGATCGCCGAGGCCGAGAAGATACTCGCGCACGACGCCAGCAATGGTGCGGTGATGAGCTTCGGCGCCGGGGCTTATGCCGCGCTCGGCCAGGTCGACCGGGCTCGCGAGTGGGCGGAGCGGGCAGCGCTGGTCGACCCCGACAATCTCAGCATGCGGTACAATTTCGCCTGCGCGCTCGCGGCCTATGGCGGGGACTATGACGGGGCGCTGAGGCAGCTCGAGCGTTCGCTCGCGTCGGCCGGCGTGTTCCACATCACGATGGCGGAAGCCGACCCGGATCTCGACGGCCTTCGCCAGGACCCGCGCTTCGTCGCCATGATCGGCCGGTCGAAGAAGCGGCTCGGAATGGAAGGCAAACGCCCCGCTACTTCACCCGCTCGACCTTGATGATCCTGACCGGCCGGTCGAGCATCTGGCCCTTGATCGGCCCGTGGTTCCACCAGTTCCGCGCTTCCGCGGATCGACTAGCACCCGACCGCCCGAACGCCGCCGTCGCGGCGGTTGGTATTAGGTCTGGCGTCGGAATCGGTGTAATCTTCGTTCCTCGAAGAGGGGGAGCGAAGATGGGGACAATCATCCGCATGTTGGCCGCCGTATCGCTCGTCGGAGCGGCAGTTTGCGCGACACCCGCTGAGGCTCAAGCGAGCCGGACATGGGTCTCCGGGGTGGGTGATGATGTCAATCCGTGCAGCCGTACCGCGCCGTGCAAGACATTCGCCGGTGCGATCAGCAAGACTGCCGCGGGCGGGGAGATAAGTTGCCTCGATCCGGCTGGCTTCGGCGCTGTCACGATCAACAAGGCGCTCACGATTTCGTGTCCGTATACTGAAGGCGGCGTGCTCGCCGCCGGCAACGGCATCGTCGTGAACGCAGGTTCGGCGGATGTCATTTATCTGCGCGGTCTCGATATCTTCGGAGTCACTCCGCCGACCAACGGAGTGCGCTTCATTGCCGGCGGCGCGCTGCACATCGAAAATTGCACGATCCGACGCTTCAACGGCACGAATAGCTTCGGAGTATCCTTCGATCCGAGTACGCCCGCGAAGCTGTTCATCACCGATACGACGATCGCCGAAAACGGCAGCGCCGGGACCGGTGGCGGGATCGAGATCAAGCCGGTGGCCGGCGGCAGCGTTCAAGCCGTCATCCGCAACACAAGAGTCCGCAACAATGCCAAGGATGGCATAAAGACCGACAGCTCCACTGGTCAGGTTTCGTTCGTCATCGAGGACAGCGAGATGTCCGGGAACCTGCAGGGGCTGGTTGCCGCCGCCGGCACGCCGCTCAATCGCGGAATGGTGACGGGTTCGACTATCAGCAACAACAGCGTGGTCGGGATCATAACCGTCGGGACCAACACGACGGTGCGCGTTGACGGTACGACCATCACCGCCAACGGCCAGGGAGTCATCGTGACGGCGCCGTCGCAGTTGCTGAGCTATGGAGGCAACCGGCTGGACGGGAACCCGATCAATGGCGCTGCCAGCAACGGCAGCTTCACGGGTACGATCATCCCGCACCAATGATTGCTATTGGCCTGTCACCCGCTCGACCTTGATGATCCTGATCGGTGGGTCGAGCATCTGGCCCTTCATCGCGCCTTCGCCAGCGGTGGCGGACACGGGCGAGGCGAGGATTTTCTTCACCACGTCCATGCCTTCAACGACATGGCCGAACACCGCGAAGCCGGGATCGCTCGCGGTCGCGTCGAACGACGGGATGTCGCTCGCGAGGATGAAGAAATCGGCGCGCGCGGTGCCGGGGCCTGCGTTCGCCATCGAGATCGCGCCCGTCACATTGTGAAGCCCGGTCTGCGACGTCGGCTCGTGCGCGATCGGCGGGAACAGCTTGCGCCCGTCGGAGCGGATTCCGCCCTGGATGATCCCGCCGTCGCCGATATGCATCGCGCGATAGAAGCTCTCGCCGTCGAAGCGGTGCGTGTCGGCATAATGGAGGAAATTCGCGGTCGTCACGGGCGCGTGCGTCTCATCCAGCGCGACGACGATCCGCCCCGCGCTGGTGTCGATCGCGACGGGGACTTCCTGGCTCGCCGGAGCGGATTGCGGAAGCGCCGGAGCGGAGGTGGCCGCGAGCAGCGCGGCGGCTATGAATCGGAGCGTCATGGCCAAACCGCATAGCAAACCCGCGATGAACCGCGCCACGCAGGCTTTTCCTCTCCGGTCCGAGTCCTTATAGGCACCGGCAAATGCCCGCCATCGAGCTGACGAATCCAGCCGCGCTCCCCGCCGACTGGCGCGATCTTCTCGCGCTCACCAAGCCGCGCGTGATGAGCCTCGTGGTCTTCACCGCCTTGTGCGGATTGCTGGCCGCGCCGAGCCTTCCGCCGCCGGTGCTCGGCTTCACCGCGATCCTGTGCATCGCTTTGGGCGCCGGCGCATGCGGCGCGCTCAACCAATGGTACGAGGCAGACATCGACGCGAAGATGCGGCGCACCGCCGGCCGCCCGCTTCCGGCGGGCCGCATGGATCGGCAGTCGGCGCTCCATTTCGGGGTGGGACTAGCCTTCTTCTCGGTCCTGCTGATGGGCCTTGCGACCAACTGGTTCGCCGCCGCGCTGCTCACTGCCTCGATCCTCTTCTACGTCCTCATCTACACCGTCTGGCTGAAGCCTCGCACCGCGCAGAACATCGTCATCGGCGGCGCCGCCGGCGCCTTTCCGCCGCTGATCGGCTGGGTCGCCGCGACCGGCCACGTCTCCGCGCTTCCGCTTCTCCTGTTCGCGATCATCTTCCTGTGGACTCCGCCGCACTTCTGGGCGCTGTCGCTGTTCGTACGGTCCGATTACGCCGCGGCGGGAATCCCGATGCTCCCCGTCGTCGCCGGCGTGCCGAGCACGCGCCGCCAGATCTTCCTCTACAGCCTGCCGATGGCCGCGGCGGCCGTCGCCCCGTGGCTGCTCGGCCTCACCGGCGCCATCTACGGCGCCAGCGCCGCGGTCCTCAGTGCCGTGTTCGTCCTGCTCGCCGCCCGGGTCCTCGCCAACCGCGCGACCGAGCCCGCGCGAATGGCGCCCGAGAAGAAGCTGTTCGCTTATTCCGTCTTCTACCTGTTCGCCCTTTTCGCAGTGCTCGTCGCCGACCGATGGCTGGCGGCATGAAGCTGGAGGAAGAGGTCGTCCGCCGCCAGCGTTCGCGCGCGCTCATCACGGCGCTTCTGCTCGGCGCGTTCGTCGTGCTGATGTTTTTCATCACCATCGCCAAGACGGGGAAGAACTGGTGAACAGCGCGGTCGTCGAGAACAGGAACGCCAGGACCCTGAAGATCCTGCTTCTGATCATCGCCGGGATGATCGTTCTCGTCGCGCTGACCCCCAGGCTCTACCGCGCCTTCTGCGAAGCGACGGGCTTCAACGGCACCACCGAGCGGGCCGACCGCGCCCCCGGTGCAGTGCCGGGCCAGGTCAAGGTCCAGTTCGACGCCAATGTCCAGCCGACCCTTCCGTGGCGCTTCGAGCCCGAGCAGCTCGCGGTGAACGTCGCGCCGGGCGCCCAGACGAAGATTTTCTACCGCGCCCAGAACCTCAGCGCGCGCGCGATCACCGCCCAGGCCGTGTACAATGTGACGCCCGACACGGTCGGCAAATATTTCAAGAAGATCCAGTGCTTCTGCTTCACCGAGCAGACCCTGCAGCCGGGCCAGAAGGTCGATATGCCGGTGATCTTCTTCGTCGATCCGGGCATCACGAAGGACCCCGACACTAAGGACGTCCACGAGATCACCTTGAGCTATACATTTTATCCAGTGGAAACCGTGCCGACGGCTCGCTAGAGCCGGCTACAGCCAACAGAGGGAAACGTAGGACCGATGGCCGCGACCAAGCATCACGATTACCATTTGGTAGAGCCCGATCCCTGGCCGCTGATCGGCGCGATCTCCGCGGGCGTGATGTTCAGCGGCGCCGTCCTCTGGTTCCACGAGAACCGGTTCGGCGTGCCCCTGATGGTGCTCGGCTTGCTCGGCGTGCTGGTCACCATGTTCAACTGGTGGTCGAACACCATTCGAGAGGCGCACACCGGCCATCACACGCCGGTCGTCCAGCTCCACCTGCGCTATGGAATGATCCTGTTCATCGCCTCGGAGGTGATGTTCTTTCTCGCCTGGTTCTGGGCCTTCTTCGACAGCGCGATCTTCCCCAGCGTGGTCGATTCGGTCGGCGGCGTTTGGCCGCCCAAGGGCATGACGGTGATGGACCCGTGGGGCCTGCCGCTGCTCAACACCTTCATCCTCTTGTGCTCGGGCACGACGGTGACCTGGGCGCACCATTCGCTAATCCACGGCGACCGCCACGGGCTGAAGCTCGGCCTTCTGCTGACGATCCTCCTCGGCCTCAGCTTCACCGGCTGCCAGGCGTGGGAATATGTCCACGCGCCGTTCGCCTTCAAAGGCAGCATCTACGGCTCGACCTTCTTCATGGCGACCGGCTTCCACGGTTTCCACGTGATCGTCGGGACGATCTTCCTGATCGTCTGCCTCATTCGCGCGAACCGCGGCGACTTCACGCCCAGGCAGCATTTCGGATTCGAGGCGGCGGCCTGGTACTGGCACTTCGTCGACGTCGTGTGGCTGTTCCTGTTCACCTCGATCTACGTCTGGGGCGGATGGGGCGCGCCGCACGCGGCGTGA
>DATNFJ010000113.1:0-26270 GCA_035606455.1 Sphingomicrobium sp.
GTTCGCCTTGGCGCCGGATCCCTTCCAGGCGGCCCGCGCCTTCGCCTTCTGCTCGGCCATGGCGGCGTCAAAGCCCGGCTGGTCGACCTTCAGGCCCTTCTCGATCAGCGCCTGTTCGGTGAGGTCGAGCGGGAAGCCGTAGGTGTCGTAGAGCTTAAATGCGGTGGCGCCCGGCAACGTTTCGCCTTCGCCGAGGTCCGCCGTCGCCTCGTCGAGCAACTTGAGGCCGTTGGCGAGCGTCTGGCGAAAGCGCGTTTCCTCCTGCTGGAGCGTGGCCGCGATCAGCGGCTGCGCGCGGAGCAGCTCGGGATAGGCCCCGCCCATCTCAGCAACCAGCGCGGGCACGAGCCGGTACATCAAAGGCTCATTGGCGCCGAGGAGGTGCGCAAGGCGCATTGCGCGGCGCATGATGCGGCGGAGGACGTAGCCCCTGCCCTCGTTGGCCGGCAGGACGCCGTCGGCAACCAGAAATCCGCTTGCGCGCAAGTGGTCGGCAATGACGCGGTGGCTCGCCTTCGCCTCGCCTTCCGCCTTCGTCTGAGTCATCGCCTCGCTCGCGGCGATCAGGCCACGGAACAGGTCGATCTCGTAATTGTCGTGGACGCCCTGGAGAACCGCGGCGATGCGCTCCAGGCCCATCCCGGTGTCGATGCTCTTCTTCGGCAGCTCAGATACGATCTCGCCCGCCGCTTGCTCATATTGCATGAAGACGAGGTTCCAGATCTCGACGAAGCGGTCGCCGTCCTCGTCCGGGCTTCCTGGCGGCCCGCCTGCGAGGTGCTCGCCATGGTCGTAGAATATCTCGGAACAGGGCCCGCATGGGCCATCGTCGCCCATCGACCAGAAATTGTCCTTGGTCGGGATCTTGACGATCCGGCTGTCGGGAAGACCGCTGATCTTCTTCCACAGGCCGAACGCCTCGTCATCGGTGTGATAGACGGTAGCGGTCAGCCGGCCGGGGCTCAGCCCCCACTCCTTGGTGATCAGGTTCCAGGCGAGATCGATCGCGCGGTCCTTGAAATAATCGCCAAACGAGAAATTGCCGAGCATTTCGAAGAAGGTGTGGTGGCGGGCGGTGTAACCGACATTGTCGAGATCGTTGTGCTTGCCGCCCGCGCGGACGCATTTCTGGGAGCTCGTGGCGGTCTGGTACGGCCGCGTCTCGAGCCCGGTGAACACGTTCTTGAACGGCACCATGCCGGCGTTGACGAACATCAGCGTCGGGTCGTTGTGCGGCACCAATGGCGCCGACCGGACCCGCGCATGGCCGTTCTTCTCGAAAAAATCGAGGAAGGAACGGCGGATGTCGTTCGTCGAGATCATGGCAGCGATGTAAATGCGCTGCTGCACTGCGGCAAGGACGGGCTTCCCCGGTGGGTCTTGGCAGCCGCGGCAATTTCGCTAGTCAGCTTCAATGGCGCGCCGCAATTCCACTATTCCAAGGTATAAGCGCCGACACAGAGGCTCGATCGTGGGTCGGATCCTCGGATGGATCGTCAAGCTGGTCCTCGCCTTCATCGTCATCTCGGTCCTGTGGGTGCTCGCCTACCGCTTCATCAACCCGCCGATCACGGCGACGATGATCGGCGACATCGTCGCGGGCCGCGGCGCGCACAAGGAATGGATGCCGATCGGGCAGATGGATCGCGACATGGTCCGGGCGGCCATCGCCGCCGAGGACAGCAAGTTCTGCAGCCATCACGGATTCGATGTAGAAGCCATTGAAGATGCGATGAAACGCAACGCTTCGGGAGGCCGTATCCGGGGCGGCTCGACGATCAGCCAGCAGACCGCCAAGAACGCGTTCCTGTGGCAGGGGGGCGGCTATGCCAGGAAAGGCGTCGAGGCCTGGTTCACCTTCCTGATCGAGCATCTGTGGGGAAAGCGTCGGATCATGGAGGTTTACCTGAACCTCGCCGAGACCGGAATCGGCACCTACGGCGTGAACGCCGGGTCGGAACGCTATTTCGGCCACGACGCGAGCGCGATGAGCCCAACCGAGGCGGCGCGCATCGCGGCGGTGCTCCCGCTGCCGAAGAAGCGCGGCGCGATCGCGCCCAAGGGCTTCACCCGCCGCTACGGCAATATCATTGCCGCGCGAATCCCGATCGTGGCTCGCGACGGGCTGGATGCGTGCGTGTACAAGGGCGAAGCCGTGCCCGTGAACAAGGCCCCGCCGCCGGTGAGCAAGGCGCCGCGTCCGCAGCCGGGCGAGGAATATGAAAGCCCGAAGCCGGTTCCCCCGCTTCAGAACGCGACCGAGCAATCGCCTCCGGCAACGGAACCGCAGGCCCCCCTGCCAACCAACGAAGCGACTCCTCCTCCGGAGCAGCCGCAGGAGCCAACCAACAGCTTCTGACGGAAGCGGCGAACGGTGGCCTCAGCGAGGCTCTCAACAGGAACGGCGCCCGTGCCCCGACCGTTGAATCGGGCGAATTTCCAGCAAGGAGGATCATATGGCCACGCGCACCCAAAGCCGTTCGTCCAACCGCAGCAGCTCCAACGAAAGCCGCAGCCGTCCCGGCGGCGACCGGAGCGCTTTTTCATGGGGCGAAGGCGCCGCTCCGATCATCGCTGCAGCGATCGGTGGCGCGGCAATCGGCTTCGCTGCCAATTACGGCCGCAAGGCGCTGATGCAAGGCATGGAAGCCTCGATCGGCGATTGGGACGAGATTCTCGCCGCGGAGCATGACGAGGCGCTGGCGATTTTCGACAAAATGCTCGCGACCGACCAGACGCAGACGTTCAAGCGCAAGATGTTGTTCATGAAGCTCTGCCACGCGCTCGACAAGCACGCCCACGCCGAGGAGATGGTCGTCTATCCGGCGCTCCGCGAGGACGACGATTTCGCCGACGCCGACCATCTCGAAAGCGAGCACGGTTACATCAAGACGTTCATTTACGAATTGAGCGAGATGGGACCGGACGCGCCCAACTGGCTGGAGCGCGTGCGAGAGTTCCGTCAGCTCGTCGCGGAGCATGCGCACATGGAGGAAGAGCAGGTCTTCCCCAAGTTCAAGAAAGACATGAGCGAGGAGCAGAACGCGCACATCACGAGCCTCGTGAACCGCGACGGCTTCTGGATGGCGTAACTTCTAGCCGACCAGGGCCAGCCTCGGCTCCTGGGTCGACAAGTCGACGCTGCCCTCACCGGTGATCCGTTCGATCCGGGCCGCGAGCTCCGCGTCCAGCGCGCACGCGCGGCTCGCGACGATCTTGGCGCTGCCGCCCGAGGCGAGCGGCACGACCAACATGACCTTCCCGTTCCCGCCGAGCGCCGACGCCAGCTCTCGCACGACCCGCTCGATGGAGTCGGGGTCGGCGGCATGGATCGTCATCTGGAGGCGCGTGCGCCTGGCGAGGTCGCTCAGCGGCTGGATGCGCTTGATCGTGACTCGCGGAGTCTCGTCGCCCGCGCGGCGGTCGAGCTCGACGGTGAGGAGGCCGCACTGGCCGGCCTTGGCGGCGGCTTCGAGCGCCGCGGTCGCTTCGTCGTCGAACGCCGTCGCCATGAACTGACCCGAGCTGTCGCTAAAGGTCGCCATCATGTAGCGGCGCCCGCGGGCCGAAGTTCGCCAGCGGGTGTCCTCGACCAGGCCCGCCATCGTGGCGCTGACCCGCTCGCCCTCCGAGATGCGGACCTCGGCGACCTCGGCGAAGGTCTTGACCTTGTGCGCCGCGAGCAGGTGCTTCGCGGCGTCCACGGGATGCGCGGAGAAATAGAAACCGAAGGCGTCCCGCTCGGCGGCCATGCGCTGCGCCAGCGTCCATGATGCGTCGCGGGGGAGACGAATCGGCGCGGATTCGGCGGAATTGACCCCGAACAGGCCGGCTTGGCCGGTCTCGCGCTGCTCGTGCGCGCTTGCCGCGTGGGCGAGGATGGTCTCGGCACCGGCGAAGACAGCGGCACGCTCGGGCTTGATGCTGTCGAAGGCGCCGGCGCCGGCGAGGCTCTCGAGCTGCCGTCGGTTGAGCAGGCGCGGGTCAATCCGGGCCGCGAAATCCTCGAGGCCGGCGAAATGTCCCCGGCCCACACGTTCCTCGACCAACGCCTCCATTGCTTTTTCGCCGACGCCCTTGAGCGCGCCCAATGCGTAGCGGACCGCACCATTCTCGACGGTGAAGGAAGCGCTGCTGGCGTTGATGTCCGGCGGCAGGCATTCGACGCCGCCGCGCCGCATGTCCTCGACGAACATCGCGAGCTTGTCGGTGAGCGCGATGTCGAAGCTCATCGACGCCGCGTAAAATTCGGCCCGGTGATGCGCCTTCAGCCACGCCGTCTGGTACGTCAGAAGCGCGTATGCGGCGGCGTGGCTCTTGTTGAAGCCATAGCCGGCGAACTTGTCGATCAAGTCGAACAGCTCGTTCGCCTTGGCGGCGGGGATGTCGTTATGCTCCGCGCAGCCCTTCACGAAGGTTTCACGCTGGGCATCCATTTCCGACTGGATCTTCTTGCCCATCGCGCGGCGCAGGAGATCGGCGCCGCCGAGCGAATAGCCGGCCAGGATCTGGGCCGCCTGCATCACCTGTTCCTGGTAAACGAAGATGCCGTAGGTCTCTTTGAGGATGCCTTCGAGCAAAGGATGCGGATATTCGATCGACTCCTCGCCGTTCTTGCGGCGGCCGAACATCGGGATGTTGTCCATCGGCCCCGGCCGATAGAGCGCGTTGAGCGCGACGATGTCCTCGAAGCAGGTCGGTTTTACCGCCGAGAGAGTGCGCCGCATGCCTTCGGACTCGACCTGGAACACGCCGACGGTGTCGCCGCGCTGGAGCAGGTCGAAGACTTGCGGATCGTCCCACGGAAGCGCTCCGAAATCGACGTCGATTCCCTGCTCCGCCAGCAGGCGTTGGCCTTCCTTGAGGACGGACAGCGTCTTGAGGCCGAGGAAGTCAAACTTCACCAGCCCCGCAGCCTCGACATATTTCATGTCGAACTGCGTCACCGGCATATCGGAACGCGGGTCGCGGTAGAGCGGCACCAGCTCGTCGAGTGGACGGTCGCCGATGACGACCCCCGCGGCGTGCGTCGAGGCGTGGCGCGGAAGCCCCTCGAGCTTCATCGCCAGGTCGAACAGCCGCTTGACGTCGGGATCGTCCTTATATTCGGAGGCAAGCTCCGACACGCCGTTGAGTGCTCGCTCCAGGGTCCAGGGATCGGTTGGATGGTTCGGGATCATCTTGGCGAGGCGGTCCACCTGGCCGTACGGCATTTGCAGCACACGCCCGGTGTCCTTGAGTACCGCCCGCGCCTTGAGTCGCCCGAAGGTGATGATCTGAGCGACCCTGTCGCGGCCGTAGCGGCGCTGGACGTAAGCGATGACCTTGTCGCGATGGGTTTCGCAGAAATCGATGTCGAAGTCCGGCATCGACACGCGGTCGGGATTGAGGAAACGCTCGAACAGCAGTCCGAGCGCGATCGGATCGAGGTCGGTGATTGTCAGCGACCATGCGACAACCGAACCCGCGCCCGATCCGCGACCCGGCCCGACCGGAATGTCGTTCGCCTTTGCCCATTTGATGAAGTCGGCGACGATCAGGAAATAGCCGGCGAAGCCCATTCCGGTAATGATCTCGAGCTCATAATCGAGCCGTTCGCGATAGCCTGCCTTGTCCTCTTCCTGACGGCCGGCGAGCCGTCGTTCGAGCCCGGCTTTGGCGTCTGCGGACAGCTGCTCGTCCTCGTCATCACCCAACCGGGGAAGGATCGGCCGCCGTTTCGGCGCGGCGACGGCGCAGCGCCGGGCGATGACTGCCGTGTTGGCGAGGGCTTCGGGAAGGTCGGCGAACAGCTCGGCCATCGCCGCGCCGTCCTTGAGCCATGCATCGGCCGACGAGCTCGCGCGATCGGCGCTCTCGACATAGGCCGAGCTCGCGATGCACAGCATCGCATCGTGCGCGGCATGGAAGGACGGATCGGCGTAAGCCGCCGGGTTCGTCGCGACCAGTGGAAGATGTCGGTCGTAGGCAAGCTCAAGCAGCGCAGTTTCCGCTGTTTCCTCAATGGGGTCGCCGCGCCGTGCGATTTCGATGTACAGCCGGCCCGCGAAGAGATTCTCCAGTCGGTCGAGATAGGCCTTCGCCCTCTCCTTCTGCCCATCGGCAATCAGCCGCGCGAGCGCACCCTCCGCGCCCGAGGTCAGCGCGATCAGGCCTTCGTTGAGACCATCGAGCAAGGCGAACGGGACGTGCGGCTCCTGCTCGATCGGCCGATCGAGGTGTGCCGCCGACACCAGCTTGCACAGGTTCGCATAGCCCTGCTCGTCCTTGGCGAGCAGCACCAGCCAGTCGATCCCGCCCTCGCCGCCGAGCTCGGGCGGCCGAGCCACCGCAAGCATCGCGCCGACGATCGGCTGCACCCCTTTGCCGATGCACGCTTCGCTGAACGGCATTACCCCGTACAACCCGTTGCGGTCGGTGACGGTGATCGCCGGAAAGCCGAGGCTGGCGGCCCTGCTGGCAATCGTCTTGGGCTCCATCGCGCCTTCGAGCATGGTGAAGGACGAGAAAACGCGAAGCGGTACGTACGGCTGAGTCACGGCTAGATTATGGGATGTTTGCCGACGCCGCCGCAAGGAATGGGCCGAACTTATCCCCATCTATCGGGCCGGGCGCCAGGTCCCTTTCATGATGTCGCGGATTTCCCGCATCCGCCCGACATAGGCGCTGCCGATGCACGAGCGGTTGGGACAGCGATCGCGATAGCCGATGAAGCGGCTCCGCGTAGAGCGAAGCAAGACGCGCTGCTCGGGCGTCGCCTGCTGCATCGCCTGCGCATATTGCGCGGCCATATTCCGGTCGAGCGCCGCCAATCCGGCGTTGGAGCACACCGCGATCTCGCCTTTCGTCCGGGCCTTTGCGCAATTGAAGCTCGGATGCGTGCCCGCGGGAACAGCGGGCGCCGGTGGACTCGCTGGTCGCTGTTCCGGCCTCTGCGCAGGCGCCTGGGGCGACACGGCAGGAGGTTGCTCAGTCGCGACTCCGTTCGTCTCGACGGACGCCGTGGGTGCCGGCGCCGGTGCGCCCTGCGCGGGCGCGGCCTGGCCTGCGCGCGCCAGGGTCGCGAGCGGGGCGATCACCGCATCAGCGTTGCGCAGAAGGACGACATTACCGCTGCCGTCGGCAGCCGGCTGGATCGTGTAATCGACGTCCGAGCTCAGCGTGTGGCGGCCGCCGACCACGCCCACGCCCGGCGGAAGGTCGAGCGACAGCGATCCCGAGCAATTGACCGCGCCGGTCGAGCTGTCCTGGCTTTCCATCACCGGATTTTCCATCCGCACGACCGCGTAGCGCGATAGCTCGTCGAAGGCGGCCTGGTCGCTCCCGCGCAGCTGTGCCGCGCGATGGAACAGCTCGCGCTTGATGAGCTCGTAGGTCTCGTTGCTCGCACACAGCTTCTCGGGCGACGCGGTCTTGGCCTGGTGCAGCTGCTGCTGTGGTTGGTTTTGGCCAAGCTGGTTCTGGGTGAGCTTGTCCTGCTCCGAATTCCTGCTGGCGGCGAAATAAGCGACGAGCATCAGCAGCACGATAAGCGCACCGATCAGCGAGAGCGTCGTCCAGTTGGGAGTACGCACGGAACGCCGAACGTCGCTGCGGCGCTCCGGGTCCATTATTGGAGGCGCCCTTCGTGCAGCCTCACCACCCGGTCCATCTTCGCCGCCAGGCGCTCATTGTGGGTGGCGACCAGCGCGGCGCTGCCCTCCCCGCGAACGAGGCTGAGGAACTCCCCAAGAACGGCGTCGGCGGTGTGTTCGTCGAGGTTGCCGGTCGGCTCGTCGGCGAGCACCAGCGGCGGCTTGTTGGCGAGCGCTCGGGCGACCGCGACCCGCTGCTGCTCCCCACCCGAAAGCTTGGATGGACGGTGATCGAGCCGCTCCGACAGGCCCAGGGCGCTGAGCAATTGCCTCGCCCGCTCCCGCGCTGCCGGTGTGTCGGCGCCGCGCACCAGCTGGGGAAGAACGACATTCTCGACGGCGTTGAATTCGGGCAGCAGGTGATGGAACTGATAGACGAACCCAAGCAGCTCGCGCCTGAGGCGCGTTCGGCCTTCATCGTTGAGCGCCGAGGCTTCCTCGCCGTTGAGGCGGATGGAGCCGTGGAACCCGCCCTCAAGCAGACCGACAGCCTGAAGCAAGGTGGATTTACCCGACCCGGATGGGCCGAGCAGCGCGACGATTTCGCCCGGCTGAATTGCCAGATCGACCCCACGCAGAACCTCGATCGTCACGTCGCCTTGCGTGAAGCTGCGCTTCAGGTCGCGCGTGACGAGGACGGGGTCACTCATAGCGCAGCACCTGCACTGGGTCCGTGCTCGCCGCCTTGTAGGCCGGGTACAGCGTCGAGAGGAAGGAGAGGACCAAGGCGATGAGGATGATCGCAGCGATCTCGACGGGATCGGGCTTGGCCGGAAGGTCGGTCAGGAAGCGGACCGACGGGTCCCACAAATTCTCGCCGGTGATCGCCTGGATGAAATTGACCACGTCCTGCCGGAAATAGAGGAAAATCGCGCCAAGGATGATTCCGAGCACGATTCCGAGCGAGCCGATCGTCACGCCGACGGTCATGAAGACTTTCATCATTCCCTGCCGGCTCGCGCCCATTGTCCTCAGGATCGCGATGTCCCGCGTTTTCGCGCGCACCAGCATGATCAGCGACGAGAGGATGTTGAACACCGCGACGAGGACAATCAGCGACAGGACGACGAACATCGCCACCCGCTCGACCTCGAGCGCCTGGAACAATGCCGAGTTCATCTGGCGCCAGTCGGTGATGAAGCCCTTGCCCTGAACGACCTTCTGTAACGGCGCGACGATTTGCTGGACCTTGTCGGGATTGGTGGTCTGGATCTGGATCATGCCCACCTGGTCGCCCATGAGCAGCAGTTCCTGGGCGTCCTTCATGGGCATGATCACGAACGCCTTGTCGTAATCGTAGATGCCGATTTCGAATATCGCGCCGACCGTATAGGTGACCTCGCGCGGGACCGTCCCGACGACCGTCGAGCGGCCTTCGGGGTTCCACAGCGTGATCTGGCTCCCCGGGGAAGCGCCAAGCGTCTCGGCGAGCCGCGAGCCAAGCGCGACATTGCCGCTTCCCGGCGTGATCGAGCGGATGTCGCCGGCGAGGACGTTCCCGGTGATCGTCTTGTTGGCGCGTATGTCCTCGACCCGCATGCCGCGCACCAGCACACCTTCGAATCGGCCGTTTGCGGTCGCCATCAGCGGCGTTTCGATGAACGGCAGCGCCGAGGTGACTCCCGGCGTCTTGCGGGCGGCGGCGGTGATCTGTTCCCATCCCGACAGCCGCCCATCATAGCCTTCGACCACCGCGTGACCGTTGAGCCCGACGATTTTCTCGAACAGCTCCGCACGGAAGCCGTTCATGACGCTCATGACGATGATCAGCGCCGCGACTCCGAGCGCGACGGCAATCAGGCTGATCGAGGCGACGAGAAAAATGAACCCCTCGCCCTTCCCCGGGAGCAGGTAACGGCGGGTAAGCATCCGCTCGGCGCGGTTGAGGATCATGCGGTGAGCCTTGCGAGAGCGCTTTCCACGCTCAGCTCCTCGCGCTCGCCGGTTGAACGGCGCTTTAACTCGACCGTGCCGCTCGCGATGCCGCGCGGACCGATGATCACCTGCCAGGGAAGGCCAATCAGGTCCATCGAGCCGAGCTTCACGCCGCCACGCTCGTCGCGGTCGTCGTAGAGGGTTTCGACGCCTGCGCCGCTTAGCTGCGCGTAGAGCGTCTCAGCCGCGGCGGCGCTTGCCTCATCATCCGCGCGCATTGTCACGATTCCGACGCGCCACGGGGCCACCGGCTCGGGCCAGACGATTCCGGCGTCGTCATGGCTCGCCTCGATGATCGCCCCGACGAGGCGCGAGACGCCGATCCCGTAGCTGCCGCCGACCGGAGCCACCGGCTCGCCGCCGGGGCCGCTGACGGTGAAGCCGAGCGGCTTCGTGTACTTGTCCCCGAAGTAAAAGATATGCCCGACCTCGATCCCGCGGGACTGGCGCAGGTCGCCGGCGAGCGTCGCCTCGCGCGCTTCGTCGCGCTTCTCGTCGGTTGCCGCATAGTCGGCCGTCATCGAGTTGACGAACGCCTGCAGCGCTTCGGGATTGTCGGCGTCGACCGCATAATCCTCCGCCGGCCGAAGCGTTTCCCAGCTTTTGTGGAAGAACACCTCGCTCTCTCCCGATGGCGCGAGGATGATGAACTCGTGGCTGAGGTCGCCGCCGATCGGGCCTGCATCGGCCTGCATCGGGATCGCGCGCAGGCCCATCCGCGCGAACGTACGGAGATAAGCGACGAACATCTTGTTGTAGCTGACGCGCGCGCCGGCCTCGTCGAGGTCGAAGCTGTACGCGTCCTTCATCAGGAATTCGCGGCCGCGCATCACCCCGAAGCGCGGACGGATCTCGTCCCGGAATTTCCACTGGATGTGGTAAAGAATGCGCGGAAGGTCGCGGTAGCTTCGGGCCGATCCCTGAAAGATCGCGGTCAGCATGTCCTCGTTGGTCGGGCCATAGACCAGCTCACGCTCCTGGCGGTCGGTGATCCGTAGCATCTCGGGCCCGTAGGCGTCGTAGCGGCCGGTCGCTTTCCAATAATCCGCCGCCTGCAGCGTCGGCATCAGCATTTCCTGTGCGCCGGCGCGGTCCTGCTCCTCGCGAACGATCTGTTCGATCTTTTTGAGCACTCGGAAACCGAGCGGAAGCCAGGCATATATCCCCGCCGCCGTCTGGCGCACGAGACCCGCGCGCAGCATCAGCTTATGGCTGACGATCTGGGCGTCGGCGGGGCTCTCCTTGAGAACGGGCAAAAAGGCACGGGACCAGCGCATCCGGCGGGCTGTAGGGTTGCCGCACCGCACGCGCAACCGGAGCGGTCCCCGGGACGCAGATGTGGCGTCGTCGACACAGGCGTCGCGGAAAAGCAACCTCGATCAATTTCGCGGCGTGACAGCCGTTTAGCGGCGGCTTAGTCAATCTCGTCCGAACGATTGGCCCTTGGGTCGGGTTCGGGTGCGGCGAAATGTCGCGAGCGGCACTCTTTTGGGGAAGAGCCGATTGCGACCTGGGGACTTTTGCCGCGACACATCCAAGGGGGCTGACGAGCAATCGTCACGCAGGGCGCCCGGATCGCTGGTCGATCCGGGCGTTTGCTTTTTGATTATCCGCGCGCCACGGGCAAATCCGGCGTTGTGTCCGGTCGGTTCCGGCGTATCATGAGCCAACCAATTTCGGCGCTTACAAGGGGATAGCGATAATGGCTAAGAATCTCGGTGCGGCAGATCGGGTTGTTCGAATCGTTGCGGGAATTGTGCTTGCCGTGCTCGCCTATCTCGGTGTGCTTCCAGGCATCGCGACGATCATCATGGCGGTCATTGCCGCCTATCTGATCATCACCGGCCTGATTGGCCGTTGCATCTTCTACAAGATGGCTGACGTCGACACGAGCATCCAGGAACAGCCTTACTCGACCACCGACGACCGCGCCGGCCTCTGAATTTACCGGAGGCCCAGTCGTGCCCGAGCTGCATCGGATCGCCGCTTCGGACCATCCACCGGATGGTCCTGCATGCGCGATGGTAGCGGAGGAGGGACTTGAACCCCCGACACGCGGATTATGATTCCGCTGCTCTAACCAGCTGAGCTACTCCGCCCCAAAGCCTGAAAAGCGCCCGCGAGCTTGGCGCTGGAGGCGCGGCATATAGGTGCGCGCGGGAAGCCGGTCAACGCGAGGAACCGCGAACTGCTGCTGGAGTTGAGCGGGAAGATGAAGAGGCTTCAATGGACCCGCTGACTCCGCTCGAAACCTTGTGCCGGATCATCCTCCGGGCGCGCGAATATGAGGCGCAGACGGTCGATTTCGCCGATGACGAGGAAGCCGACGACGTGGACGACGAGCAGGAGGGCATGCTTAGCGTCCTCGAGGATGACATCAACGACAGCGTCGAGGAAGAGTTGAAAGCGGTTTTCGAGGACTTGGGCGAGGACCAGCTCGCCGAGGTCATCGCTTTCTGCTGGGTCGGTCAGGGCACGTACGAGGCCGGCGACTGGGACGAGGCGATGGAGGAAGCGCAGAGCCTGGTCGGAGAAAGCGCCGACGAAGCGATCAACGAGCTGATGGATCAGCCGATGCTTGCCTCCGTGCTGGAATCGGGCCTGGCCGCATTCGACCTCAGCTGCGACGGGATCGGCGAAGTCACCTGAAGCGGTAAACGGCGACGGGCTCCCACGGCCCGCCGGCATAACGGTGAAGCCCGAAACCCGAAATCGCGAGAGGACGGGGCGTGAAGCTGTGCTCCAGCGCCTGCTTGAGCGCTCTTGCCGTCTTCGGTGCGACCTTGTTCTGGATCGTGATGTGCGGCCGCCATCCGCCGCTGTCCTGCGCGCCGAGGAGTCCGTGCAGGTCATGGGCAAGTTCGTTGCGAATGCGGTCGAGATCCGGGGACACGACGCGGAAGGCGACGCCGCCGCCAAGGTCCATCAGCCCCGCAACGATCGTCGGCGGCGCGCTTCTCTTGATGATTTCCGACAACCGCTGGCGGAGCTCATCCTCCGAAGAAGGTGGCAGCGCGTGGAACATCGTGAGATGCGCGGGAACCTGGTTACGCTCGACCGGGTAGTGGGTTCGCCGAAGGCCGTCGATCCACGAGAAATCGACCGCGGCGATCTCGGCAGTGACAATCAGCGCCCCGGCCACTGGTCCCGCGGAAGTTCTTCGAGGCGCTCGAATCCATCGGCCGGCAACCGGGCGGCGATGGTTTCGTCGTCGACATGCGCGTGGCGCCACGGCAAGCGGCGCAAGCGCTCTCCGACCCCCGCGACGCCGCCTTCGGAAACGACCAGATAGTCGAGCCTCCCGCTACGGGAGCCCGCCATGGCGTCGATACAACGGCCGACGTCCCGCCCGCCGCATTTCACTGGGGCTCGGCCGAGCAGCGACACCGGGAACAGGGTCTCTCCCGGCGTCAGCTCGCTTGCTTCGGTCGCGGAGCGCGCGCCCTCCTCCACCCGCGCCTGCCGCCCCAGCCAGCGCCATACGCCGAAGATATCCAGCGCGGTCAGCATGACGTTGGTCCACAGCAGCGCCGGCTGATCCGTAAGCAGCCCGACAGCGATCCAGCATAGCGCGCCGATGGTGAAGACCGCGAAGCCGTATCCGGTCACGCGCGAGCCTAGGTTGGAGGCGGTCATGAATGCAGCGACGATGGTCGCCACCGTCGCGACCCAGGAGATGGTTTCAGTCATGGCGGCGCAATGCGCGGGGCCCCGCTAAGGTTCAGATTTCGACCTGCGAGCCCAGCTCGACCACGCGGTTGGTAGGCAGCTTGAAGAACTCCATCGCGCTTTCGGCGTTGCGGAGCATCCAGGCGAACAATTTCTCGCGCCAGATCGCCATTCCCGGGCGCGATGAGGCAAGCAGGGTCTGGCGCGCGAGGAAGAAGCTCGTGTCCATCATCTTGCACGGCGAGCCGATCTCCTCGACCTTGGCGAGCATCGCCGGGACGTCGATCTCCTCCATGAAGCCGAAGCGCAGGACGACCCGATAGAAACCCGCGCCATAATCCTTCGTCTCGATCCTCTTCTCGTCCGGCACGTAGGGGACGTCCTCGATCCGGACGGTGAGCAGGATCACGCGCTCGTGAAGCACCTTGTTGTGCTTGAGATTGTGCAGCAGCGCGTGCGGCACACCGCTCGCCGAGCTGGTCATGAACACCGCTGTTCCAGGGACGCGAGCGGCGCTCGGCGCGGCGGACTTGATGAAAATCTCCATCGGCAGGCTCGCCTCGTTCATTCGCGCGATCATCAGCTGCCGTCCCTTCGCCCAGGTGGTTAACAGGGTGAAGGCGATTGCGCCGACCAGGAGCGGGAACCAGCCGCCGGCGGGGATCTTGAGCAGGTTCGCCGAGAGATAGGTGAAATCCACGGTGAAGAAGAGCAGGAGCAGCCCCGCGACGGCGAAGCGGTTCCAATTCCACATCTGTCGAAGGACGATCGAGATGAGGAAGCTGTCGATCATCATCGCGCCGACCACCGCGATCCCGTAGGCCGCGGCGAGGTTCGAGGAGCTGCGGAAGGTGAGGACCAGCAGGATCACCATCGTCATCAGGGCCCAGTTGACGATGGGAATGTAAATCTGCCCCGCCGCCGCCTCGCTCGTGTGGGCGATGCGCAGGCGCGGAACGAAGCCGAGCTGGATCGCCTGTTGTGTGACCGAGAAGGCGCCGGAGATCACCGCCTGGCTGGCGATGATCGTCGCGGCGGTGGCGAGGAGGACGAGCGGCAGGCGAAGCATGTCGGGCGCGAGGTAGAAGAACGGATCCTTGACCTTGGCGAGCGCCGTCGCGGGGGTCGCCGAGAGGATCATCGCTCCCTGCCCGAGATAGTTGAGCAGGAGAGCCGGAAGGACGAAGTAAATCCAGGAGACGCGGATCGGCTTGCGGCCGAAGTGGCCCATGTCCGCGTAAAGCGCTTCGGCGCCTGTGACCGCCAGAACGACGGAGCCCATGGCGACGAACGCGCGCATGAAATCGGCGGCGAAGAACCGCCAGATGTTGAGCGGGTTCATCATCGCGAGCAGCACAGACGGATAGTTGAGGATGTGCATAACCCCGAGCACGGCCAGGACCGCGAAATAGAACAGCATCACCGGTCCGAACATCAGGCCGACGCGCGCGGTCCCCCGAGACTGGATGGCGAACAGGCCAACAAGGATTCCTATTGCGATCGGGATGACGAACGGCTCCAGGCCCGAGTTGACCGTGGTCAGGCCCTCGACCGCCGAAAGGACCGAGATCGCCGGCGTGATCATCGAATCTCCGTAGAAGAGCGCCGTTGCGAACACGCCCATCAGGATGATTCCGCTGGTCCATTTCTTCTTGCCGCCGAGCGATCGGTTGATCAAAGCCAGCAGGGCGAGACTCCCGCCCTCCCCCTTGTTGTCGGCGCGCATGACGATCGTGACATATTTCAACGTCACGATGATCATCATCGACCAGAAGATCAGACTCAGGACGCCGTAAATGTGAAGCCGGTCGGGGATCAGCGTGTGATGGCCGGCGAAGGTTTCGCGGAAGGCGTAGATCGGCGAGGTGCCGATGTCGCCGTAAACCACGCCGATGGCGCCGACGACCATCTTGTACAGCGGCCCCTGGTGACCGTGGGCGGTCGGATCATGGTCCACGGTTGCGGCCTCGGCCGCTCCGGTCGCGTTGATGTTCATGCGTTCAGGAACTGACCGGTCAATGTGCGAACCCGCATTCCCTTCGCCCCCTCGCCGCTGTCGCGGCGGAGCGCCGCACTAGCATCGGCGCACAGGCGCGGCAAATGCCGAGCGAAGGGGCGGGACAAGCCGGATTGTCGTGTCTATACGCGCGCCCGAACACCATGACTGGAGCGAACGATTAAATGCGCATTGGAGTGCCCAAGGAAATCAAGGTTCACGAATATCGCGTGGGGCTGACCCCGGCGTCGGTCGCCGAGCTCGTCGCCCATGGCCACGAGCTTTTCGTGGAAACCCAGGCCGGCCAAGGGATCGACTGCCCCGACAAGGCCTACGAGAAGGCCGGGGCGAAAATCCTGCCCGATGCGCGGTCGGTGTTCGATTCGGCGGACATGATCGTGAAGGTCAAGGAACCGCAGCCGCCGGAAATCGCGATGCTCCGCCCGGGGCAAATCCTGTTCACCTATCTGCACCTCGCGGCGGACAAGGAACAGGCGCTGGGGCTGATGAAGTCCGGAGCGATCTGCATCGCTTATGAGACCGTCACCTCGAAGAACGGCTCGTTGCCGCTATTGAAGCCGATGAGCGAAGTGGCAGGCCGCATGTCGGTCCAGGTCGGCGCCCATTATCTCGAGAAGGAGCAGGGCGGCCGCGGAATCCTGCTCGGTGGCGTCCCGGGCGTCGCGCCCGCAAGGGTTGCGATCCTCGGCGGCGGCGTGTCCGGCGTGAACGCGGCTCAGATGGCGACGGGCATGCGCGCCGATGTCACCATCTACGATATCAACAACGACCGCCTCGCCGAGCTCGACATGTTCTTCTCGAGCCAGATCAAGACCGCTTATGCGTCGCGCGCGGCGATCGCCAACGCGGTCCAGGAATCGGAGCTGGTGATCGGCGCGGTGCTGGTTCCCGGCGCCGCGGCCCCGAAGCTCGTCACTCGCGACATGCTGAAGACGATGAAGCGGGGAAGCGTGCTCGTCGACATCGCGATCGACCAGGGCGGCTGTTTCGAGACGTCGCATCCGACTACCCACGCCGATCCGGTGTACGAGGTCGACGGCATCATCCATTATTGCGTCGCGAATATGCCTGGCGCGGTTGCACGGACGAGCGCCTTTGCGCTCAACAACGCGACCCTACCCTTCGCGCTGAAGATCGCAAATCTCGGCGCCGAGGAAGCGATGCGGCAGGACCCGCACCTCGCGAACGGGCTCAATGTCTCGGACGGGAAGATCCGGCACGAGGCGGTGGCCGAAGCACTTGACCTCAAGTTCGAGCCGGTTGCGGCCTAGTTTCTCCTCCCCTTCATTTGCAGGGGAGGTGACGCGCGTCAGCGCGTCAGGGGCGCCCCTCCACCACTCTTCGGGTGATCTCCCGCCACTCCAGATGGAGGGGAGGATAAAGCCGCGACGCCCTGCTCGACCAAGGGGCGCCAGCCCGCGTTCGGGGGCGCCTTGGCAAGGATGTCCTTCCACAGCTTGAGGGCACCCTCACGGTCCCCTGACCGGGCCAGCGCGAGGCCGTAGAAGAAGGGCGCCGCGGGATGGCCCGGAGCGACGGATTGCGCGCGCTTGTAGGCAAGTTCGGCGGCGGGCGTGATGCCCCGCGCATGATCGACGAGCGCATTGCCGAGACCAATCCACAGCTGCGGGTCGCCGGGATAGCGCTTGACTGCGTTCTGGAGGATTCCGATGGCGTCCTCGCTCTTGCCGTCGCGGGCGAGCGCCTCGGACATGCGGAGCCAGCTTTCGGCCGGCGTGAACTCGCCGAAGAAGGCATGGCGAGCCTGCGTCAGCGGGAAGATGTCGCCGGCCTCCATCCCCTGGGCGGGAGCGCCGGGAACGCCCGGGCTGCCTTGGAGCGCGTAACCAGCGCCGCCGAGGAGAAGCACCGCCGCGCTCGCTGTCAACGCGGCGCCGCGCACGCCGAGCAGCCACAGTGCTCCGAGACTAAGCGCAATCAGGAGCAGCAAGACGACGAAGCCGATCAAGCGCCTCTCCTCAGCCGGATTCGCCGCCGGACCAGCCAGGCGCCGATCAGCAGCAGCCCAAACGGCGCGAGCCAAAGCGGCCACGCGGCGGGCTCGGTCGTCGGCTTGTAGCTGATCCAGGTGCCGTAGCGCTGGATCAGCCAGGCGCGGATCGCGTCCGGCTTCTCGCCCGCGGCGATCCGGCGGCGGACGAGATCGCGCATGTCGCCGGCGAGTTCCGCATCCGAATCGGCGATCGACTGGCCCTGGCAGACGAGGCAGCGGATCTCCTGCATCAACGCTTGTGCCTGCGCCTCCTGCCTCGGATTGGGAAGCTGGCGGTCGGACCAATAGGCCGGCGGCAAATTGCTGTCCGCCCACAGCGGTTGAACCGCGACCAGCGCGAAGATCAGGAGGAAGCGCTTCACCGGGCTTGCTCAATCTTCGACAGGATCATCGGCACGTCGGATGCTTCAATCGGACCGATCTGCTGAAACCGGATCACGCCCTTGCCGTCGACGACGAAGCTTTCGGGTACACCTGATGAGCCTAGCGAAATCTGGACGCGGCTCTGGCTGTCGCTTCCGATCCGCTCATAGGGGTCGCCGTTGCGCGCCAGAAAATCCGCGAGATCGGGCGCGCGGTCGCGGATCGCAATGCCGTCGATCGGTACGCCGCGCTCCTTGAGCGCCTGCAGAACCTTCACCTCGGTCACGCACGGGACGCACCAGCTGGCGAAGACGTTGACGAGATGCGGCCGACCCGTCGCGAGGTCCGCGGACGAAAGCGCCGGCTTGCTCGGCAGGATCGGTGGGAGATCAAACGCCGGCAGCGGCTTGCCCTCCAGCGTCGAATGGACATTCGAATCCACCGGGGTCGCAAGCCGCCACACCAGCGCGGCGATGATCGCGAGTAGGAACACGAGGGGCGCGAAACGGACCGCGCGGCTCATGCGTAGCGCTCCCGGCGCCAGTCGCGCTCGCGCCGCGGGCGCCAGACGAGTCGCCACAGCCGACCGAGCAGCGCCAGCGCGCCGCCGATGGCGATCAGCGCTCCGCCCGCCCAGATCAGGGTCACGAAGGGCTTCCACCAAAGCCGCAGCTGCCACGCGCCCGAGACGTCCTGCTTGCCGATCACTGTGTAGAGCTGGCCGTTCCAGAAGGTGCGGATGGCCGATTCGCTCGTTTCCGTCGGCGGGTCGGAATAGAAACGAGATTCCGGCGCCAGGGTGATGACGCCCGAGCTCCGGCTCGCGCGGAGCTCGGCTTCGATCGCGGTCCAGTTCTTGCCCGCGGTTGGGGTCACATCCGCGAGCTGCACGGCCCACGGGCCGACGGTGAGGATGTCGCCGGGCTTCGCAATCGCCAGGCGCTCGCTCGAGAAGGCCGCATTGGCGGCCATGCCGACCAGCGCGACCGCAATTCCGAAATGGGCGACGACCATTCCCCAGGTGGCGAGCGGCGCGCGCAGCGGATTGCGTTTGACCAGCGGAAGGATGCTCGCGGCGGCAAGATAAGTGCCGACGGTGAAGCCCAGGCGCGGCAGAATCCGCATTCCCGGCGCGAGGATGATCGTGATTGCGAGCGCCGTGACTCCGAGCAGCGCGGGAATCGCGAGCGGCTTGAACACGGGCCGACGCTCGCGCCTCCAGGCGATCAGCGGTCCGATCCCGACGAGTACTGCAAGCAGCAGCGCCAGCGGCCCCGCGACGGCATCGAAATAGGGCGCGCCGACCGACAGCTTCTCTCCGCTTACCGCTTCGACGAACAACGGATAGAGCGTGCCGACGAATACCACCCCGAGGACGACGCTGAGGATCAAATTATTGACCACGAGGCCGCTTTCCCGGCTGACGAGTTCGAACCGAGCGCCTTCCTTGAGGCCGGGCGCGCGCACGGCGAACAAAGTGAAGGCGGCGCCGACATAGATGGCCAGCAGCGCGAGGAGGAAGGTTCCGCGCTGCGGATCGATGGCGAAGGCGTGCACCGACGTCAGGATTCCCGAGCGAACCAGGAAGGTGCCGACCATCGACATCGAGAATGCGATCACGGCGAGCATCATCGTCCACGCCTTGAGGGCGCCGCGGGCGGCGAGCACGTTGATCGAGTGGAGGAGAGCGGTCGCGGCGAGCCACGGCATCAGGGAGGCGTTCTCGACCGGGTCCCAGAACCAGTAACCGCCCCAGCCGAGCTCGTAATAGGCCCAGTAGCTTCCAGCTGTGATCCCGAGCGTCAGCAGGACCCACGCGCCGAGCACCCAGGGGCGCATCGCCCGAGCCAGCCGCGAATCGACTTCGCCGGTGAGCAGCGCGCCGACGGCGAAGCTGAACGCGACCGAAAGCCCGACATAGCCAAGGTAGAGGGTCGGTGGGTGGAAGGCCAAGCCCGGGTCCTGGAGCAGCGGATTGAGCCCCTGCCCGTCCATCGGCGCCGGCCACAACCGCGCGAACGGGTTCGAAGCGATCAGCAGGAAGGCGTAGAAGCCGAGCGCGAGCACCGCCTGCGCGCCCAGCGCCGCGACTGTCGTCCGCTCGCTCGTGCGATGGGCGAGCAGCGCGACAAACGCGCCGGCGGCGGCCAGGATCGTCACCCACATCAGCATCGAGCCTTCGTGGTTCCCCCAGGCTCCTGCGACCTTGTAGATGAAGGGCTTGGCACTGTTGCTGTTCTCGAAGACCAGCGCGACCGACATGTCGCTGCGCGCAAACACGATCAGCAGCATCCCGAAGGCGACGAGTGTCAGTACGCCCTGGACGACCGCGATCGAGCGCATCGCGCGGCGGACATCGGCGCCGCTGCGGAGGGCGACGATCATCAGCACGAACTGGAGCAGCGCGAGCCCGGCGGCGAGCCACAGCGCAGCGAGGCCGGTCTCGGCGATCATTTCTCGAGGGTCTTCCCGGCCTTGTGCTCCGCGGACAGGTTTCCGAGCTCGGGCGGCATGTAGCGCTCGTCATGCTTGGCAAGGATCGTGTCGGCCACGAACGTGCCGTTCTGGAGACGGCCTTCCGCGACGGCGCCCGATCCCTCGCGGAACAGGTCGGGCGGGATTCCCCGGAACACCACCGGCGTTTGCGCATGCCCGTCGGTAACGATGAAGCGGATTGTGACTCCGTCCGGCAGATGCTTGATCGAGCCTCGCTCGACCATACCCCCGAGGCGCATCCCCTCGCCGTCATGCGCCTTCCCCGCGGCGATGTCGGCCGGCGTGTAGAAATAAGATGCCTGGGCGCGAAGTCCCCACATGGCGAGCAGCACGGCCGCGAAAAGCGCGACGATTGCGGACGCAACCAGCACCAGGCGTTGGTTCTTCGGCTTCATTTGCGCTTGAGCGAGTCGGCTGCGGCTTCTGCGCGGCGCATCGAGGCGAACGCCCAGCCGAGCAGGCCCGCGGTCAGGCAGATCGCGACCAGATAGGCGGCGGCGACGAACGGCCAGGGATTCATGCGCTCATCCTCCGCATCCGCGCTTCGACCTTGGCTTCGGCGAGCTCGGCGCGCATCCGCATCAACACCGCGGCGCCGAACAGGCAGGTGAATCCGACCAATGTTATCGGCAGCGGCCAGAGGATCGAGTTGTCGATCGTCGAACCGGTGAGGCCGATGCTTTCGCCCTGGTGGAGCGTCCGCCACCACAGCACCGAATAATGGATAATCGGAAGGTTCACCGCGCCGACCAGGCCGTAGATGGCGGCGATCCGCCCTGCCCCGCCGCGCTCGCGCTCGGCTGCGGCCAGCGCGATATAACCGAGATAGAGGAAGAACAGGACGAGCATCGAGGTCAGCCGCCCGTCCCACTCCCACCAGGTACCCCAGGTCGGGCGACCCCAGATCGAACCCGTGATCAGGCAGATGGCGGCAAAAGTGGCGCCCGCCGGGGCGATCGCTTTTCCCGCCACGGCGGCGAGCGGGTGCCGCCACACCAGCTGGCTCACCGACGCTGCGGCAATCCCTGCCCATCCCGCCATGCCGAGCCAGGCGGAGGGCACGTGGATATAGAGGATCCGGACCGTCTCGCCCTGAAGATAATCGGGCGGGGTCAGAGTAAGCCCCGCGGCCATCCCGGCAATTGCGAGCACAAAGCCGGTCAACAATAACCACGCGGTCGCCGGACGGGCGACCCGAAGGAAGCGGGCGGGGTTTGCGAGCGCGTGCACCTGGGCGCTTATGCCCTGCCGATCAGCCTTTGCGCCATAGCGTCCGCGACGGCCGCCGGGTCGCGGCCGCTCTGCTCGCTTTCATCCCAGATCTGTTCGAGCCGGACGGGAATGCCTTCGATCCGCTTACGCACCAGGCTCGCATCGCCGTCGCCGAGATATTCGGTGCAGACGTTGATGATTCCACCCGCGTTGATGACATAATCCGGCGCGTAGAGGATGCCGCGCTTGTGGAGGCGCTCGCCATCCGCTTCGGTCGCGAGCTGATTGTTTGCGGCGCCAGCGACGATCGGGACCTTCAGTTGCGGGATCGTGGTCTCATTGAGGACAGCGCCCAGTGCACAGGGGCTCAGCACGTCAGCATCGAGAGCGAGGATTTCGTCCGCCCCGACGACCGAACCGCCGGTAGCGGCGGCCAGCTTTTTCGCCTTGGCTTCGTCGATGTCGGCGATGGACAGTTTGGCGCCTTCGGCGGCGGCATGGAGCGCGACCCCTGTCGCGACGCTCCCCGCACCCTGGAGCGCGATGTGCAGACCGTCGAGACCGTCCTTGCGCAACGCCCGTTTCACCGCCGCCTTGATTCCGAGGAAGATCCCGAGCGAGGTGTGCGGCCCGGGGTCACCGCCGACGTCGCTGCCCGAGTTCGGCAGGCCGGCTACGAACTTTGTCGAGCGGGAAATCTCGATCATGTCCGCGACGCTCATGCCGACATCTTCGGCCGTGACATAGCGCCCGCCGAGATGATCCACGGCCTTGCCGAAGGCATGGAGCATGTCGGGCGTTTTGGCGCGCTCCTCGTTCGCGAGGATCACCGACTTGCCGCCGCCAAGCGGCAGCCCGGCCATCGCGTTCTTGTAGCTCATTCCGCGCGACAGTCTCAGCGCATCGACGAGCGCCTCCTCGTCCTTCGCGTAATGCCAGAATCGGCAACCGCCCGCGGCGGGTCCCAAATGCGTGGAATGAACGGCGATGACCGCTCTCAATCCGCACTCGTCATTTGTGACGAAGTGGACATCCTCATGTTCGTCGAAGTCGGGCAAGCCCCAGGGAGTGGTCATCGGTGTCGGTTGCTCTAGTTGTTAGAAAGATTGAGAAAATGGGGCGATCGAGGGGACTTGAACCCCCGACCCTCGGTACCACAAACCGATGCTCTAACCAGCTGAGCTACGATCGCCACGGCGCTTATCGGGAGCGGATCCCTTGCCCGCGGGCGGCACTTAAGAGCCACGGCGAAGGAAGGCAAGAAGCCGGGAATCCCCGGCCGCAAGTTACAAACTTTCGATAAGTGCACGGTACGTCGACATTGGCCTAGCTCTTGCTCCAAACGCGGAGGAGGTGCACCCTCTACACTTCGGGAGAAATGCCTATGGCGAGTCGGCAGATAAAGTCGGCGAGGCAAGGGGGGTCCCTTCGCGACACTTTCATCCTGGCCGGCATCGAACCGCAGCTTGCCGATCTGCTCGTGGAAATGCCGCATCGGACGGTGGCGGTCGAACCGCGCCGGCCGTTCAGGAATCCCGGCACTCCACGGACCGAAGTGATCTTCGTTCGGTCCGGAATCCTCTCGAAATTCAAGTCGGACTTGAGCGGCAGGCGGCAGATCGTGGCGCTCCGCTTTCCCGGCGAGGGCATCCTCCCTACGGAAACCGTCGCCGAATATGGGATCCAGGCGATCGTTCACAGCGAGGTAATCGTCGGCAGCTCGGAAGATTTCCTGCCGATCCTCGACGCCAATCCGGAGCTGCAGCGGTTCTTCTGGCGCCTGATCCAGCGTAACGAGTCGATCGGCTACGAGTGGCTGGTGAATTGCGGGCGGCGCGATTCGACGGCTCGTGTCGCTCACCTTCTCTGCGAGACCGCGGTCCGGATGCACGCGGACGACGGCCACATGCTCAATCCATTCACTCAGCAGCAGATCGCAGACATCACCGGCCAGACGTCGGTCAACGTCAATCGCGTCCTCGCCAGCATGGAACGGCAGGGACTCATTCGGCGCAGAGGTCGGGACATCGAATTCACCGACTGGCCAGAAATGCTTCGCGTCGCCAATTTCCAGCCGCAGTATCTGGCGGTTTAAAGGAGACCGATCCCGATGCTCGGATGTCCCCCGGACATCCTGCGCGTCGGGATGGTGGGCGCGGTAGGGTTTGAACCTACGACCCCACCCGTGTGAAGGGTGTGCTCTACCACTGAGCTACGCGCCCGCAGATTTTCGCGGAAGGCGCGGGATATAATCGCCGCGCCGTGGCTGTCCAGCTATTGAACCGCGTCCTTCAGAACCTTGCCTGGCCTGAACTTCGGCTGCGAGCTCGCGGCGATCTGCATCGGTTCGCCGGTCCGCGGATTTCGGCCGGTGGATGCCTTGCGGCGAGTCACCGAGAAATTTCCGAACCCGACCAACCGGACTTCGTCGCCTCGCTTGAGCGCCGACGTGATCACCTCGAGCATTGTCTCAACGGCACGAGATGCATCGTTGCGGCTCAAGCCGCCGCGGTCCGCCACATGGCCGATGAGTTCCTGCTTGTTCATGCCCCAGCTCTCCCTCACCGCCGCAGACTCGCACGCGAAGCCCGATCCTTTAAGGCAAGAGTCCGTGCCGCTGTCCAGTATCTCGAACGAGGATCGTCCTGTTTCGGCGCGAGTCTCTCGGGAATAAGCGGAATGGTGACGAGAGTTATGCGCGACCCCCGAGGCAATCCCGGGCCTGATCTTTTCCGGCTAGTGGCGGACGGCCGCTTCCCCAGCGGCGCCTGGACCGGGAAGCGGCGGTTCGGCCGCATGCTCGTCGGCGTCCGTCCATTCGATCGCCTGAAGCGGCTCGACCAGCGCCCGGGCCAGAACTTCGTCCACGTGATTGACGGGAACGATCTCGAGACCCTCCTTTAGCGTAGCTGGCAAATCGACAAGATCTTTCTCGTTCTCGGCCGGGATCAGGACGGTGGTGATTCCCCCGCGCAGCGCTGCCAGCAGCTTTTCCTTGAGGCCGCCGATCGGAAGCACACGCCCGCGTAGCGTCACTTCGCCGGTCATCGCCACGTCGCGGCGTACCGCGACTCCGCTCAGCGTCGAGATCATCGCCGTCACCATCCCGATTCCTGCGGAAGGCCCGTCCTTGGGCACAGCGCCTTCGGGCAAGTGCACGTGAATGTCCTTGCGCGCGAAGATTGACGGTTTGACGCCATAGGCCGGGGCGCGCGCCTTGACGAAGCTCATCGCCGCCTGGATCGATTCCTGCATGACTTCGCCGAGCTTGCCGGTGGTCTTGATCTGGCCCTTGCCCGGCACGGTGACCGCCTCGATCGTCAACAGTTCGCCACCGACCTCGGTCCAGGCGAGGCCGGTGACAGCCCCAATCTGATCCTCCTCTTCGCCCATTCCGTAGCGGAATTTTCGGACGCCGAGGAAATCGCCGAGATTGTCGGAGGTGAGTTCAACCTTCTCGGTCTTGCCCTCGAGTATCTGGCGAAGGGATTTGCGGGCAACCTTGGCGAGTTCGCGCTCGAGCGTGCGTACGCCTGCCTCCCGCGTGTAATGGCGGATGATCGAGCGCAGCGCCTCGTCGGAAAAGGTCAGCTCGCCTTCCTTGAGCCCGTGCGCCTCGATCTGCTTGGGGATCAGGTGGCGCTTGGCGATCTCGACCTTCTCGTCTTCGGTGTAGCCTTCGAGCCGGATGATCTCCATCCGGTCGAGAAGCGGCTGCGGCATGTCGAGCGAGTTTGCGGTGGTGACGAACATCACGTCGGACAGATCGTAGTCGAGCTCGAGGTAATGGTCCTGGAACCGGCTGTTCTGCTCGGGATCGAGCACTTCGAGCAACGCCGATGACGGATCGCCGCGAAAGTCCTGGCCGAGCTTGTCGATCTCGTCGAGCAGGAACAGCGGGTTCGAGGTTCCCGCTTTCTTGATGTTCGAGATGATCTTGCCCGGAAGCGAACCGATATAGGTCCGCCGGTGCCCGCGAATCTCGGCTTCGTCACGAACTCCGCCGAGCGACTGGCGAACGAATTCACGTCCCGTCGCCCGGGCGATTGACCGGCCGAGCGAAGTCTTGCCGACGCCCGGCGCTCCGACGAGGCAAAGAATCGGCCCCTTGAGCTTGTTGGTCCGGGCCTGGACGGCGAGATATTCGACGATCCGTTCCTTGACCTTCTCAAGGCCGTAATGGTCCTCGTCGAGGATGTGCTGGGCCTCGGCGATGTCCTTCTTGAGCTTGGATTTCTTACCCCACGGCAGCGCAAGCAGCACGTCCAGGTAGTTGCGCGCGACGGTCGCTTCGGCCGACATCGGCGCCATCGCGCGGAGCTTCTTGAGCTCGGCATTGGCGCGGAGCTTGGCTTCCTTCGAAAGCCTGGTCTTGCGAATTTTTTCGGCGAGTTCGGCGAGCTCGTCCCCGCCCTCCTCGCCCTCGTTGCCGAGCTCGCGCTGGATCGCCTTGAGCTGTTCGTTCAGATAATATTCGCGCTGCGTCTTCTCCATCTGGCGCTTGACGCGACTGCGGATTTTCTTTTCGACCTGAAGGACTCCTAGCTCGCCTTCCATGAATGCGAAGACCATCTCCAGACGACGCGCGGGATTGAGCTCCCCGAGCAGCGCCTGCTTGTCGGCGACCTTGATCGACAGGTTCGACGCCACGGCGTCAGCAAGCACTGACGGATCTTCGATCTCCGATAGCTGGATGCCGGTTTCGGGCGGAAGCCTCTTGTTGAGCTTGGCGTAATTCTCGAACTGGTCGTTGACCGAGCGCATCAACGCCTGCGCCTCGGGTCCGTCCGACCCCTCCTCGTCGATCTCCTGGATCTCCGCCGACATGTAGCCGTCGCGCGGAACGAGATTGACGAGACGCGCCCGTTTGACGCCCTCGACGAGGACTCGGACCGTGCCGTCGGGCAGCTTCAGGAGCTGCATCGCGGTG
>DATNFJ010000114.1:0-20519 GCA_035606455.1 Sphingomicrobium sp.
TATTGTTCAGTTCAACAGGCGCGATTGCCGCTTCGGCGCCGCCGGTAACCCAGGCGGATCCGTGGGCAGTCCTCAGTGCAATGAGCGGCGGCGCAGCTGCCGCTTCCGTGTGCGGCGCCGCTGCCGCTGCTGCCGCGGCCGCAGTTCAGCCTGCCGCGGGATGCGTGTTGCCGCAGGTCGATGTCGCGCCGGTGCCGGCCCAGGCCGCACCGCCCGCGCCGATCCCGGTGCCGCCGGTCGAACCGGCGAGTTCGGGGTTCGGAATCAGTCCGCTACTGCTCGGGCTCATCGCGGTTGCCGCCGGCGTGGCGCTGTTCCTGGTGCTTCACAAGAAGCATCATCACGCCAACAGCCCCGCGTAAGCGACCTTCGCGGTCTCACGCTGACGAGAAGGGAATAGGGATCATGAAGAGCTGCATATTTGTCCGCACCGCGGTTGGATTGGCTCTCGCTGCAATGCTTCCCGCTGCGGCGCTCGCGCAGGCCACCGGCGCCGAAGTCGTCGGCCAGCCGATCCAGGTGACCACCAACGGCACCACCAACACCGTCTATCTCGATCCGGGCGGACAGCTCCGCATCGTGACTCCGGGCGGCAATACGGTTCCGGGAACGTGGACCGCCGCCAGCGGGCAGCTGTGCCTCGGCGTCGGCGCGGCGCGCGAATGCGTGCCTTATTCCGCGCCCTTCCAGGCAGGGACCCCGCAGACGCTCACCAGCTCGTGCGGCGCGACGGAGACATGGCTCGCCCAGTCGACCAACCAGCCGCCGACCCAGGGTCAGAGAGGGGAGCGCGGCCGCTAGGCCGGTTCCCACTTCATCGGTTCAGTTGCGGCCGTGCCCGATCAAGGCGCGGCCGCAAATTTTTTGTGGAGCGCGTCGAGCGACGGTTCGTGCGTCAGGTCGAGGTGAAGCGGACTGACGGTCACATAGCCGTCGGCGATCGCCTCGAGGTCGGTCGAATGACCCGGCGTCTGGACCATCGAGCCGAGGCCGAACCAGTAATAATCGTAGCCGCGGGGATCCGTGCGCTGGACGATGCGCAGGCGGCCGTAGTCGCGCAGCCCCTGGCGGCATACGCGGATGCCCTTGACCTCGTCCGGCGGGGCGGCGGGGAAATTGACGTTGACCAAAGTGCCCGCCTCCGTCTCGAGATCGAGCAGCGGCCCAAGTACTCGCTCGGTCCACCGTTCGGCGGCCGCGAATGGAACCGTGTCGCCCATGCCTTCGCGCGAATAGGCCTGGCTGAGCGCGATCGACCGAACGCCCGCAAGCGCACCTTCCATCGCGGCCGAAACCGTGCCCGAGTAGGTCACGTCCTCGGCGAGATTGGCGCCGCGGTTGATCCCCGACAGGATCACGTCAGGCGGCGAATCCTTCATGATATGGGCGAGTGCGAGCATCACCGCGTCGGTCGGCGTGCCGCTGACGGAAAAGCGCCGGTCGTCGTGCTTCCGGAGGCGCACCGGGGTCGTCAGCGTCAGCGAATGGCCCGCGCCTGATTGCTCCTCGATGGGCGCGACGATCCACACGTCATCGCTGAACTGGCGCGCGACCGACTCGAGCAACTTCAACCCGCGCGCATTCACGCCGTCGTCGTTGGTGATCAGGATGCGCACATGAGGAGCTATGCGGGACTGGCCGCAATGCTGCAACCGCCCTTCCCCTTGGCCTCCTCCCGCTCGCGGGAAGGGGCGGAGGAGAGACAAAATGCGCCATATTCGCAACAGCTTGGCGATTTGTTCACAGCGCCGTCGTCAGTCCTTGTTAAGGAGTCGCTGCCTAAGTATAGGCCGGGTTGGGGAATGGCCGACTTGACCGGTAAGTCCCGGGAAAGTCAGCAGTAATTGCCTCCGGCTGCACCGGTGGGCCGGCCGCAGCCAGGCAGCGGCATTCGCGCTTCTCGAGGGGGTTCGAGAGCGCGTGCGGGGGAGGGAATATGGCTACCGCACTTGTCGATCTTTACGGCGGCGACTTCGAACCATTTGACAGGATCATCCTTCCGGAAGGCTATATGCCGTCCGAGAGCGAAGAGTTCATGTGCGGCAAGCACCGCGCATATTTCCTGAGGAAGCTCCAGGCCTGGAAAGAAGCGATCATCGAGGAGTCACGCGCGACCATGGCGCAGCTCCAGGTCGATTCGCTTCGTGAGCCGGACATTGCCGACCGGGCATCGAGCGAGACCGACTGGGGGATCGAGCTTCGCACCCGCGACCGGCAGCGCAAGCTGATCGCCAAGATTGATTGTGCGATCCGCCGCCTCTACGAAGGCGAATATGGCTATTGCGAAGTGACCGGCGAGCCGATCTCGCTGGGCCGCCTCGAAGCCCGGCCGATCGCGACCATGACTCTCGAAGCCCAGGAGCGCCACGAGCGTATCGAGCGCATCTCGCGCGACGATTGATTTGAGATTTGGGGCGGCGGCGTCGGCCGCCGCCTGCAAAAAAGGCCGCCTCAGTGGGTGAGGTGGCCGGCCATTTCGTCCTTGAGCCTCAATTTTTCTTTCTTGAGGCGGTGGAGAAGGTCTTCGTCGGGGTGGGTCCGGTGCTCTTCTTCCTCGATCAGGGCATGAAGAGCGGCATGCTTCGATTCGAGTTCCTCGGCCATTCCCTTGTCCATCGGTGCCTATCCTTCCTTACAAAGCCGGTGTCACCGGTACGCAATAAAACACGAATCGTGGATTTTGTCTTGAGTCTAATGCGGCAGCTGGTCCGGCAGTGGACGCGATTGGCCGCGAGGACCGCGATCGGCTAAGCTTCCGTCCGGGATGACCAACGACAATCCCGTGACCAGCGTCGAGACTCTGAGGGCCGAGCATCGCCGGCTCGACGAACGCATCCGCGTGCTGTCGTCGGAGCCGATCGGCGACCAGCTGGAGCTCGCGCGATTGAAGCGCCGCAAGTTGATGCTCAAGGACCGGATTCAGCAGATCCTCGACTCGATCACCCCGGACATCATCGCCTGACGGCGACTGTCCCGAACGGGGACAGCGAACGCGAATCCTCCTCACTCTGCCATTTGGGGCGTTTTCTGACGCGATGAACGGTGGCACTCTCGGCGGCATGGACGAATCGGACCTGCCCGGCCCGCAAGTGCGGATCACGTCGCGCCTGATCGACTCGCTTTATACCGAGGCGATGTTGCTCGCGGACGAGGCGCGCTCCTATTTCGACGACGCCGGACGTCAGGACCGCTCGACACTCGAGCCCTTCGCCCGCGTCGGCTTCGCCTGCGAATCGTTGAAGGTGACGACCCGCATCATGCACATCGTCGCCTGGCTCCTGACCCAGCGGGCGATCGAATCTGGCGAGATTCCGGATCGCGACGGCCGCCGGCCGGAGCGCCGCCTGGGCCATGCCCAGGACAGCGACCAGGCGGTGGTGGTGCAGCTTCCCGATTCGGCGCAGCGCCTGATCAACGCCAGCGCGGACCTCTACGCCCGGGTGAAGCGCCTGGACGACGGAACGGTCGAGACGGAGGTGCCGCAAAGTCCGGCGCGCGCGCTCATGGGCCGGCTCGAGCGCGGTCTCAGCGGGGCAGGGTCGCTTTAATCAAGCGCACAGCCGCGCCTTTGCAGCGGCATATTGTTCGGCGAGCAGGTCCACGAACTCACTCGCGGGGCGCACGCGGTCGATGACGCCGATCCCCTGGCCCGACCCCCAGATATCCCGCCACGCCTTGGCCTTTGCCGATCCTTCCGATCCGAATTTCATCGCCGTCGGATCGATACCGGCGAGATTGTCGGGATCGAGTCCTGCATTGGCGATCGAGGATCGAAGGTAATTGCCGTGAACGCCCGTGAAGAGGTCGGTGTAGACGATGTCCGCCGCCCCGCCTTCGACGATCGCCTGCTTGTAGGCGTCGGGCGCGTTCGCCTCGTCCGTCGCAATGAACGGGGAGCCGACATAAGCGAGGTCCGCGCCGGCGGCTTGTGCGGCGAGCACCGAGCCGCCGTTGGCAATCGCGCCCGAGAGAATCAGTGGTCCGTCGAACCAGGCGCGGATTTCCTGGAGCAAGGCGAACGGCGACCAGCGCCCGGCGTGGCCGCCGGCGCCGGCAGCCACCGCGATGATCCCATCGGCGCCTTTCTCGATCGCCTTGCGGGCGTAGCGATCGTCAATCACGTCGTGGAGCGTGATCCCGCCCCAGGCGTGCACCGCGTCGTTGAGCTCGACCCGGGCGCCGAGCGAGGTGATGACGATCGGCACCTTCCATTTGGCGCAGACCTCGAGATCATGCTCGAACCGGTCGTTCGAACGGTGCACGATCTGGTTGACCGCGAATGGCGCCGAAGGCCGGTCCGGATGGTCGCGATCCCATGCCGCGAGCGCTTCGCTGATTTCGTGCAGCCATTCATTGAGCTGAGACTCGGGCCGGGCGTTCAGCGACGGAAAACTCCCGACGATTCCGGCGGCGCATTGCGCAATCACGAGCTTCGGGTTCGAGACGATGAACATCGGCGCGCCGATCACCGGAATCCTGAGGCGCTGGAGGACCGGCGGAAGCGCCATCAAAGGCCGTGATAGTCGCGATACCAGGCGACGAAGCGCGGAATGCCCTCATCGATGCTCGTGCCCGGCGCGAAGCCGTGATCGCGCTCGATGGCGCTGATATCGGCGAAGGTTTCCTTCACGTCGCCCGCCTGCATGGGCTTGGGCTCGAGAAGCGCCTTCCGGCCGGTCTCCCGCTCGAGCAGCTCAATGACTCGCATCAGGTCTTCGCTGCGGCTGTTGCCGATATTGTAGAGCGCGTGCGGGGCGGTGCTTCCGCCTGCTTTCGGCTCGCCGTCGTCGGCAGGCGGCGAATCGAGGCAGGCGATCACGCCGCGGACAATGTCGTCGATAAAGGTGAAATCCCGCCGCATCTCGCCGCCGTTGAACAAGGGCAGCGGCTCGCCGGCGAACAGCGCCTTGGTGAAGATCCACATCGCCATGTCGGGCCGGCCCCACGGCCCATAGACGGTGAAGAACCGAAGGCCCGTCAGCGGCAGGCGGTAGAGGTTGGCGTAGCTTTCGCTGATCAGCTCATCCGCCTTCTTCGTCGCCGCATAGAGCGACAGCGGATGGTCGACGCGGTCCTCCACCCGGAACGGCAGGGTCTTGTTGCCGCCATATACGGATGACGACGAGGCATAGACCATGTGCCGGACGGCCCTGTGCCTGGCGAGTTCGAGCATGTTGGCATGACCGACCAGGTTCGATTGGATGTACGCGCCGGGATTCTCGATCGAATAGCGTACCCCGGCCTGGGCGCCCAAGTGCACGATCGCGTCGATCTCGGCGCCGTCGGTAACGCGCTGCAATGCCTGGGCATCGGCGAAGTCGACGCGTTCGAAGCGGAAGCGATTGTCGAACTGACGAGCGAGGTTCGCCAGTCGCGCCTGCTTCAGCCCCGGATCGTAATAATCGTTGAGATTGTCGATCCCGATCACGTCGTCGCCGCGGTCGAGCAGTGCGCGCGACGTCGCGGCCCCGATGAATCCCGCGGCTCCGGTGACCAGAACAGCCATGGCGAGTGCATAAGGGGTGCAGCGAACGGCGCAAAGGCCCTAGAGCGGCCAGCGTGAATCGTTCATGGACCTTCGCAATCGACCGCGGCGGCACCTTCACCGACGTGGTTGCGCGGTCTTCTGATGGCCTGCTTCGCGTCGAAAAGCTGCTCTCCGACAATCGCGGCCATTATGAGGACGCCGCGCTCGAAGCGATCCGGCGCGTAATCGCGGACGAGGGCGGGTCGGTCCGCGAGGTGCGCATGGGTACCACCGTCGCCACCAATGCCTTGCTCGAACGGAAGGGCGAGCGGGTCGCGCTCGCGATCACGCGCGGCTTCGGCGACGCGTTGCGGATCGGCTACCAGGCGCGTCCCGAGATATTCGCGCGCCAGATCGTGCTTCCGACGATGCTCTACGAGCGGGTCATAGAGATCGACGAACGCGTAAGCGTCGACGGCGAGGTACTGGTCGCTCTGGATGAGGAGGCGGCGCACACCGCGCTGCAGCAGGCGCGCAAGGCTGGCATCAACTCGCTTGCGATTGTCCTGATGCACGGCTGGCGCCACAGCGATCACGAAAGGCGGCTCGCCGACACCGCGCGCGAGTTGGAGTTCACTCAGGTGTCGGCCAGTCACGAAGTTGCGCCGTTGATCAAGCTGATCGGTCGCGGCGACACGACGGTGGTGGACGCCTATCTCTCGCCCGTTCTGCGCAGGTACGTCGATCGCGTCGCTGCCGGCCTGCCGGAAGGCACAGACCTTCATTTCATGCAATCGAACGGCGGCCTCGCCGAAGCGCGCGCATTCCGCGGCAAGGACGCGATCCTCTCCGGACCGGCGGGCGGAGTCGTGGGAATGGTCGCCGCCAGTGCGCCCCACGGCGCGTCGAGACTGATCGGCTTCGACATGGGCGGGACCTCGACCGACGTGTCGCATTACGCCGGCACGTTCGAGCTTACGGACGAAAGCGTCGTCGCAGGCGTCCGCATTCGGGCGCCGATGATGCAGATCAACACCGTTGCGGCGGGTGGCGGGTCGATTTGCCAGTTCGACGGCATGCGCTTCCGGGTTGGCCCTGACAGTGCTGGCGCCAACCCCGGCCCCGCCTGCTACCGCAACGGCGGGCCGCTGACGGTCACCGACTGCAACCTCTACCTTGGCAGGATCGACCCTGCGCAATTCCCCGCGGTGTTCGGTCCCGGCGGCGACCAGCCGGTCGATCGCGACGCGTCGCGCGCGCGGCTGCAGGAGATCGCCGACCAGCTCGGCGGCACGAAAAGTCTCGAGCAGATCGCGGAAGGATTCCTCGACATCGCCGTCGACAATATGGCCGCGGCGATCCGCAAGATTTCGATTGCCCGAGGCCATGACGTCAGCCGCTACACGCTCGCCTGCTTCGGCGGTGCCGGTGGCCAGCATGCGTGCCGGGTCGCCGATGCGCTCGGCATCGAACGAATCCTCATCCATCCCCTCGCCGGGGTTCTTTCCGCCTACGGCATCGGAATCGCTGACGTGAAGGCGATCCGCGACGCGAGCGTGCTGAGACCGCTCGGTGAAGATTTTTCGGAGGAGCTCGCGGAGCTCGAACGGCGCGCCTGCGACGCGCTCATCGAGCAGGGCATCCATGATGCGCGAATCGAGCTCAATCGCCGAGGGCGCCTCCGCACCATCGGGAGCGACACGACTCTCGAGATTGCAATCGCACCCGCTGACGAGATGCGCCGTGCGTTCGCCGAGCTTCACCGCAAGCGCTTCGGCTATGTGGAGGAGAGCGCCGAGATCATCGTCGATGCGCTGGTGGTTGAGGCGATCGCCCGGACCGAAGCCGGTTTCGCGCAGTCCGCCATCGACGCGCAAAGCGAGATCGTCGACGGCCCGTGCCTGATTTTCGATCCAACCTCGACCATCGTCGTCGAACCCGGCTGGCGAGGCAAACGGGTCGGCGACGGCACCTTGGTTCTGACCCGTGCCGTGCCGCTCGAACGCGGGAAGGCGATCGGCACCGAGGTCGATCCGGTCCAGCTCGAAATCTTCAACAACCTGTTCATGGCCATCGCCGAGGAGATGGGCGTTGCGCTGCAAGCGACGGCGACGAGCGTCAACATCAAGGAGCGGCTCGATTTCTCCTGCGCGATCTTCGACGCGGAAGGCGCGCTGATCGCCAATGCGCCGCACATTCCGGTGCACCTCGGGTCGATGGGCGAGAGCATCCGCCGGATCATCGATACGCGCGGGCGGGGGCGGGACGGGCGCGGGATCCGCCGCGGCGACGCTTATGTGCTGAACGACCCTTATCGCGGCGGCACACACCTTCCGGATATCACCGTGATCGTCCCCGTTTTCTATTCCTCCCCGGAACGGGGAGGGGGACCGGCCGCGCAGCGGGCGGTGGAGGGGGTCCACCGTGGAAGCCGCGGAGAGGTGGGTCCTCTCCACCATCCTTCGGATGGTCCCCCTCTCCGTACCGGAGAGGATTTGCCGGACGCCTTCGTCGCGGCGCGCGGGCATCACGCGGACATTGGCGGAATCGCACCCGGCTCGATGCCGCCCGACAGCCGCACGATCGCCGACGAAGGCGTGCTGATCGACAATTTCCTGCTCGTCGATGAGGGCCATTTCCGGGAATCGGAAATGCGCGCGCTGCTCGGCTCGGGCGAATGGCCGGCGCGCAAACCCGACCGCAACATGTCGGATCTGAAGGCCCAGCTCGCCGCCTGCACGCGCGGGGCCGACGTGTTGGCGCAGACTGCGCGCGATTACGGCGCCGACGTGGTCGCCGCCTACATGCGGCACGTGCTCGCCAATGCAGAGGAGTCGGTGCGGCGGCTGCTCGATCGACTCGATGACGGCGCGTTCGATTACGAGCTGGACAATGGCGCACACATCCGCGTGAAGATCGGCATCGCCAAGCAGGCGCGCTCGGCGACGTTCGATTTCACCGGCACGAGCGACCAGCTCCCCGACAATTTCAATGCGCCTTATTCGATCGTGCGCGCCGCCTCGCTCTATGTCGTGAGGACGTTAATCGACGACGCAATCCCGATGAACGACGGATGCCTGCGGCCAATCGATCTGATCGTTCCCGACGGGTCGATGCTCAACCCGAAATATCCGGCCGCCGTTGTCGCCGGAAATGTGGAGACGAGCCAGGTGGTGACCGACGCCTTGTTCGCCGCGACCGGTTGCCTAGCGCCCAGCCAGGGGACGATGAACAATTTCACGTTCGGCAATGCGCGGCACCAATATTATGAGACCATCGCCGGCGGGTCCGGCGCTGGCCCGGACTTCGATGGCACCAGCGCGGTTCAGACGCACATGACCAATAGCCGCCTGACCGACCCGGAAATCCTCGAAACGCGGCTTCCCGTGCGCCTCGACCAGTTCGCCATTCGCCGCGGCTCGGGCGGGGCGGGCGCGCACAGGGGCGGCGACGGTGTCGTTCGCGCCGTGACCTTCCTCGAACCCATGCGGGCCAACATCCTCGCCAACCGCCGGCGTGTGCCGCCGCGCGGAATCGAGGGCGGCGCTGATGCCGAGGCAGGCCGCAACTGGGTCGAGCGCACCGATGGCAGCGTCGAAATGCTGAGCGCGACCGCATCAGCCGACGTGCGGCCCGGCGACCGCTTCGTTATCGAGACTCCCGGAGGCGGCGGGTTCGGCAGGAGGGAAGAGTGATCGACTACTGGCCGCTGCTGGGGATCGCGCTCGTCGTCCTCGGCTTCGCGCTGCGGTTCAATCCGCTGCTGGTGGTCGCGGTCGCCGCGATCGCGACCGGGCTGCTTGCGCACATGCCCTTCCTCAAGGTGCTCGGAGTGCTCGGCCATGGCTTCAACGAGAACCGCACCGTCACTCTCATCTACATCGTGCTTCCGGTGATCGGCCTCCTCGAACGCTACGGCCTTCAGCAGCAGGCGCGCGCGCTGATCGGCCGAATGCGCGGAGCGACCGTGGGCAGGGTGCTCGTGCTGTACCTCGGCTTCCGCCAGATCTTTGCCGCGCTCGGCCTGACCTCGGTCGCGGGCCAGGCGCAGACGGTGCGGCCGCTCGTCGCCCCGATGGCGCTCGCCGCCGCCGAAAAGGAACATGGCGAGCTCGACGAGGACACGGCCGAGCACGTGAAGGCGATGTCGGCCGCGACGGACAATGTCGGCCTGTTCTTCGGCGAGGATATTTTCATCGCCATTTCCTCGATCCTGCTCATCCAGGGCGCGCTCAAGGTCTACGGCATCGATCTCACGCCCTTCGAGCTGTCCGTGTGGGCGATCCCCAGCGCCATCTGCGCCTTCCTGATCCAGACCGCTCGCCTGCTGCTGCTCGACCGCCGGTTGAGGAAGCGCGCGCGATGATCGACATCCACTGGGTTTACGCCTTTTCCGGCTTCGTCTTCGCCAGCTTCGCCGTGTCCAGCATCCGTGACACTTCCAACCCAAAGCGCTGGGGCAATGCCGCTTTCTGGGCCCTCCTTGCCGTCAGCTTCTGGTTCGGTGACTTGCTCGGGGACGTCGGCAACGGGGTGCTGGTGCTGGCGCTGGTCGCGTTTGCCGGCGTTCACGCGCTTGGCCGAAGCGCCGGTGAATCGACCAGCAATGAGGAACGCCAGCGCTTCTCCGAACGCTACGGCAACAAGCTCTTCCTGCCGGCGCTGATCATCCCGTTCACGGCGTTCCTCGGCACGTTGCTGTTCACCTACACCCCCCTCAGGGACAGCGGCCTCCTCGACCCGAAGTCGGTCACGCTCATCCTGCTCGGGGCCGGAGTCATTATTGCTCTGATCGTGTCTTACGCCTGGGTTCGGCCCCCGGCGCTTGCACCCGTGGATGAGGGCGGGCGGCTGGCGAACGCGATCGGCTGGGCGCTGGTTCTGCCGCAAATGCTCGCCGCGCTCGGCGCCGTCTTCGCCGCCGCGGGCATCGGAACGACCATCGGCACGCTCGCCGGCGCAATCATCCCGCACGGGAGCATCTTCCTCGCCGTCCTGCTCTATGGCCTCGGAATGGTGGTGTTCACGATGATCATGGGCAACGCCTTCGCGGCATTCCCGGTGATGGTGGCGGCGATCGGAGTTCCGATCCTCATCCACGAGGACGGGGGAAGGGCGGCGGTGATCGGCGCGGTCGGAATGCTGACCGGCTATTGCGGAACCTTGATGACTCCGATGGCCGCCAACTTCAACATCGTCCCCGCCGCGCTGCTCGAACTCCGCAACCAGTACGGCGTGGTCAAGGTCCAGGTCGCGACCGCGATCCCGCTGCTCGTCTGCAATATCGCCATCCTCTATGTTGCGGGGTTCAAATTGTGACGCTGCTCAATTCCAACCTCGCCTCCCACATGGCGCGCACGGCGCTCGGCCACGTGCGCAAGGAATATCCGAACAAGCTCGACCAGGTGCTGCTCGGCGACAAGGATCTGGCGCCGCCGCACGTGCTTCATCCGATCTTCTACGGAAGCTTCGACTGGCACAGCTGCGTTCACGGTTGGTGGACGTTGCTGACTCTGGGTCGGCTCTTTCCCGAGATTGCCGAAGCGCAGGCGATTGCCGAGCTCGCGAGCGACAGCTTCACGGCCGAGAAAGTGGCAGGCGAGCTTGCGTTCCTCGACCGGCCGCTGAGCCGCGGATTCGAGCGGCCGTACGGCATGGCGTGGCTGCTCTACCTTCACCTCGAAGCCACGCGGCACCAGGAGGGCTGGGCGGCGAAGCTCGAGCCACTGGCGCGCGCCTTTGCGCAGCGTCTGCGCGACTATCTCCGGGTTCTCACTTATCCGATCCGCGTCGGCACGCATTTCAACACCGCATTCGCGCTGGTGCTGTCGCTCGAATGGGCGGAGCAATTCGATACCGAGCTTGCCGAGCTGATCCGCAATCGCTCGCTGCACTGGTTCGCGGCGGACCGCGACTGCCAGGCGTGGGAGCCCGGCGGCGACGAGTTCCTCTCGCCGGCGCTGATCGAAGCGCTTTGCATGGCGCGGAGCCATGACGCGGATTTCGCGACCTGGTTCGCCCGATTCCTTCCGGGCATTGCTCAGCGCCAGCCGACGAGCCTGTTCGAGCCTGCCATCGTCAGCGATCGAAGCGACGGCAAGATCGCGCACCTGGATGGCGTGAACCTGAGCCGGGCGTGGTGCTGGCGGAGCATCGGGCCGCTCCTGCCGGCGCGGGAACAATCCATAGCGAACGGAGCCGCCGACGAGCATCTCGCCGCAGCGCTCGGGCATATCGCCGGCGACTATATGGGCGAACATTGGCTGGCCAGCTTCGCGCTTCTCGCTTTGCTCTGTGAATGAACGCCGACCGGCGCTAAGATGCTGCAATGACTGAGATCGACGCCCTCAACCGCGACTTCGTGAAGTACGACCAGGTCGAAAAGAGCCATACCTACCGGCTTGCCGAAAGCGCGGCCGACGAATTCGACGAAGATTACGAGATCGCGACGCTCGATTTCGCGCAGTTTCTGCACGGCGACGCGCGGGACAAGGAGCGCTTCGCAAAAGCCTTCGCCGCTGCGCTGGAGGAGATCGGCTTCGCGGTGCTCGTCGGCCATGGGGTGGACGTCGGCCTTTATGATCAGATTCACGACGGTGCGCTCGACGTGTTCACGTCGACCAGCTTGGCCGACAGGATGCGGTTCCGCGCCGAACGTCACGGTTCGGTCAACCAGGGCTATTTCCCGATCGAGGAAACCAGCGAGATCCACCCCGATCTCGTCGAAGGATGGGTCTTCTGCCGTCGCGCCTTCGACATTCCGCAGCAGCGGGACGAGCCGTTCCGCGCCGGGGATTTCTGGCCGCGGGCGTCAGACGAGCCGCACTTCCGCAAGCTGGTTCTCGCCCACGAGCAGCTGTTCAAGCCGATCGCGCAGGCGATGCTGCAGGGCCTCGGCTGCGACCCCCATTTGCTCGACGAGAAGCTGACGGAGACCAATTTCGGGCTTCGGCTCAATTATTATCCGCCCATGACCGCCGAGCAGGACAATTCGGGCGCCGGGCGGCTGCTCGGCCACGAGGACGTCGACCTGTTCACGATCCTTCCGGCGAGCCGAGTGGACGGGCTGCAGGTGTGGAATCACCGCAGCGGCAAATGGGTGCGGATGAAGGCGCCGTACGGCTCGATCATCATCAACACGGGCGACTACATGCAGCGCATCTCCAACGACCGGCTGCCGTCGACCACGCACCGCGTCGGCAAGCCGAGCGACGGATCGCACCTTTCCAGCGCGCGGGTTTCATTCCCGATGGCCGTTTACGTGTGGGAGGATGAAATCCTCGAAGTGCTACCCGGCCTCGGCACCCCGAAATACGAACCGGTGAAGGCGATCACCTTCCACACCCGCAGCACCAGCAAATTCTACGGCGACGGTTACGCCGTGGAAGCCGCTTAGTCCGGCAGGCACTCGAGGCTGAGCACGGCGTTCGGCTGTCCCGTATCCCCGGGAAGCCGCTGGCATATGGGCGTGCCTTCAAGGATCGTGTCGCCGCCGATCGCGGAATAGGTGTCGACGATATTCTGGGCGGCGGTGAGCTTGGTGTTCACCAGCGTCTGCTGCGCCGCGTAATAAGACCGCTGCGCATCGAGCACGTTCAGGAACGGGTCGATGCCGGCATTGTAGCGCGCTTCGGTCAGCAGATAGGTGTCGGCCGTTTCGGCCTGCTGGCGCTGGCGGGCGGCAATCTCGTCGTTCATCGTGCCGCGGCGGGCGAGCGCGTCCGAAACCTCGCGGAACGCGGTCTGGATGGTCCCCTGGTAGGTCGCGATGGCGGCGCGCTTCTGCGCTTCGGTCAGGCGGACGTTCGCGTGACCCGCACCAGCCTGGAAGATGGTGTAGCTGGCGTTGGCGCCGGCGCTCCAGCCGAAGGCTCCGCCGGTGAACAGCTTGAGCAGCGCCGAGCTTGCGAATCCGAGCAGGCCGGTGAGCGTGATCCGCGGGAATAGTGCAGCCCGCGCGGCGCCGATATTGGCGTTCGCTGCCCTGAGGTCATATTCCGCCTGAACCACGTCCGGGCGGCGCAGGAGGACGTAAGAGTCCAGCCCCGTCGGCATCGGCGCGACGGTGCCGAACGCCTCGTCGATCGAATGCGCGAGCAAGGCGGGATCGACCGGGCCGCCGACGAGCAGTTGGAGCGCATTCACATCCTGCGCGACCGCCGTCCGCTGCCTTGCGAGATCGGCTTCCGCCGTGTCGAGGATTTGTTCGGCCTGGTCGAGGTCGGTGCGCGGGGCGACTCCGCCCTCGAGCCGGATGCGCGTCAGACGAACAGTCTTTTGTGCGCTTGCCGCGGTTTGCTCGTCGATCAGCAGCAGGCTCGAGTCCGCGGCATAATCGAGCCATTCGCTCGCAATGTTCGCGACGAGGGTCAGCCGCGTGGCGCGGGCGCCGGCTTCGGTCGAGAGATAGCGGTTGAGCTCGACATCGGTCAGCGAGCGCAGGCGGCCGAACAGGTCAACCTCGTAGCTCGGAACGCTCAAGCCCGCCTGGAACTGCGCCGAAACGCCGCCGGAGCCTCGGCTTCCGCCAGTGCCTGTGCCGCTGCCGTTGCCATTGGCTCCCGAGCCCGACCCGCCGCCGCGATTCCCGCTCAGGGTCGCTCCGGCGTTCGCGTCGAGGGTCGGGAATTGCTGAGCGCGTTGAATCCGATATTGCTCGCGCGCCGCGGCCACGTTCGCCGCGGCGGCCATCAGGTTACGATTATTGTCCAGCGCTTGCGCGATGAGCGTCTGCAATCGCGTGTCGGTGAACACCTGCTTGTAGGTGACGGCCGGAAGGCCTGCTTCGGTCGCGACCAGGTATGGATCGCCGACGGGCCACGAGGCCGGGATCGACGGACTTGGCCTCGCGTACTTCGGCTCCATCGTCGTGCAGCTGGTTGCGAGCAGCGCCGCAACCGCGATCGCGCGCTTCACGCTTGCGCCTCCCTGCGCCGGCGGAACCGCTCGCGGATAATGATGAGGCCGTCGCGCGCGCCGCGCCGCACGAGCACATAGAATAATGGAATGTAGAAGATCGCGAGAATGGTCGCGGTCAGCATTCCGCCGATGACGGCGGTGCCGATCGCGATTCGGCCGTTTGCGCCCGGGCCGGTGGCGACCGCCAGCGGGAAGACTCCGAAGATGAACGCGAAGCTGGTCATCAGGATGGGACGAAGCCGGATTCGCGCGGCCTCGATCGCCGCGTCGATGACCCGTTTGCCTTCCTTCTCCGCGCGTTCGGCAAATTCGTTCATCAGGATCGCGTTCTTGGACGTCAGCCCCATGGTCGTCAGAAGCCCGATCTGGAGGAACACGTCGTTTTCCAGGCCGCGCAGCGTCACGAACAGGATCGCACCGACCAGGCCAAGCGGTACGACCAGCAACACGGCAAGCGGGATCGACCAGCTTTCGTACAGCGCCGCGAGGCACAGGAAGATCACGATCAGCGAGACCGTATAGAGCAAGGGCGCCTGCCCGGTCGCAAGCCGCTCCTGGTAGGACGCGCCCGACCAGGCCACGCCGACGCCGGGGATTTCGTCCGCGAGCTTTTCGATCTCGGCCATTGCCTGGCCCGAGCTCTTGCCGGGCGCGGCCTGTCCGCTGAATTCATAGGTGGGGAAGCCTTCGAACCGATCGACGGTGGTCGGAACGGTCGTCCATCCGGTTGTGGCGAAGGACGTGAACGGGACCATGTTGCCCTGGTTGTTCCGGACGAACCAGTTGCCCAGGTCGGACGGCTCCGAGCGATATTGCGCGTCCCCCTGGACATAGACCTTCTTCACCCGGCCTCGATCGATGAAGTCGTCGACGTAACGGCCGCCCCACGCGGTCGACAGCGTCGTGTTCACGTCGCCAGACGTGAGACCGAGCGAGGCGAGCCGCTGCTGGTCGATGTTGACCTTGAGGCTCGCGACGTCGGGGAGCTCGCTCAACCGGACCTGTTCCAGTACGGGGTCCGACGAGGCTGCGGCGAGGAGCCGGTCGCGCGCGGCGGCGAAGGCGGAGTCGCTCATGCCGCTCGTGTTCTGCAGCTCCATGGTGAAGCCGGTGGACTGGCCGAGACCCCGGATGGCCCCGGGAATGAGCGCGAATACCTGCGCATCGCGAAGCCCGCGGAACGCCGCCGACGCGCGCTCGACGATCGCCGATGCACTGTTTTGCGATCCGCCACGTTGGCCGAAGGGGGCGAGGTTGACGTAAGCCTGTCCGGTGTTCTGGCCGGAGAACCCGCCGCCGCCGCCCGTCACGGCGAACAGGACGGACACATTCTTCTTGTCGGAACCATGAAGGAAATATTTCTCGACGGCCTGCTCCACCGCCTGCGTGCGCTCAAAGGTCGCGCCGGAAGGCAGACGAAACTGGACCGATGCATTCCCCTGGTCTTCGGTCGGGATGAAGCCCGTCGGAAGCCGCTCGAACAGCACGATCAGGAGCAGGCACACGGCAACGTAAATCAGCAGGAACAGCCACTTGCGATCGACGACTTTGGCGACGTTCCCGACATACCAGCTGATCGTTCGATCGAAGCCGTTGTTGAACCGGACGCGCGCGGTCTCGATGCCATGAGCGAGGGCCGGAGCGCGGCGGCCGAGCCACGTCTCTTCGACGCTGGCGTGCTTGCGCCGGAGCACTGCCGCCGCGAGCGACGGGCTGAAGGTGATCGCGAGCAGGACCGACAGCACCATCGCCGAGACGATCGTCGCCGAGAACTGGCGATAGATTACGCCGGTCGATCCGCCGAAGAAGACCATCGGCAGGAACACCGCGGAGAGCACCAGCGCGATGGCGACCAGCGCCATCTGGATCTGGTTCATCGAAACGATCGTCGCTTCCTTGGTGGTCAGCTCCGGCTGCTCGTGCAGGATGCGCTCGACGTTCTCGACCACGACAATCGCATCGTCGACCAAGAGGCCGGTCGCGAGAACCAGCCCGAACAAGGTCAGCGTGTTGATCGAAAAGCCGAGGATGTAGAGCATTCCGAACGTCCCGAGCAGAACGACCGGAATGGCGATTCCCGGAATGAGCGTGGCCCGCCAGCTTTGCAGGAAGACGAACATCACCAGGATGACGAGCGCCATCGCCTCGGCGAGAGTCTTCACCACCTCGACCACGGAGAGCCGGATGAAGTCTGAACTGTCGTTGGCGTAGGCGACCCGATAGCCCGGCGGCAGGCTCGATGCTGCGCTTGCCATATACGCCTTGACCAGCCTTGAGGTGCTCAGCGCGTTGGCGCCCGGGTCGAGGTAGACGCCAATGCCCGCGCCGGGATGTCCGTTGATCCGGATGGTCGCCGAATAATTGTCCGCGCCGAGCTCGACCCGCGCCACGTCGGAAAGCAATACCCGCGCTCCGGACGGGTCCGACTTCACGATGATGTTGCGGAACTGGTCGGGCGTCTGAAGCCGCGATTGGGCGGTGACGGTCGCGTCGAGCATCTGCCCTTGCGGCTGCGGCATCCCGCCGATCTCACCCGCCGCGACTTCGATATTCTGGTTCGATATGGCGTTGATGACGTCGCCGGGCATGAGCTGGTAGCTCTGGAGCTTGTTCGGATCGAGCCATATCCGCATCGCATATTTGGAGCCGAAGACGTTGACGTCGCCGACGCCGGGGATTCGCGACAACTGGTCCTGCATGTTGGTCAGGAGCCAGTCGGACACGTCGACGTTGGTGCTCTTGTCGGTCGAATCGTAGACGCCGACGATCATCAGGAAGTCCGGCGAGCCCTTGGTCACCGTGACACCCTGCTGCTGGACCTGCTGGGGCAGCCGCGCGATCGCCGACTGCACCTTGTTCTGGACCTGCACCTGGGCGATGTCGGGATCGACGCTCTTGTCGAACACGGCCGAAATCGAGACCGATCCGCGCGAGCTCGATGACGAGCTGAAGTAAAGCAGGCCGTCGAGCCCTGTCAGTGTCTCCTCGATGACCTGGGTGACGCTGCTCTCGATCGTCTCGGCCGATGCGCCGGGATAGGTCGCGCGGACGTTGATCTGGGTCGGGGCTACGTCGGGATATTGAGCGACCGGCAGGGCGAAGATCGCGCCGATGCCGCCGAGCATGATGATGATTGCAAGGACCCAGGCGAAGATCGGCCGCTCAATGAAAATTCGCGACATTCGTCAGCCGCCGCGCCGCTTGTGCATTGCCCTCATCGCGCCGGGCGGCGGCGCCTGGACTTTCTGCGGTGCGCTCGCCGGGACCGGCCGGACCGGCGCGCCGTCCTTCACGTTCGCGAGCCCCTGGGTGATCACCTTCTCGCCCGCGGCCAGGCCCTCGGTGACGACCCAATAAGGTCCCATCGTCTGGGAGGTCACGATTGCCCGCTGGACGGCCCGGTTGCCGGGGCCGACGACGTAGAGGCTCGCATTGCCCTGCGGATCCCGCGAGACCGCCTGCTGCGGGACCAGGAAGGCCGACGTATCGATGGCCTGCGCAAATTGCGCATTCACAAGCATTCCGGGGAGCAGAAGCGACTGCGGATTGGCGAACACCGCGCGCAGTGTGACGGTGCCGGTGCTCGGGTCGACCACGACTTGGCTGAACTGGACTTTGCCGGTCAGTCCGTAATCGCTTCCATCCGGGAGCTTGAGGCGCACCGTCGCCGAGGTCGCGACGACTCCGCCGCTGCTCAGCGCTCGGCGCAGCGCGAGCAGGTCCGACGCGGATTCCTGGATGTCGACATAGACGGGATCGAGACGGGTGATGGTGGTCAGCGCGTCCGTCTGGTTGGCCGTCACCAGCGCACCGACGGTGACGTTCGACAGACCGACCCGCCCGCTGATTGGCGCCGGAACCCGCGTGTAGTGCTGGTTGATTTGCGCCGTGCGCAGGGCTGCGGCGTTCTGCGCGACCGAAGCATCGGCGACCCGTGCCTGCGCGACCGCGTTGGTATAATCCTGTTTGGCGATTGCCTGTTGCTCGACGAGCGGCCGGTCGCGAGCCGCTAGCGTCCTTGCCGCCTCGGCCTGCGCCCGCGCGCTCTGAAGGTTCGCTTCGGCCTGGGCCGCCTGCGCGTTGTAGACGCTCGGGTCGATCTGGTAGAGCGTCTGACCCTGGCGAACCATCGAGCCTTCCTGGAACAGACGCTTCAGGATGACTCCGTTCACCTGGGGGCGGACATCGGAGATCTGGTAGGCGGCGACGCGCCCCGGAAGCTCCTGCTCGATCGGCGCGCTTCCCTGCTGGATCACGACATAGCCGACGGTGGGCGTACCGTCGCGCCCTCCACGCGCGCCGCGGCCGCCGCCCGCCTGCGGATCGGATCCGCCGCCGCATGCTGCGAGGAGCAGCGCAAGGCCGATTAATGAAGCGGGCTTCACGATGTCGCGCCTTTTCCCCTGCGGCTGCGGATTGCAAGTGGGGAAGCGCTCTTGGGCTTTGAACATGACGATTGGCGGGCCGCTAGATTAACTATCGTTCGTAAAGCCCCACCCTTCGACAAACCGGCAACTCCCACCGACAAAGCGGGCTCATTTCACCGCCGAAATATATTTTGCGTGAACAGCGGCGATGACCGGTAGCCCAATGGGCGGCGCAGACTTTGCGCCGCCTCAATCCGCCCTTAGATGGGGGTGATGAAACCGACGGTCGTCATCCACACCAACGACAAGCAGATGCTTGGCGCGCTGGTTTCCGCGCACAGCTTCCGGCGCAACAGCCGGTCGCCCGACGCTTTCGAGGTGCGGATCGTCAACGCGAAGGAGTTCCCGGAGCTTCAGGAGCATGGCCATTCGCTGATCCGCGGGGGGCACGTCCGGAAGTGGGATCCCGACGACCTGCAGTCCTTCACGCCCGTCCGCTACGCGATTCCCGGACTGCTCGGCTATCGGGACCGCGCAGTCGTCACCGATCCCGACGTGTTCGCCGTCGGCGACGTGGCCGAACTGTTCCGCCGCGACCTTCAGGGGAAGGCGATCTGGTGCACGCCGCGTCCAGGGTACCACAAGATCACCGATCCGCTCGCGACCTCGGTCATGCTGCTCGACTGCGCCAAGCTCAGGCATTGGGATTTCCCCGCCCAGCTGGAGAAGCTGTGGGCGCATGAGATCGACTATCTCGACTGGATCAACCTGCGCCTTGAAAATCTCGACACGATCGGCCTGCTCGAGCCGGAGTGGAACGACTTCGACCGCCTGACGCCAGCAACGAAGCTGCTCCACAACACCAAGAGACGCACGCAACCCTGGAAGACGGGGCTTCCGATCGACTTCACGTTCAAGGAGCGGGGGCTGCTCAACTTCGCGCTTCCGATCGTTCGCAAGCTCGCGCCCAACTACACGCGGCACCCCGACCAGCGGCAGGAGGCCTATTTTTACGCACTGCTCGCCGATGCGCTCGATGCCGGAGCAGTCACGCGCGATCAGGTGGGCCGGGAAGTGGAGCTCGGCCACGTACGGCCGGACTCCGAAGCGCTCATCGACCGCTATCGCGGCCATCTCTGGCCGGCTGCGGCGGCAGCTTCAAAAGCCGCCTGACTCGCGCTGCGATCTCCCCCGTGAAATCGGGCGGGTCGCTCGCCCGAGGCTCGTCGATCGTTCCGCCGAAGCCGTGCTCGGCAAGCGACTCCCAGAAGAAGCGCAGGTCGCGCGGAAAGAGGCGCTTTCCCGGGCGCAATCGGTCGGCGACCGCCATCACCGCTTTGCCGAGGTTGCTCTTCGTTATCGCGATGATCCCGACCGGCTTGCCGGTCATCACGGCGTCGGCGACCATCGCGACGCTGTCGGCGGTGACATAGATTTCGTCGGCGGCTTCGATCAGCGCGGCATAGGACGGCGGCCCTTCGATGGGAGCCATGAGCGAGGGCACCGCCGTTTCATCGAGCATGCTCGCGACGGCTTCGAGCAAATCCGGCGGAGTCCTCGGGCTGCCGACTGCAATCACCGAGCCGCCGGTCCAGGCGGCTCCGCGCAGCAGCTGCCTGAGCGCGCGGAATACGCGGCGCTCGGCCAATTCCCAGTAGAGAGTCGGACCGCCAATGAGGAGCAACCTGCGCGGACGCGCGAGGCCCGCGAGCATGTCGCGGTCCGCCGGCTCGACCTCGCGCGCTGCGTGGGGACTGAGCGCGAAT
>DATNFJ010000115.1:0-6739 GCA_035606455.1 Sphingomicrobium sp.
GAGGTGATCGTTCGCCAGATGCTGCAGAAGGTCGAGATCACCGACGGCGGCGACACGACCCTGCTCGCCGGCGAGCAGGTCGACCGCGACGAGATGGACGAGACCAACGCTCGGCTCGAGAAGAAGCAGAAGCCCGCCCAGGGCAAGCCTGTGCTTCTGGGCATCACCAAGGCGTCGCTTCAGACCCGCAGCTTCATCTCGGCCGCGTCGTTCCAGGAGACCACCCGGGTCCTCACCGAGGCGGCGGTCCAGGGCAAGGTCGATACGCTGCAAGGCCTGAAGGAGAATGTCATCGTCGGCCGGCTTATCCCGGCGGGCACGGGCGCTGGCATGAACCGCCTTCGCGTCGCTGCCTCGGCGCGCGACACCGCACTACGCGCCGCGCACAGCCGGATGCAGGAAGCGCTCGTCGCGCCGGAATCGGCCGAGGAGCTTCGCGCCGCCGAGCTCGCGCGCACGCCGCGTGACGACACTGCCGGTGTCGGCGAGGACCCGCTCGCCGAGGTCGCTCCGAGCGGCCACGGCCTCGACGCCGACGCGGGCGATTACCTGCGCGAATAGTTGAGCGGGCGAAGGCCAACAAAAGCCCCGCCGGAGAGCGTCTCCGGCGGGGTTTTTTATACGGTCACGCGGCTTTCAGCAGCGGCCGCCGTGCATCGCATTCTCGGTGCAATTGGCGGCCGAGCCGACATCAGCGGCCGCGCCGCGAACGGTATTGCACGCAGCGATGGCGAAACACGCCGCAAGCACTGCCGCGGTTACGAGCTTCTGGACCATTGTCGTCCCTCCCTTCGGACTTCCCGGAACGACAATGAATCACCGAAACAGCTGTATGTCCACTGAACTTAGCGGCAGCCCTGTCCATTCATCGTGTTCTCGGTGCAATTCGCGACCGAATTGACGTCGCGCGCGGCGCCGCGAACAGTGTTGCAGGCGGCAACCGTGAGCGCGATTCCGAGCAACGCGACAGTAGTGACTTTCTGGACCATGCTTATTCTCCCTTTCTCACGGGCGAAGGTAACGCGGAGCCGCTGTAACGGCTCCATTCCACCGCGCTTTTAGACGGCCACCGGCGCGGAAATGTGCGGATGTGGCTCGTAGTTCTCGAAGACGAAATCGTCGGACTCATAAGCGAATAGCCCCTGGCCCCGATCCTTGATCACAAGCCGGGGCAAGGGGCGCGGTTCGCGCGTCAGCTGAAGCCGCGCCTGCTCGAGATGGTTGGAATAGAGATGACAGTCTCCGCCGGTCCATACGAACACCCCCGGCTCCAGCCCGCACTCGCGCGCGAGCATGTGGGTCAGAAGCGCATAGGAAGCGATGTTGAACGGTACGCCGAGGAAGATGTCGGCGCTTCGCTGGTAGAGCTGCAGGTTGAGCCGGCCCGCGGCGACCTGCGTCTGGAACAGGCAATGGCAGGGCGCGAGCGCCATCTTCGCGATCTCGCCGGGATTCCAGGCGGTGACGATCTGCCGTCGCGAATAGGGATCGCGCCGGATCAGCTCGATCAGGTTCGCGATCTGGTCGATGTGGCGGCCGTCGGCGCTCTCCCAGTCGCGCCACTGCTTGCCGTAAACGGGTCCGAGATCGCCATTCTCATCGGCCCATTCGTCCCAGATGCTGACCTTGCGCTCGTTGAGCCAGCGCGTGTTGGTGTCGCCGCGAAGGAACCACAAGAGCTCGACGATGATCGATCGCAGGTGCAGCTTCTTGGTGGTCAGCAGCGGAAAGCCGTCGGCAAGGTCGAAGCGCATCTGCGCTCCGAACCAGGATAGGGTGCCGGTCCCGGTCCGGTCCTGCTGCTCGACCCCGCGGTCTAAGATCAGCTGCATCAGATCGAGGTATTGGCGCATCGATATCTACCCTAATGCGCGGTTGGAAAAACGGGAAGCGCCGGCGGATTGATGTTTGAGGGAGGCGAGCAATGAGTTTGGACGCAGAGGCGGGCCAAGCGCGCTTCCACGACGGCTTTATCGTCGTGGCGGACGGGCTGCGGCTTCACTATCGGGACCATGCGGGATCGCGCGACAGCCCGCCGCTGCTGTGCTTGCACGGGCTCACCCGCAACGCCCGCGATTTCGCGCGGTTCGCTGATCGCCAGTCGCCGCGACGGCGCGTAATCGCGCTCGACTTTCGCGGCCGCGGGCTGAGCGATTACGATCCCCTGCCGGCGCGCTACACGCCGCTAACTTATGCCGCCGACGTCCTCCAGCTTCTCGACCAGCTGGCGCTGGATCGGGCGGTGTTCGTCGGCACGTCGCTCGGCGGCCTCGTCACGATGACGCTCGCGGCCATGGCGCCGCAGCGGATCGCCGCCTCCATTCTCAACGATATCGGGCCGGAGCTGTCCGCTGCGGGGCTCGATCGGATCGGTTCCTATGTGGGGAAGGGGGGACCCTTCACGAGCTGGGACGAGGCCGCCGACGCGCTCGCACGACATAGCGGCAATGCCCATCCGGACTACGGCCGTGACGATTGGCTAGGCATGGCGCGCCGTGTCTGCCGTGAGGAGCAGGGCCGAATCGTTCTCGATTACGACATGGCGATTGCCTTGCCGTTCCAGACCAAGGGGCCGGCGCCTCACGTCGATTTGTGGCCGCTGTTTCGAGCGCTCGGTCAAAAGCCGCTGCTCGTCATCCGCGGCGAAATTAGCGACTTGGTCAGCGCAGAATCCCTCGAGGAAATGCACCGCGCGGTTCCGGAGATGAAGTCGGTTACGGTGTCCGGTGTGGGCCATGCGCCGACGCTCGACGAGCCCGAAGCGGTTGCCGCGATCGATGGCTTTCTGGCCGGCCTCGGCTTCTGACCTTCGCGACATTTTGCGACAATTTTGACCCTGCCGCGCGATAGTTGTGCGACACTGAGGGTCCATTTCCTCATCAACGCCAATGACGGCGTCCATGAATGGAGATGGACATGAAAAAGATTGCTCTCGCTCTTGCCGGCGCCTCGGTTGCACTGACCGGCCTCATCGCGACTCCCGCTTCGGCAGCCGGCTTCCGGGGACACGACCGCGGCCGCTACGAGCAGGTCAACAAGCGCGTCGTCGTGCAGAACCGGTTCGTGACGCAGAACCGCTTCCAGCAGAACCGCTTCCAGCAGCATCGCTGGAACCGCGGTGACCGGTTCGACCGCCGTTATGCGACGAACTACACGGTCATCGCGAACCCGGGCTATTACCACCTGCGGCAGGCGCCTTACGGCTATCGCTGGGTCCGGTCGGGCAACGATGCGGTTCTCGTTGCGATCGCCAGCGGCATCATCGGCGCGGTTCTCGCCAACTCCTTCTAAGAAGGACAGTGAAGGCTCCGGGGCTCATCGGTCCCGGAGCTTTTCGCATTTGGGCAATCCTCAAGCTAGAGCAGCACCATGGCCGGCGAACCGCATGTCCTGATCGTCGACGACGAGCGCGACATCCTCGATCCGCTCGCATCCTATCTGGCGAAGAACGGCTTTCGCGCATCGAAGGCGCGGGACGCGGCCGCGGCGCGCGAGATCCTCGCCGCCCATTCGATCGACATCGCGCTGGTCGACATCATGATGCCCGGGGAGGACGGGCTGGCACTGACGGGATTCATTCGCGCGACCAGCAAGGTCCCCGTGATCTTGCTGACCGCCAAGGCGGAGGAGACCGACCGTATCGTCGGGCTCGAGCTTGGTGCCGACGATTATGTGACCAAGCCGTTCAGTCCGCGCGAGCTCGTCGCCCGGATCAAGGCCGTGCTCCGCCGAACGTCCGACGACCGGGTGAAAGCACCCGACGCGGAGGCCTATGCCTTTGGCGATTGGGTGCTTCGCACCGGCGAGCGCGAGCTGGTCGACAAGGCCGGGCGGCAGGTCCCGCTCTCGACCGGCGAATACAATTTGCTGCTTGCGTTGGTTACCCATCCAAGGCGCGTGCTCACGCGCGACCAGCTGCTCGATTTGACGCAGCATCGTGATCTCGGCGCGTTCGAGCGGAGCATCGACAATCACATCAGCCGTCTGCGCAAGAAGCTCGAAAGCGATCCGGGCGAGCCGAAGTTGATCAAGACGGTTTGGGGCGGCGGCTATACGCTTGCGGCCGAAGTGCGGCGCGTATGAAGCGGCTGCTACCGCGGAGCCTGGTCGGCCAGATGGCGGTGCTGATCGGCGCCGCGCTCCTGCTCGCGACGCTGGCCGGATTCGCCTTTGCGCTGATCGAGCGGCAGCAGTTCAACCGCGCCGAGATCGACACGCCGGCGATCACGCGCTTCACCTCGGCCGCAGCGGACTTCGTCCAGGCCGCCCCTGAGTTCAAGCCGCTGGTCCTCTCCGACGCCTCGCACCGGGGCGCGCATTATGAGGTCGGCGCTTCGGCCTCGGTCGGCGCAGGCCTGCAACGCCGTGACGATACAGAGGACCGACTGCGCCAGTCGCTTGCCGATGCCGGAGTGAGCGTGAACGACGTGCGCGCCGCAATCGACCCCCGCGCGCCGAGCCGGTCCCCGAACGTGCATCGGCGGCGTGGCGGCAACCTGCTCCTTTCCGCGCAACTGCCCGACAAGAGCTGGATCAATGCCCGAATGTCGGTGCCATCGGCGCCCCCGCTGCTCACGCCCGAACTGTGGGTCGCGGCGCTGCTCGTCTATCTGTTCGTGCTCGCGGCCGCGGTGCTGATTGCGCTTCGGATGGCGCGTCCGCTGCGCGATCTGACGGAAGCCGCCGAGACTTTCCGCGGAAGGAACCAGCCCCTGACGGTCGAGCCGCGCGGTCCCGCCGACCTGCGCGAGGCGATCGAAGCGTTCAATGCGATGAACCGGCGCGTGGTCGATTTGCTCGAAGAGAAGGACCGGACGCTCGGCGCCATCGGCCATGACCTGCGCACCCCCCTCGCGTCGCTGCGCATCCGCGCTGAATCGGTCGAGCCCGAAGAGGAGCGGGAGCGGATGATCGCAACCATCGAGGAGATGACAGGGACGCTCGAGAGCATCTTGACGCTCGCGCGCGCAGGTCAATCTCGCGAGGAGTTCGAGATCACCGACATTGCCGAATTGGTGCGCGATCTCGTCGATGAATATGCCCGCGCCGATCAGCCTGTATCCTTTGAAGGTCCAGCCGCTTTGGCGCGGGTTCAACGCAACTTGCTGCGCCGGGCAATTCGCAATCTGATCGACAACGCCCTGAAATTCGCCGGCTCTGCCGTCGTCGAAACCTCGCACTCGGCCGCCGGCGTCGAAATTTCCGTGCTCGATCGCGGTCCTGGTCTTGGCGCCGAGCAGCTTCAGCTAGCGACGATGCCATTCTATCGCACGGAACCGTCCCGCAACCGGCAGACCGGCGGCGCCGGCCTGGGCCTCTCGATCGCCAAGGAGATCGTCGCCGGACAAAATGGCGAGCTTGTGCTCAAGCCGCGCGAGGAGGGCGGGCTGGCCGCGGTGATCTCCCTTCCGGCGGTCTAGGCCGCAAGGCTCGCAACGAAGCCGCGCGCGCGATCGTCCGCCTCGGCGACGATCGGCAGAACCGCCGCGATCATGCTCTTGATCCGCCGCCATTTGTCGGCGTTCGGCCTCGACAAAGTGTATCTCGACAGCGGCAGTGTCGGGGCGAGCTCCCGGTCCCACTCCAGCCCCAGCGAGCGGGCAAGTTCCGCGATGCGCGTTTGGGGATCGCTGACGACATCGGAATATCTCACCGCGCGGATCCGTTGCGGGGGAAGAGCGGCGAGGTCGTTCAATATCGCGTGCGTAGTGATCGCCCATTGATGCGCAACCACGACCGGCAGCGGCTGACCGCGAAGCTGCTCCCATCCGGGAACCAGCAGCAGCGACCACGGATAGCCGCTCCACCCGGGAAGCCGCGGATAGGTCCTGAAATGGCCCGAGGCCCACGCCTCGATCATGCTGCCGAGCGTTTCGCGAACGTCGCGGTAGAGATAGATGAAGGAAGAGTCGGGCCACAGCGCGTCGAAAAACGGGATTCGCAGCGCGTTCTTGGGCGTCTTCTCGAGCATTCGCACGGGCCCTTCCGCAGGTCTGCCGTCGCGATCGCGAAGCTGTTCGTAGAATTGCTCGGTCAGAAGCCGGGCGGCCGGTCGCCGCGCATCTCTGGCGTCGAGCCGATTCGAGTGCCACTGGCGGTTGGCGGGATCAAATTCGGGGATGCTTTCGATCGCGACATGGCTTTCGGTGCCGATGGTGTAGAGATTTGGGGCCTGTTCCATCGCCTCGAAGAGCATCGTCGATCCGGATCGCGGCGGGCTGATGATGAGAACCGGCCGATCGAGGCGGCTGTTGCCTGTGCCCTGGTCTTTGTGGATCGGCGATTCGTCCATCACGCAACGCGAGGGGCGGACGCCACCACGCTGGCACTTGCGACGGCCTGCGCAATGCCATGCTCGAAGATCAGCGAATCGACGGCGTTCCGCAGCGGAACTCCATTGGTCAACGTGACTTGGTCGGTGGCGATCGGGGCGATGTCCGACTGACACTCCGCGATCAGGGCTTGATAAGCCGGAATCCCTTGCCGGCTTGCAGCGAATTGCGCCCATAGCGCCGCCCAGGAGTCCGCGAAACGATGGAGCCGGTCCTTCAGCGCCGGGAAATCAGGATGATCGGTGACCTGATCCAACAGGAATTCCAGATGACAGCGGATTTCCCACGGCGACATGATGGGCGCGACGTTGAATTGCTCGAATTTCAACTCAGCTGGCGCCGCCGGTTGGGCCGAGAGATGTCGAGGCTCGCGACCGCCCCCGGGTCCCAGCGCGGCGTCGATCAGC
>DATNFJ010000116.1:0-14184 GCA_035606455.1 Sphingomicrobium sp.
CCGCCGGATTCATGCGCGTTGCCATGCAATCCACCCGACCCAGGCTATCGTAGCTCGTCTGCGTCAGCGCATAGGCGGTGCCGCCAGATGAAAGGTTCTGCTGCACGGGTCTTGAGTTTGTATCGAACGTGATGTCGACGGTTTGAAGCGGAGCGAAGTTCGCCCAAGCGGCATCCGTCTGATCGGTGACCGTGCCAAGCTCTTCCTTACTCACCTGCCCGTCCCCACGATAGGTCAGGCGAATCGCTCGCGGCAGCATCGCGCCAGCCCCGTCCGGGTCCGGAGAAGTTATCCCGCTTTGCGCGACATCGGCCGCGGCGTTCCCGTGGGAGCGCTCGTGTTCGGCCACCGGTCGATTGCCGCCGATGTCTGGCTGCCCGATGGACCACGCGCCTCGCTTCGTGAATTCCGGGTGATCGGATCGACGATCCGTCGCTTCTATTCCTTTCCTGCGCAGGCGAGGACTGCGGCAGCGCCCGAGCTGGATCGGCAGGTGCGCATGTTCGGCGCATGGGGGCAGGCAACGCTCAAGAAGGCAAGGGTTGCGATCATCGGCCTCGGTGGAGTCGGCTCGTTGGTTTCCGAATATCTCAGTCGGCTCGGCGTCGGCGAGCTCCTGCTCATCGATCCGGACCGGATTGAGGACACCAACGTCGCCCGGGTCGTCGGAGCGACCGCCAACGACGTGAAGTCACGCCGGCTGAAAACGGCGATCGCGGCGCGGGTCGCCAGGGAAGCGCAGTCAGCAATCCGGATCGCAGAGATCCCGCGCGATGTCGTCGATTGCGCGGTTGCGCGGCTGCTCGTCGACTGCGACATGATCTTCCTTGCGGCGGATTCGATGCGGGCGCGGCTCGTCACCAACGCCATCGCTCATCAATATTTCGTGCCGGTAGTGCAGCTTGGCGCAAAGGTCCGACCAGGCGACAATGGCGAACTGATCGATGCGATGGCCGCCGTCCGCCAGATCCGGCCCGGGAGGGGCTGCCTCTGGTGCCACGAATTGATCGATCCCGGGGCGCTAGCAATCGAATCCAAGAGTGACGAGGAGCGTAAGGCGCAGGCGTATGGCATCAGCGAGCCGAACCCCAGCGTCATTACCATGAACGCGGTCGCTGCAGCGCATGGCGTCAATGACTTCCTGTTCGACTTCCTTGGCCTTCGCTCCGAGAGCGAGGCCGACTTCAATCACTTCCGCTTCCTCTCGCACAAGCTGCAACGGGTGGTGGCGAGTCGAACTCCCGGCTGTCCCGAATGCAATGGCCGCTTCGGCGTTGGTGATGCTCTACCTCTCCCCAGCGTGACCACGACACGGGACCACGTTCCACCATTGCTTGCTTGGGTTCGCGATCGACTTCGAAAGTTGTTTTGAGGCTTTCGATGGGACTGGACTTCGGTGTGAACCCGAGCATTGGTCAGTTGCAGATTCGCGGCGCGAGAGGCGCCGCTGCCCCGACCGGTCGCGCCGGCGGGGCTGTGGGTGGTGGGGCAGCAATTGGGCTGTCCTCGCAATGGAGACCCACGATGACCAAGACTTCCAAGAAGGCCCCGACCGCCGGTGCCAGCGCTCGCAAGACGCGCAAGTCTCGCCCTAGCGTTCCGAAGCCAGCTGCAGATACTCAGCCTGAAGTACCGGCGGCTGCCGTGCTGCCGAAAGCACCCAGCAAGCAGCAGCAGCTGGCCGCGCTGGTCGTACGCGACGAGGGCGCCACGCTTGACCAGATGATCGCCGCCACCGGATGGCTCCCGCACACTACGCGGGCCGCGCTGACCGGTCTCAAGAAGAAGGGTTATGCGATCAGCAGCGACAAGGAGAATGGCGTTCGCACCTACCGTGCGGTCACACCCGAATGATCCCCGCCGACCTCGATGTCGAGCTTGTTGCACTCGAGTCCATGCCGCGCGCCGAACTGCGCGCGGCATGGAAGCGGCAAGTTCGCACGATACCGCCCAACGTCAGTGCGGGGCTGCTGCGCCTCGCGCTGGCTCATCATCTTCAATCGAAGGTGACAGGCGGCATCACGAAGGCGATGGAGCGCAAGCTGCAGGAGATCGCCGATGGCGCCGCGGCAGCACGCGTGACGCCCGGCACTCGCTTCGTGCGCGAATGGCGTGGCAAGATCCACGTCGTCACGCTGACCGAAGACGATCGCTACTGCTGGCAGGACCGCGAGTGGACCAGCCTGTCGATGGTCGCGCGGGCGATCACCGGTATTCAGTGGTCAGGGCCTGCGTTCTTCGGGACGAAACCCAATAAGCACGCCGTATGACCAGCCTTCGCTGCGCGATCTACACCAGGAAGTCGAGCGAGGAGGGGCTCGATCAGGACTTCAACAGCCTTGATGCACAGCACGAGGCTTGCGCCGCCTACATCAAGAGTCAGGCGAGCGAAGGATGGAAGGCTGTCCGCGAGCGGTACGACGATGGCGGTATTTCAGGCGGCACGCTCGAGCGGCCCGGGCTTCAACGACTGCTCGCCGACATTGCCGGTGGGCACATCGACATTGTCGTCGTCTACAAGGTTGATCGCCTCACGCGCTCCCTTCTCGACTTCGCCAAGCTGGTGGAGGCATTCGACAAAGCGGGCACCAGCTTCGTCTCGATTACGCAGTCCTTCAATACGACGACCAGCATGGGTCGGCTGACGTTGAATATGCTGCTGTCCTTCGCCCAGTTCGAGCGGGAGGTCACCGCCGAGCGCATCCGTGACAAGATTGCGCAATCGAAAGCTCGCGGGATGTGGATGGGCGGAGCCTTCTCGCTGGAAAGTTGTTCGACGATCGCGGCGTCCCGATGATCGCCACGCATGCCTGTAAGGGCAACGTTCGCTACCGCTATTATGTCAGCCACGATTTGCATCACTCCGGTGATGCGCGAGCGGCCGAGGGATGGCGCTCAACTGGCCTTCGCGAAAGAAGGATCGTGCTTCGCCGCAGTGAGGATGATGGCGTTAAGTATTCCTGCAAAGCCGTACAAAAATATCAACATGAACTGCCTAATTGCAAAGCCAATGAAGTAGGGCGCACTCTCACCGCATCTACGCGCTTGGGTCACCATCGCTCGACGCCACTGCGAACGTGCCGAAGCCCATCCGTTGTTAGCGACAGTCAAAAGAAACCGCCCGACGCGCCAACCTGCACCAACCAACAGTACAATGAAGCAGATAATCGAGGCGACAATACCGAGCGCAACCAGTGCGTCGTTGTGCGCCACGAACGCGGTTACGTTCCCCATGGCCACAGCCTACGCAGAAACGGCGGTTGGACAATAGCTGAGCCTAATCGCCGACGACGACCTGATGTGCACCTTTAGCGGCAGCTTTCCACCCATTCCTGCCATTAGGGCTCAGACTGGACTTGCGCTCACGTAAGAGCTTTGGTGCCTTGAGGCACGGCCGCCGCGCCGATCCTATCAGTGCTGACGGCAGATCCTCCGCCGGTGGTCGGAAGGCACTCCGTACCTCGAAAATCCCCCGCAGAGAAAAGGGCAGGTCTGGGCGGGATTCGGGTCGCGGTCGTCCCTCTCTCGGGTCTCCAAATCTCGGCATAAGTGGGCAATTCCGGCCGAAATTTCAGACCAGAAAAACCAATTCTCTCAATTGGTTGACTGCGTGGCGGAGAGGGTGGGATTCGAACCCACGGTACGGTTGCCCGTACGCCGCATTTCGAGTGCGGTGCTTTCGACCACTCAGCCACCTCTCCGTCGAGGATTTGCGCCGGCAGGTGAAGGCGCGGAGGCGCGGTCGGACGCGGCGCTCTAGCAGCGCGCCTCCGGGTTGCCTAGATAGGAGCCATGACCCCTTTTGAGCATCCCGAGCGTTCCCCCCTTATGAACGGACGCATCGACATTCCGCTTGCCCGCTTCGGCATCGGCGATGTCGTCCGCCACAAGATTTTCGACTTCCGCGGCGTGGTCTTCGACGTCGATCCCGTCTTTGCCAACAGCGAGGAATGGTACGAAGCGATCCCGGAAGCGCTGCGCCCGTCCAAGGAGCAGCCTTATTATCACCTGCTCGCCGAGAATTCGGAGACCAGCTACGTCGCCTATGTCAGCCAGCAGAACCTGGTCGTCGACGAGAGCGAGGAGCCGATCGACCATCCCGCGATCGGCACCATGTTCGAACGGACCGACGGCGGCCGCTATCGCCTTCGGGAGCAGCTGCGGCACTAGCCGCGACGGTTGACACCCGGCGGACCCTGCCATAGGCGGCCTGCTTTCCCGAGCCGCTCCATCCTTTCGAGCGTAAGCGCGCGCGGGATCAAGAATTTCTAGGGAAGACAAGTCATGTTCGCAGTCATCCGCACGGGTGGGAAGCAGTACCGCGTGCATCCCGGCGACAAGATCGTCGTCGAAAAGCTTGCCGGCAACGCCGGCGACAAGGTCACGTTGGGCGACGTCCTGCTCGCCGGCGAGGGATCGGACTTCCGCAACACCGACGGCCTGACCGTCGATGCCGAGATCGTCGCCCAGGCCAAAGGCGAGAAGGTGACCGTCTTCAAGAAGCGTCGGCGCCACAATTACCGCCGCAAGAAGGGTCACCGCCAGCAGCACACGATCCTCAAGATCGTCTCGATCGGCGGAGCCAAAAAGGCGGCTAAGGAAGCGGCGAAGACGGCGGCGGACGCACCCGATTCCAACGCGCCGTCGAAGTCGCCGGCAAAGGGCAAGAGCAAGTCCGCGGCAGCCGCGGAAAGTGCCGCTCCCGCCAAGGTCGATGCGACTCCGACGGAAAACCCCGCGCCCGCCAATGAGGCCCAGGCCAATCCTCCGGCGCAGAGCACCGACGCTCCGCCCAAGGCGGCGAAGAACAAGCCGGCCGACAAGCCGACCGCCAAAACCCCGTCGACAAAAAATGCTGCACCTGCTAAGGGCGCCGCCAAGAAAGCCCCCAAGGGCAAGTAATCAGGACCTTATTTCGTCATGGCACATAAGAAAGCAGGCGGCTCGTCCCGCAACGGCCGCGACAGCGAGAGCAAGCGCCTCGGCGTGAAGAAGTTCGGCGGAGAATCCGTCCTCGCCGGCAATATCATCGTGCGCCAGCGCGGCACGAAATGGCACCCGGGCGACAATGTCGGCCTGGGCAAGGACCATACGCTCTTCGCTCTTACCGACGGCTGTGTCGCGTTCCGCGACGGCAAGCTCGGCCGTAAATACGTGCATGTGATGCCGGCATTTACGGAAAGCGCGAAATAGGAACGGTCAGAAAGGGACCGTTCCCACAAGGGGGCGGCCCGGACGAGATCTAGACCAGATCGAAGCCAATCAGGGAGAAGGGGAGCCCCCGAAAAGGGTCTCCCCTTTTTCTTTGCCTTCTCCCGAAGATGTCACGGGCCGCTGTCATGCGGTCCCGTCGAGGAGAAGATGCGATGTTCGCGCGAACGCCAAGACTGCTCCTGAGGCCGGGCTTCCCGGAGGACGCGCCGGCGCTTGCCCATGCGATCGCCGACGAGGCGATCGTCCGCAATCTGGTGGTCGTGCCGTGGCCCTACACCGTGCGCGACGCCGAGGCCTTTCTCGCGTCCCCGCGCGATCCGGTGCTGCCATCGTTCCTGATCTTCGAACGGACGGACGGAGCGCCGCGGCTGGCCGGCTCGTGCGGGCTTGGCCGGCGGCCGTCGGGTGCGGTCGAGCTCGGCTACTGGATCGCGCGCGCATCCTGGGGCCGAGGCTTCGCGACCGAAGCCGGCCGCGCGTTGATCGACATCGCGCGGATGCTCGGCCTGGCGCAACTCGAAGCCTCGCACTTCATCGACAATCCAGCCTCGGCGCGGGTGCTCGACAAGCTCGGCTTCGAATCGACCGGGATCGTCGCGCCGCGCATGAACTGCGCCCGAGGCGAGGAAGTGCCCGCGCGGTTGATGCGGCTGCGGTTGAGTGCCGCGGCGGAGCGGAAAGAGGCGATCGCGGCTTAAAGCTCCTCTCCATCGCGAGAGCGATGGGGAGGGGGACCATCGAACGAAGATTCGATGGTGGAGGGGTTTGGCACGGACGGCGGTAAACCCCTCCACCACTCAGCTCCGCTGAGCGGTCCCCCTCCCCACGAGCTGCGCTCGCAGGGAGGAGCCAATGACCTAGACCGCGCGCCTCACCTTGCGCTTCGGCTCGTCGCTCGACGCAATCGCCGGATAGGCGCTCAGCAGGTGCCGATCATCGATGTTCCACGGGTGAAACCCGGGCAGGAAGAAGCTCAGCCACGCGCCGGCGATCTTCCGGAACATGCCCGGCCGGATCCATAAATAGGTGAGCAGCAGCCGCCACGCGTGGACTCCGCCAACCCCGTCCTGCCGCATCAACTCGAGCGCACCTTGGGTCCGGTCGACGACGAAATTGCGCGTGACCAGCAGCATCACGCGCGCCTTCAACTTCCACCGCTTGAACCGCGGCCAGTGCCGAGTTGCATGGAGCCAGGTGTCGTAAGCGACGCCCTTGTGCTCGATCTCCTCGACCGCATGCCAGCGCCATAACGCCGCGCTATCCTCGTCCGCCCCTTCAAGGTGGCGCGGATCGGCGAGCAGCTGGTGCGCGAGGATCGCGGTGAAATGCTCGAGCGCCATGGTCGCCGCGAGGCTGACGATCGGCGGGCGCCCCTTGGTGATGGCAAGCCGCTCCTCGACACGCTTCTCTAGCCGGGAGAGATCGTAACCGGCACCGGCCGCGCGCTTGTTGAACGCGTCGTGCTCGCGGCTGTGGATCGCCTCCTGCGTGGTGAACGCCTTGATCCCTTCGGCGAGCCCGGGCGGCGCGTCGTCGCGAAAGGCCCGGACGCTCTCGACGAAGAAGGCCTCACCCTTGGGAAAGGTCGTGGAGAGGGCATTGTAGATAGCAGTCGCTTCGACTCGGCCGCCGTGCCAAAGACGGGGCGTGGCTGCGTCGCGGCCGAAGCGGCGATCGCGCGGGGTGATTGTGAGCTCCGCCGGCGTCGGGAGGGGGATCGCGCTCATCGTGACGAAGATAGGCTAACTTACACTAGTGTCAACAAGACGCAAACGACTGAGCCCGGAAGAAAGCCGGGCCGCCGCGATCGAAGCCGCGCGCCGCCTGCTGCTGGCCGACGGCCCCCAGGCCGTCACTCTGAAAGCGGTCGCGGCCGAGGTCGGCCGAACCCATGCCAACCTCCTCCACCATTTCGGGTCGGCGGCCGGTCTCCAGGGCGAGCTTGCCCGATCCATCGCCGATTCGGTCGGAGCGACCATCGCCGAGACGGTCGAGCGGGCGCGTGCCGGCGAAGTCGACGCGCGCGAGATCGTCGACCGCACCTTCGACGTGTTCGACCGCGAAGGCGCCGGCGCTCTTGCCGCCTGGATGATCCTCACCGGCAACCGCGACGCGCTCAACGCCATCCTCGATTCGATCCGAGGACTGGTCGCCCAGCTCAGCGTCGGCCACGAGGAGCATCGCGTGGCCGAAAGCACGCTTGCGCTGGTTCTCAGCGCGCTCGGCGATTCGCTGCTTGGCGGCCCGATCGTCGAGGCGCTTCGGCTGCCGCGCGACACCGCGCGCGAGCTCGCCGCCGAGCGACTTCGCAACCGGCTGCAACAGGACCATTCTCATGGCTAGGTTCCCGGCGGAGCCGGTTGCGCGCGGCTTTCTTAGCCGGATCAGGGCCGGCCTCAGCTCACTCGGACCGGGGCTCATCACGGGCGCGGCCGACGACGATCCGAGCGGAATCGCGACCTACTCGCAGGCGGGGGCGCAGTTCGGCGCCAACATGCTGTGGACGCTGTTCCTGACCTTCCCACTGATGGTTGCAGTCCAGGTGATCAGCGCGCGCATCGGCCGGGTCACCGGAAAGGGTCTCGCGGCGAATCTCCTCGACACCCTCCCCCAGTGGAGCGTCGTGTTCCTCGCGCTGCTCCTGTTCGGCGCCAACACGATCAATATCGGCGCGGATATCGCGGCAATGGGCGCCGTCGCGCAGCTGCTCGTGGGGAGTGGTGCGGCGCTGTTCACGGTCGCCGCCGCGGCGATCTCACTGCTGCTGCAGGTATTCGTCCCATACCACCGCTACGTCGCGTATCTGAAATGGTCGACGCTCGTGCTGTTCGCCTATGTAGGGGTGCTCTTCGCAGTGCACATCGACTGGTTGGATGTGGCCACTCGCGTGGTCATGCCCAGGATCAGCTTTTCGGCCGGGTGGATGACGGTCGTCGTTGCCGTCTTCGGGACGACGATCAGCCCCTACCTGTTCTTCTGGCAGACCTCGGAAGAAGTCGAAGACATGCAGATGAACCACCAGAAGGACCTGAAGCACACCAATCGATCGGATGCCCGGCGTCAGCTCAGGCGGATGACGGCCGACACGGTCATTGGCATGGCCATGTCCAACCTCATCGCCTTCTTCATCATGCTGACGGCAGCCGTCACCCTCAACAAGGCCGGGGTCACGGACATCAAGACCTCCGCGCAAGCCGCCGAAGCGCTTCGGCCGATTGCCGGCCAGCTCGCATTTGTCTTATTCACGTTCGGGATCATCGGCACCGGCTTCCTCGCCGTTCCGGTGCTTGCCGGCTCGTCGGGCTATGCCGTCGCCGAGGCGTTCGGGCTTCCCAAGGGCCTTGAAAAGAAGCCGCAGGAGGCAAAGACCTTCTACGGAATCATCGTCGCGGCGATGGTCATGGCGACTGGATCGGTTTGGCTGCCGATCGATCCGATCAAGATGCTGTTCTGGAGCGCGGTCATCAACGGCATCGTATCGGTCCCGATCCTCGCCGCGATGATGCTCCTTGCCCGCAACCACCACCAGATGGGCAGATATGTCGCAAACCCGTGGCAGCGGATTTTCGGCTGGGCCGCGACGGCGGCGATGGCACTGACGGTCGTCGGTATGTTCGCAATCTGACCGCAGCCGCTGTCCGCGCAGATTTGCTAACGGCACCAACGTCGTTGCACGCGCGTTACGGCGCAATGCGTAAGTTCTTCAATCTCTGTGCGACCAGGATCTCGACGGCTGCGGGCCAGCCGCTGACCTTCATCACTGCCGTGCTGATCATCGTCGTCTGGGCTGTTTCGGGCCCGGTGTTCCATTATTCGGACACGTGGCAGCTGATCATCAACACCGGGACCACCATTGTCACCTTCCTGATGGTGTTCCTGATTCAGAACAGCCAGAACCGCGACGCCGCGGCGATGCAGGCCAAGCTCGACGAGCTCCTCCGCGCCGTCGACAAGGCGCGCGAGAAGTTCATCGGAATCGAGCATCTGACCGACCAGCAGATCGAGCTCGTTCGAACCGCGCTCGAGCGTTACGCGAGGGACGCAGGCGACAAGGACAAGACCGCCGACGACACGGTCGACCGCCTCCTCGAACGCTTCTGAGCTAGCTCGGCCGTCTGCGCGCCTCCTGCAATCTGCGATCCGCATCGTCGATCGCGCGCAGCAGCTCGTTGAAATGCGGCGCCTCCTCGACGGGCCATAGCCGGTCGAATGTCGGCCCAAGCAGCTCGAGGTCGCGCCTCGTAAGCAGCCCGACGGCGATAATTCGTTCCGGCATGGCGAATGCTCATTTGGCTCGTTTCACTAGAAACGCCCGCAAATCCCTGAAGTGCCTCTAGTTTCGGCTTTGCATCGTTCGGATGTTCTGCCGCCGCGATTCACCGACCGCTTCCCGCCGCCGCGGCTCAGGAAATCTTGCGCACGGTCCCCTCGGAGCTGGCCACCGCAATCCCGAACTTGCGTACGGTCATGCTGCTGCTGGCCGAGCGGCCGCCGGGCAGCGGCGTCAGCCATTGCTCGACCGACAGTCCGCCCGGCATCCTCATTCGAAAGCGGAATCGGTCGCCGACCTCGTCGATCGTCACCGGCCCGGTCGCTTCCGACATGCTCCCGACGAAATGGCCGGCACTGATTCGCCGGATTAGCCAGCGCCGCATGTGGGGTGCTTGCCCCTCGTCCTCGACCCGCTGCACGAGGATCAGCGACCCGTCGCGCTCGACTTCGCCGCGCCCGACGCTGCGGGTGTGAACCGGCTTGTGCATCATCACCTTGAGCGTGCCGACGCTCTCCGTCATGCCTTCGAAGAAGCTGAACGGATCGCCGGCCGCCTGGGCGGTGAGGCTGGCGGGGCTGAGGAAGGCTGGGAGAAAGGCTACGCACGCGAAAGCGCGGGACAGCTGGTTCATGGAAATTCCATCTCCCATTGCCCGCAGGCAGGACCTCGGCGAACCGCCTGGGCCCGGACGCATGAACCTGCGATGGCGGCTTTTGTGCCGTGCCGGCGCCCGTTTGTCGATGCAATCCGCGTGCACGTCGTCAAAGCGACGGTTCACCTCTCCGGCGAGTTCGCGTAACTGCCGCGGCAGATGCATTTCCTCGACCAGGCCAAGATCTACGTCCGCTCGGGCGCCGGCGGCGCCGGCGCGGTCAGCTTCCGGCGCGAGAAGTTCATCGAGTTCGGCGGCCCCGACGGCGGCGACGGCGGCAAGGGCGGCGACGTGGTGTTCGAGGCGGTCCCCGGCCTCAATACGCTCATCGACTTCCGCTACACGCAGCATTTCAGGGCGCCGCGCGGCAAGGGCGGCGCGGGCTCGAACCGCACCGGCGCTGCGGGCCAGGACCTCGTAATCGAGGTGCCCGTCGGAACCCAGATCCTCGCCGACGATGAGGAGCGCAGCTTGCTCGCCGACCTCACGCAGGTCGGGCAACAGGTGACGCTGCTCAAAGGCGGAATGGGCGGCCGCGGCAACGCCAGCTACAAAAGCTCGACCAACCGGGCACCGCGCCAGCACCAGACCGGCGAGCCGGGCGAAGAAATGTGGGTGTGGCTCCGCCTCAAGCTGCTCGCCGACGTCGGCCTCCTCGGCCTTCCCAACGCCGGCAAGTCGACGTTTCTGAACTCGGTCACCAACGCGTCGGCCAGAGTCGGTGACTATCCGTTCACCACGCTTCGCCCCCAGCTCGGAGTCGTCCGCCACAAGGGCCGCGAGTTCGTCATCGCCGACATCCCCGGGCTGATCGAGGGCGCGGCAGAGGGCGCGGGCATCGGCGACCGCTTCCTCGGCCATGTCGAGCGAACGCGGCTGCTCCTCCACCTCGTCGACGGATCGGCCGACGACCCGGTCGAAGCGTGGCGGATTGTCCGTGGCGAGCTCGAGGGCTACGGCGCCGGCCTCACCGAAAAGACCGAGATCGTCGCGCTGACCAAGGCGGACCTGCTCGACGACAAGCAGCGCGCCAAGGTCGCGAAGGCGCTCGAGAAAGCGTCCGGAGCCAGGGTCTTCCCGGTCTCCGCCCCGCTCGAGGAAGGGCTTGAGCCGCTGCTCGACGCCATCATCCAGCGCCTCGGCGACGCCGCCGAAGAGCGCGAAGAACTCGAAGACAGCCGGCGATGGTCACCGCTCTAAAATCCTCCACGGAGCGGGGAGGGGGACCGCGGCGCGCAGCGACGTGGTGGTGGGGGCCCGCGGTCGAGCCTCGCGACCTGGGTGGGGCCCCTCCACCAGCTTCGCTGGTTCCCCTCCCCGTTCCGGGGAGGAATTGATGAAGCTGGCCGTCACCGGCGCCACCGGCTTCGTCGGCTCGCACCTTCTCGAGGCCGCGCTGGCCGCCGGTCACGAAGTCACCGCCCTCACCCGCCGCGACCAGGCTCCGCGTGAGCGCGTGACATGGGTCGCCGGCGACCTCGACGACCGCGCCGCGCTCGAGCGGCTGGTGAGCGACGCCGACGCCGTGATCCACGTCGCCGGGGTCATTACCGGCCAGACCGCCGCCGCGTTCGACAAGGGCAATGTCCACGGAACCCTGGCGATGCTCGCCGCCGCCACCGCCGGCGGAGTCCGGCGCTTCGTCCATGTCTCGTCGCTCGCCGGGCGCGAGCCGAACCTGTCGCTCTACGGCGATTCCAAGGCGCGCTCCGAGCAGCTGGTGATGGGCTCCGGCCTCGACTGGGCGGTCGTTCGCCCGCCGGCCGTCTACGGGCCCGGCGACAAGGAGACGCTGGAGCTGTTCCGCATGGCGAAGATGGGCGTGATGCTGATGCCGCCCAGGGGCCGGGTCTCGGTAATCCACGCCGACGACCTCGCGCGGCTGCTCCTCGCCGTCGCCGCTCCCGAAGTGCCGAGCGGCGTCCTCGTCGAGGCCGACGACGGCAAGCCCGGGGGCTGGACCCACCGCGAGTTCGCCAAGGCGCTCGGGGCAGCCGTCGGCACACGTCCCGCCATCGTCTCCTCCCCCGGGATCCTGCTCCGTCTCGCCGCCCGCGCCGACCAGCTGTTCCGGCGCGAGAAGGCCAAGCTCACCGTCGACCGCGCCGCTTATTTCTCCCATCGCAACTGGGTCGTCGAGCCCAAGCGCGCTCCCCCGCCGGGCCTGTGGCATCCGCGAATTGAGACCACCCAGGGCCTCAAGGCCACCGCCGACTGGTACCGCGATGCGGGCTGGATCTAGCGCAGCATTAGGCGATCGGCCGCCTCTTCCTCCCCTCCCTGGAAGGGAGGGGTTCGGGGTGGGTGCCGCCGAGGCACTCGGCGGCGCGTGCGAGGATGGCTTCTGCCGCACCGTGTGGGTTTGCGTGCACATCGTTGTTCCACACGCGAAACACGCTCCATCCCTGCTCTGCCAGCCACTGATCGCGGACGATGTCGCGTTGCGATTCCGCATGTTGGCCGCCGTCAATCTCAACCACGAGCTTTGCCTGTCGACACGCGAAATCCACGATGTAGGGTCCGATCGGGAACTGCCGGGTGAACTTGGGGCGGTAGCGAGAGAGCAGCTCCCAAATCTTGCGCTCCTGACGAGTGGCGTTGTTGCGCAGCGCCCGGGCGCGTTCGGTGACTGCGACTTCCACGCGTCGGGACATTGTTCGGCTGTAGCAGAGCGCGCTTCGCGCACCCACCCCCCCGGCCCCTCCCTTCCAGGGAGGGGTCATCGCCCGCATTGAAATGACCGTGCGCGCCACCACCTCCCGCTGATGCTGCCGCTTTCGGTCCTCGACCTCTCGCCGGTTACGGAAGGCAGCGACGCCGGCCAGTCCCTGCGCAACTCCGCCGATCTCGCGCGGCATGTCGAGCGGCTCGGCTACAGGCGCTTCTGGATGGCCGAGCACCATTCGATGCCGGGGATCGCCAGCGCCGCGACCGCCGTCGCGCTCGCCTTCATCGGCGCGAACACCTCGACGATCCGCATCGGCTCGGGCGGGATCATGCTCCCGAACCACGCGCCTTTGATCATCGCCGAGCAATTCGGGACGCTTGAGAGCCTGTTCCCCGGCCGCGTCGACCTCGGGCTCGGCCGCGCGCCCGGCACCGACCAGTCCGCCGCCCATGCGATGCGGCGCAACCTCGCGTCGGACGCCAACCAGTTCCCCAACGACGTCGTCGAGCTGATGGGCTATTTCCGCGGCGAGGACGGCCGGGTCCGCGCCGTGCCCGGCGAAGGGCTCGACATCCCGATCTGGATTCTTGGGTCGAGCCTGTTCGGCGCGCAGCTGGCGGCGATGCTCGGGCTTCCTTACGCCTTCGCCTCCCACTTCGCGCCGCAGATGATGATGGAAGCGATCGCGCTCTACCGCGAACGCTTCGAGCCGTCGGACCAGCTCGACAAGCCGTACGTGATGCTCGGCTTCAACGCGATCGTCGCCGACAGCGACGAACAGGCCGAGCTGCTCGCGACTTCGGTCCAGCAGGCATTCGTCGCGCTTCGAACCGGCCATCCGACCAAGCTCCCGGCGCCCAAGCCCGGCTACGCCGACGCCTTGCCGATGGAAGCGCGGGCGATCCTCCGCTCCGTCCTCTCGGCCTCCGCCATCGGCAGCCCGGAGACGGCGCGGCGCAAGCTCGACGAGTTCGTCGCCCGGACCAAAGCCGACGAGCTGATCGTCACCGCCCAGATCTACGACCACCAGGCGCGCCTCAGATCCTACGAGCTCCTGATGCAGGCCGTCCGCAAGCCAGAACCGGCTCCCGCCAAATAAGGAATCCCGATGTCCGCTCTGTTCACCCCGCTGGAAGTCGGAGGCCTCCGCCTCGCCAATCGGATCGTGATCGCGCCGATGTGCCAATATTCGGCCGAGGACGGCTGCATGACCGACTGGCACGTGATCCATCTCGGCCATCTCGCTTTGTCCGGCGCAGCGCTGCTGACCATCGAAGCGACCGCGGTCACGCCCGAGGGCCGCATCAGCTACGCCGACACCGGCCTCTGGTCCGACGCCAACGAGGAAGCCATGGCGCGCACGCTCGCCAGCGTCCG
>DATNFJ010000117.1:0-3287 GCA_035606455.1 Sphingomicrobium sp.
CTTCCCCAAGCCCAGGCCGGAGACGGTGACTCCGCAGGGCAGCACCTCGACCAGCAAGCCTGCGCCGAGCCCGGTCGAGAACACGCCCGCGAACGCCGTCAGCAACGGCGCCTAAGCCAGTCCCACCACCTTGTGCGTCTGCAGCGTCAGGCGCCATTTCGGCCGGTCCATCGCCAGCGCGATCGCGGCGTCGATCGAACCATGCCGATCGGCGCAGTCCATCGGCTGCACCAGGAAATGCGCGAAGTCCCAGCGCTCGAGCTCGGCGGGGTCGATCCCGGCCTGCGGCCAGACCAGCTTGAGCTCGTCGCCCGAGCGCTGGACGACGTCGGTGCCCGCCTTGGGACTGACGCAGATCCAGTCGATACCCGCCGTCGCCGGCAGGGTGCCGTTGGTCTCGACCGCGACCCGGAAGCCGCGGCGGTGCAGCGCGTCGACCAGCGCCTCGTCGAGCTGCAGCATCGGCTCGCCGCCGGTGATCACGACCAGCCGCCGCTCGTCCCCAGGTCCCCATAGCCGGGCGACATGCGCGGCAAGCTCATCCGCCGAAGGAAACTTCCCGCCGCCCTCACCATCGGTCCCGACGAAATCCGTGTCGCAAAAGCTGCATTGCGCGCTCGCCCGGTCCTGCTCCCGCCCCGACCACAAATTGCAACCTGCAAAGCGCAGAAACACCGCCCGGCTACCCGCCTGAACCCCCTCGCCCTGAAGCGTCAGGAAGCATTCCTTGACCGAATACCCTCTACCGCTTGCGGGAGCGGCCGGGTCGGACCGTCTGAGAGACGGTCCGCTTCCGGGCGCTGGTCGACTCGACGAACTCGCGCGGGGTGAGGGTGTGTTGTGAACAGTCACGCGTATTCTGTGGGGTCTTTTAGCCCCGCCTCGGCGAACCCCTTGGCGCGCAGCCGGCACGCGTCGCAGCGTCCGCAATGGCGCCCGTCGGCCAGCGGATCGTAGCAGCTGTGGCTGAGCGCCGGATCGAGCCCGCGCCGCTGCGCCTCGCGCGCGATCTCGGCCTTGCTCATGTGCTGCAGCGGCGCGTGGATGGTGAACTCGTCGCCCTCCACGCCGGCCTTGGTCGCGAGGTTTGCGAGCCGCTCGAAGCCGGCGATGAACTCGGGTCGGCAATCGGGATAGCCAGAATAGTCGAGCGCGTTCACGCCGATGAAGATGTCCTGCGCCCGGCTCGCTTCGGCGAGACCCAGCGCGAGGCTCAGGAAGATCGTGTTCCTCGCCGGCACATAGGTGACAGGGATCCCCTCGCCGGCGCCGTCCTTGGGCACGTCGATCTCGTCGGTCAGCGCCGATCCGCCGAACTTGCGAAGGTCGAGCGGAACGACGACATGCCGCTCGGCAAGCGCCTCCGCGATCCTCCGCGCCGCCTCGAGCTCGACCCGGTGGCGCTGGTTGTAATCGACCGTCAGCGCAATGACCGAATAGCCGGCGTCGCGCGCGATCCCGGCGCAGACCATCGAATCGAGCCCGCCGGACAACAGGACGACCGCGCTGGTCAAAGCCGGACGCCCATCTTCGGAGCCGCCCAGAACCAGGCCGCATAGAGCGCCAGCGTTCCCACGATCACGATCGCCATGCTCGCCCAGAAGCCGAGCCCGGACTTCAGCAGGAACGGAAGCGCGATGAACAGCGGAAGCGACGGCAGGATGAACCAGAGCGTTCCCTGCGACAGTTCGGCGACCTTCATCGTGTCGCCGCTGTCCCGCCACAGCCAGATCATCGCCAGCAACGAGGTCAGCGGAAGCGAGGCGACCAGTCCGCCCCAGCCCGGATAGCGCCGGGCGATCTCCGACACGGCGGCCACGATCGCGCCCGAGATCGCGGCCTTGATAAGGAGGTAAAGCATGGCGGCGCTATATCCTCCCCTGCATTTGCAGGGGAGGGGGACCGTCCGAAGGATGGTGGAGGGGTCTTGCGCCACTCTCACCCGCATTTGCAGGGAGGAATAAAGAAGGGCCGCCGGTCTTGCGAGCGGCGGCCCAGGTATCGGGCCTCGGCCCGATGGGAGGAAAGCGTGCCAATCCGGCACCCTCACCTGCTAACGCAAAATGGCTAAACGAGGCCTTAATGGCGTTGAGAAGAAGCGCTTTTCTCGCAATCGCCGACCCGACGCGCCTGGATTACGTAATTGAACGGCAGCTGCGCCGAAATGCCCTGCGTGGCGATCCTCAGCGACCGCGGCGTGATCACGTCGACTTCGCTCTGGCCGAAATCGGCCGGCCCGCAGCGATAGTTGATGGTCACGGACGAGCCCTTGTCGGTGAGCACCGTCCGCGAGCAATTGCGGGTCCGGTGCTCGAACTGGGCCAGAGTCATCACATCCGCGAAGCATTGGCGGATCGGCGCCTGGATTCCCGGCGCGCCGCTCACTTCCCAAAGGCCGCCGGCGACGTTGCTGAGAGCCGACGGGACCGTCGCGGCCAAGGCGGCCACGGGCAGGGCGATCGCAGCGCCGAGAATCAGCGGGCCCCTCATCGCCGCGCCTTTTACCACGACCCGGCTACCGGCAAAAAATGAAATGTTCCGAATCCGACTCTTATGAGCTCAGCTCTTTCGGCTCGATGGCGAAGCTCGACGAGCAGAAGGCGCAATCGACCCGGATCATCCCGTCCTCGCCGACCATCTCCTCGCGCTCGTCGGCGGGGAATCGCGCGATCACCGAGCGCACGTAATCGGGGTCGCAGCGGCAGCCGCGGCTGAGCGGGATCGCCGCCAAGGTCCGTACTTCGTCTTCCTCGTGGAACAGCCGCCAGATCAGGTCGTCGAGCGGAAGCGCGGGGTCGGTCAGCTCCTCCGCCTTCACCGACCCGCCGAGGATCGCGATATGGGGCCAGTCGGGATGATCGAGCCGCGTGTGCAGCCGCTCGCGTCCTTCCTCGCCCTCGGGCAGATGCTGCAGCAGCAGCCCGCCCGCGAACCAATGCTCGCCGCGCTTCTCCGCGGCCAGTCGGACGAGGCTCGGGATCTGCTCCGACTGCGAGAAATAGCTCTGCGCCGCCTCGCCCAGGCTCTTGCCCTCGAGCGGCACGATCCCCTGGTAACGCTCGTCCGAGACCGGCTGGTCGAAGGTGATCGCGAGATAGCCCTCCCCGAACAGCTCCTGCAGCGTCGGCGCGTCGGAAAGCTCGCCCAGCTTCTCCGCGTCGTGCCGCACATAGCCGCGCAGCTCGCCGCCGAGATAATCGCACACCAGCAGGTCGATCGCCCCGCCGTCGGTCTGCGCCTGCAGCGTCAGCTGCCCCTGCGGCTCCTTGAGCAGCGACCCGAGCAGC
>DATNFJ010000118.1:0-8464 GCA_035606455.1 Sphingomicrobium sp.
GATCGCGGACGCCGATCGGATCAGCGATCCATTGCTCATCATCCACGGAATGTCGGACGACAACGTCTTCTTCGAGAACAGCTCGGAGCTGATCGCCAAGCTCCAGCACGACGACCGGCCGTTCGAGATGATGCTCTACCCCGGCGAAACGCACCGCTCGGGAACGCCGAAGATGCTCGCCCACCGCTGGCACACGATCCTGAATTTCCTGGGCGCTCACGGGATCGTGGCGCCGCGCTAGTCAGCGTCCCGCACGCTTGCGCGCCGGGATCGAATCGCGGTCGATCAGGCGCGTGTAGAGGTGCCACGTGGAATAGCCGAGCCACGGCAGCACGAACGCGAGCCCGACGAACAGCGGGATCGAGCCCAGCACGAGCAAGGCGGTCACGACGATTCCCCAGCGGATCATCTCGCGCTTGTTGGCATGGGCCGCGCGCCACGAGGCGGAAACAGCCTCCGACGCGCTGACGTCGCAGTCGACCAGCATTGGCAGCGAGGCGACGCTGAGCGCGAGCACGAACCAGCCGAAGATCGCGCCGACGACCGCTCCGGCGACGATCAGCGCCCAGCCTTTCGCGGTCGTGAAGATCATCGCGAGGAAGCCGCCGACCGACGTCGGCGTCGTCCAGCCGAAGATTAGCCAGTAGAGCAGGCCGGCGGAAATCAGCCAGCCGAGGAAGATTACCAGCAGCAGTCCGGCAACCATGCCCATGTCGTCGACCGACGGCCGCTTGCGGACGTCGGCGAAGTTGAACCAATGGACCTCCTGCCCATTCTCGCGCCGCCGGGCGAGCTCGTAAAAGCCGACCGCGGCAATCGGGCCGAGCAGCGCGACTCCGGCTACCACGGGGTAGAAGAAGGGCATCAGCGGGCGGCTGGTGGTCATCACCACCGCGGCAAGGCCGATGACCGTGTAGATGAGCCCGGCGAAGACAAGATCGCCGCGAAGGTCTCCGAAATCGGCATAGCCTTTTCTGAGGGCGAAGCGCAGGTCGTCGTCGTTGATGGTGCGGACAGGGATCGGCTTCGAACGCGGTCTTTGTGACGCGGACATCGTCTGAGTCGCCATGACACCTCCTTTGGATCGGGTGCCGTCCGGCGCGAACAGGGGCGCCGGGCGCTTGGTTCAGCCTATAGCACAGCCCTTCGAGTCGGTCAGAGATTCACGTGGGCGATACTCACCGTTTCGTCGGGCGCATATTGCGGCCGGGCGTTACCGGGACGGCCGTGGACCAATGGCTCGGCCGACGGCGGCAGGCCGTTGCTCGAGCCGCTGATGATGACCGGGATCGGCTTGGTCGTGGCCGCATCGATGATCACCTCCGCGCCGTCGCAGCTCCGGCCCGTGCAGGCAAAGCTGAAATTCCCGGATGCCAGTTCATTGCCGCCGATCGGACGGACGAAGCCTGAAACTCCCGCGGTTCGGAGGTGGGCGTCCGCTGGAAGGATGAGCAGGATCCTCTCGGCGCCGTTCGCCTTGAGCCGGAGCTTCAACCTGCGCTCGTCGCCGCTTTGGAGGACCTCCAGCGGCTGGACCGACGGCGGCTTGATGGCCGCGATCGGCGGAGCCGGCGCAAACCAGCGCTCGCGGTCCGACGCGGGCAGCTTGCCGAAGGTCCACCTGCCAAGGCGCCGATAGGCCGCGGGCAGCGGCGCACCGTCATTCAGCACCGACCAGTAGCTCTTGCCCGACGGGAATTCGGTCACGTGCTCGATCGTGAAGCGCTGCTCGCGCTGCTGTGAATAGGCCGGGACGACTGCCACGACGATCCACGCGAGGAGCGCAATAGCTGCCGAGCCGCCGATCACGACGCGCCGACGCGCATTGCCGAACAGGAGATGTCCTTCGGCCAGCGCCGGCACCATCATGATTGCCGCGACGGGAGCGGCAATCCATAGCGGGCCCGGGCTGAACAGGACTTCGAGCAAGGCCAGCAACTCGCCCCAACTGATGTACAGGATCAGTACCGCGACTAGGCCGCCGATGGCTTCCGCCGGCGGCCACCATTTCGCAGCCGCGATCCCGATCAGCACGACGATCGGCGGAGCAAGGAAATAGATGATCGCGCCCGGCGCGGCGGTTGCAAGGATTGCGCCGAAAAGAAGGAAAATGAGCCACGCGCCGGCCCGGAGCTGATCGCGGCTCGACGTCGCGCCCAAGGTGACGAGCACGGCGACGGCGCCGAAGAGGGCGGTCGCATACGTCGCGACGAAGCTCGGCTCCGGATAGGCATGCCAGTAGCTGCCCGCGCGAAGGACGCCCATGACCACCGTCGCAAGCCACGCCGCGACGCTTCCCACCAGAACCGCCGCCAACGGAGCCGCAAGCGCCGGTCCATAGGCGCGTCGCCGCAACACGATCGCGACGAACGCAAGGATCAGGAGGACGAAAATGACGAGGCCGACAACCTGCGGCATCTGGACGAACCAGCGGCCCAGAACGTCCATGAAGACTCGCTGCCCCTGGGCGCGCGGCAGGCCCGCGGAAAGCTCGCTGGATACTGCCAGCGCCTGGTCACCCATGTGCTGGAGGCTGCGAGGATCGAGTCCCGCGAGATCGTCGCCCGGGCTGTGATAGCGGGTCTCGTTCCCCGCCATCGCGAAGTTGAGCGTGAGCCAGCCGCGCTCATTGTAGGTGGTGACGTCGGTGTCGTTGGGCAGCAGGTGATAGACGTCGGTCGAAAGGCTGCTCGCGAACGGGCGCTTCACCGCTTTCGCGAAGGCATCGATTGCCGCCGCATTGGGCCGGCTGGTCTCGAACATCGTCACGGGCCCGGTGACTCCGCGGGCCTCGAAATTGAGCACGCTGTCGACGCTTCGGCTGAGTGGGTCGGCGAGGAATGCGCGGGCGCCGATCAGCCCCAGCTCCTCGCCCTCGTTGAACAGCAGGATCACGGGGCGCCTGAGCGGCCGGTCCTTCAGGATCGCTCCGACCTCGAGCAATGTCGCGACTCCAACTCCGTCGTCGGACGCGCCGGGGCCCACCGGAACGCTGTCGTAGTGCGCGCTCAGCAGCAGCGCCTTGCCCGTGTGCGGGCCGAGGATCGCGATCACGTTCCGCACGCGCGCGCAGGAGACGAGCCGCGCCTTCTGGAAATCGTTGCACGCGAACTGGTCGCGGACGATCGGCGTGAGCCCCATCTGCTGCAGGCTCGCGACCAGCCGCGTCCGCACCGCGTCGTCGGCGGGGCTGTCGGCCGGGTGCGGACGCTGGTCGCCGAGGACGAACGCGAGCCGCGCCTTCGCCCGCACCGCGTCAAATCCGCCCGGGCTTGTGTGGACGGACGGTACCGAGATCAGGACAGACTTCACGGCCAGAGCCGCGAGGATCACCACCAAGACGCCAAGCGCCAGCAACGAGCTTCGCCGCATCCCTGATCCCCCCTTGTCCCCGCGAGCGTTGGAGCCATATCGCGTTGCGCCGCCGCATGCGATAGGCGCGTCGCGAGAGGCTGGAGACGATTTCATGGGTTATCGGGTCGCGGTTGTCGGGGCGACGGGCAATGTCGGGCGTGAGCTCCTGAACGTGCTCGCCGAGCGCGAATTCCCGCTCGACGAGGTGGCGGCGGTCGCGTCGGCCCGCTCGACCGGCGACCGGATCGAGTTCGGCGAGACCGACGAGATGCTGACGGTCAGTAACCTCGAGCATTTCGACTTCGCCGGCTGGGACATCGCCTTGTTCGCCGCCGGGTCGGAAGTGTCGAAAATCTACGCGCCGAAGGCGGCTGCGGCCGGCTGCACGGTCATCGACAACAGCTCGCTGTTCCGGATGGACCCGGACGTTCCGCTGATCGTGCCGGAGGTGAATTCGGACGCGATCGCCGGCTATCGCAAGAAGAACATCATCGCCAACCCGAATTGCTCGACTGCGCAGCTGGTCGTGGCGCTGAAACCGCTCCACGACGCCGCGAAGATCAGGCGCGTGGTCGTCGCGACCTATCAGTCCGTCTCAGGCACCGGCAAAGCGGCGATGGACGAGCTGTTCAACCAGTCGCGCAACATCTTCGTCGGCGATCCGGCCCAGCCCAAAGTTTATCCCAAGCAGATCGCGTTCAACGTGATTCCGCAGGTCGACATGTTCCTCGACGACGGCTCGACCAAGGAGGAATGGAAGATGGTGGTCGAGACCAAGAAGATCCTCGATCCCAAGATCAAGCTCACGGCGACCTGCGTCCGGGTGCCGGTGTTCGTCGGCCATTCCGAAGCCGTGAACATCGAGTTCGAGAACGAGATTTCAGCCGACCAGGCGCGCGAGATCCTGCGCGAGGCGCCGGGCGTGCTTGTGGTCGATAAGCATGAGGATGGCGGCTACGTGACGCCGGTCGAATGCGTCGGCGACTATGCGACCTACGTCAGCCGCATCCGCGAGGACCCGACCGTCGAGAACGGCCTCAGCCTGTGGGTGGTCAGCGACAATTTGCGCAAGGGCGCCGCGCTCAACGCGGTGCAGATCGCCGAACTGCTCGGCCGCAAGCATTTGAAGAAAGCGGCTTAGTCGTACCCCGGCGAAGGCCGGGGCCCAGGCCGGCGTGAGCCGGTTTCGTTCGCATGATTGCAGCCCTTGCGGGCTCCTGGACCCCGGCCTTCGCCGGGGCACAGTCAGGGCATATCGCTCCAGTGCCGGAGCAGGTTCTGCTGGATGAGCTGCAACCGCCCGTAATTCTCCGGGTCCATCTTCAGCCCCTCGAGGGCCGCGACCTCGTTCAGCTCGAACAGCATGTTGCGCTTGAACGGGTCCTGTACCCGGCTCTGGATGAAGGTGATCGCCACCAGCCGCTCGCCGCGCGTGACCGGCGCCACCTGGTGGAAGCTGTCCGACGGATAGACGATCGCTTCGCCGGGCTTCAGCTTGAACGTCAGCTGCGCGTCTCCCAGGCGGACATTGAGCTCGCCGCCGTCATAATCCTTGGGATCGTTGAGGAAGATCGTGCAGCTCAAATCGCTTCGGATGGTCGCGCCGGGCAGCTGGATGAAGGCGGCATCGGCGTGCGCGCCATATTTCATCCCGGGCTTGTACCGCGTCATCATCGGCGGGCCGAGCGACACGGGGAAGGCGAAGTCCATGAACTCGGCCGAGCGCAGCATCGCGTTCCGAAGCAGCTCGGAGCTCTTCTGATAGGCGCCCGCGTCGTGCAGCTGCTCGTTCTGCTTGGCTGTGTTGTGCGGGTTCGTGATCCGGCCGTCGACGAACGGCGCCGACGCCGCGATCTTGCGGCACTCGGCGATTTCCTCGTCGGTCAATATTTGCAGGACCCGGTACATCAACCTTCCTCCGAGCGCGCCAGCGCGCGGGCGAGCAGTGGCGACTTTTCGGCTGCGCGGGCGAGCATGGCAAGGGCGTCGTCGATCGCGCGTCGATTGCCGGCAATGGCCTCGCCAATGAGCTCGCGCCGGAGGCCGGCGCTATATTCGTATTCCGCGGCTTTCGAATAGCGGCGCGTCAGGGGCCCTTCGGCGATTTCGCGGATGCGCTCGGACGTCGCATTGAAGCCGAAAATCTCGACCGCGTCGGCGAGCGCGCTTGCCAGATCCTCGAGCACCCGGTCGAAGTCCATCCACCCGACATCATGATCCGTGAACTTTTCGGAAGCGGCTTCGAGCGCGGTCATCTCGCACGCCCAGGCTCCTGCCGCGAGCGCCGCGTCTCCCGACGCCGGGTCGAGCTCGATTCCGCGTTGGCACAATCTCTCCGCGCGGGACGCCGAGAGCGCATGAGCTTCGCGGACGCTGTTCTCGCCGGCGAGAATGCTCGCGACATAGTTGCGCGGGGTCGCGTACATGAACAGCACGCGCCCGCGCGGCGGCACGAGCGCCGCCGCGATCTCGCTGACGAAGCTCGTCGCCTTGACAGAGGCGATCTCGCGCTCGTCGAAGGTCCGCGACATCAGCCGCGTGACGGGCGCGAGATAGCGGTGCCGAATGTCGGCCGGCATCAGGGCGACATCGCGAAGCAGCCGCGGCTCCCGGACCGCGAGCACGCCCTCAATCTCGCCCAGAAGCCGCGACAGGAGCGTCGAGCCGACATGGCCGATGTGGAAGATCCAGCGCGCATCGGAGCGGAGATCGTCGGTGATCGCCTCTTCGATCACCGTCCAGGACACGAGCTGCGCGTCGACCGGCGCTTGCAGGAGGCGGTCGTCGAGGAAGCTCGCCGCGCGATAGCTCTCGCGGTCCATGGCGATCAGCCGCACCACGCCCGCTGACGGGTCGAGCGCTTGAGCCAGCCATGTCGCGTCGCGGGCGATTTCCTCAGGCGTCGGAGCGCTGGACATGCCGCCCTTTAGCCTTGCAAGTGGTGTCCACAAAGGGAGCCGAGTCATGCCCGAACCAATGACCGGCGGCTGCGCCTGCGGGCGCATCCGCTACACCGCCGCGATCCACGATGACGACGCCTATCTATGCCACTGCCGCATGTGCCAGCGTTCGACCGGTTCTGTTTCGATCGCGTTCAAGAACGTGAAGCAGGCCGATGTGCAGTGGGAGCATCAGCCCGACTGGTACGACAGCTCGCCCATCGCGAAACGGCCTTATTGCCGTGACTGCGGGACGTCCCTCGGCTTCCAGTTCAAGGACGGCAGCGACAAGATGGACCTGACCGTCGCGTCCTTCGACGACCCCTCGCGGTTCGTTCCCAAGCACCATTTCGGTGCCGAGAGCATGCACCGCGCCTGGCTCAATACCGAAGGCCTGCCCGAAAAGCGGACCGAGGATTACCAGCCGCTCGTCGACAAATGGGTTGAAGCGACGGGGAGATTCCCGGGGTGACGAATGATGGAGGTGCTGGAATACTTGAGCGATGAACCAACCCGTGAAGGCATTCTCGAAAGCCGTTTTGGTCGGAACTCTAGCAGGTGGCCTGCTGCCCATGAGCTTCACCGTGACGATAGCCGTGGACGACTACTTGGAACCGATCTCCGGTGAGAGGCGGCTGTTTGCAGATATCTATTTTGCTGGCTTGCCGCTGTGGATTTCCTTCGTCTTGGTTTTCGCAAGTGGTCTTGTCATCGGAATCCCGGTCCATTTGCTAGTCCAGAAGCTGCATGCTGCTTCGCGCACCACCTATGTCTCAATCGGAGCGGCTGCCGGATTCGCCGTTACACTTATCGTCTTGCTTGCGATCGGAGCGGTCGCTGGATTTTGGATGATCTTTTTGGGGGCGTTCAGCGGGGCAATCACTGCGCTGTCTTGGTGGAACTCGCTTGAAGACTCTGCTTGAGCGGAAAAGCGTCGCTTCCCATCGATTCCCCCGACTAACACCTCCGCCATTGCAATGTAGGATTTCGGCTGACATGCGGCGGCGGCGATGCTGCGCCTTTCGTTTCTCACGACCGATTCAGAGCTGACTCGTCATGGGTCTCTCGCGCGCACGCGCGCGCACGCGTGTAGAGCTCTCAACTTTGGCAACTTTCGCCCGTGACTGAGGCCGCAACCCACTTCTGGACCGGGTCGGATGGAGTCCGTCTGGCCTATCACGAGCTGGGGCAGGGCCGTCCGGTGGTCCTTCTGCACGGGCTGTTCTCCGACGCCAGCATGAACTGGATCAAGTTCGGCCACGCTAAGCGGATCGCGGCGCAAGGCTTCCGCGTGATCATGCCCGACCTGCGCGCCCACGGGCAGAGCGACAAGCCGCACGGGCAGCAATTCTACCCGAAGGGAATCCTCGCGCGCGATCTTCGCGAGCTGATCGCGCTGCTCGCTTTTTCCGAATTCGACCTCGGCGGATTCTCGCTCGGCGCGCGGACGACGGTCGAAGCCGTGGGCGAGGGGCTCCGTCCCCGGCGAGCGATCCTCGGCGGCGCCGGGCTCGACGGCTTGCGCAACTGGAAGCGGCGCAAGACCTTTTTTGTCGATGCGATCGCCATGTTCGATAAAGTGCAGCGCGGCGATCCGCACTGGTTCTCGATCCAGTTCATGAAGAGCCAGAAGGTCGATCGCGTCGCCGCCGCGCAGCTGCTCGAGAGCTTCGAAGACGCGTTCATGAGCTGGCTCGAGGCCTTCAGCATGCCGACGCTAGTTGTCTGCGGCGACCAGGACGACGACAATGGATCGGCGGAGGAGCTTGCGAACGTCCTTCCCAACGCCGTGTTCGAGGAAGTGCCGGGCACGCATATGAGCTCGGTCACCAAGCCGGAGCTCGGCGAAGCCATCGCGGCCTTTCTCATGGCGTAGAAAAAGGGGCGCCCGGAGACGCCCCTCTCATTTGGTATCAGGTCATTCTCAGCTGTTGTTCGCGGAGCTTGTCCCCATGCCGCCGCTGTGAGCCCCGAGGCTGGCGTTCCCGCCACCGGTTTCACTCATGCCGCGGTTGCCGGCGCTCGAGCTCCGGCTGCGCGTGCCGCTGCCGGAGCGCGAGGTCGATGCGGAGCGGGTGCCGGAAGCGGAGCGAGAGCCCGCGCCCGAACGGCTGTTCGACGACCCGGTGGTGGTGAGGCCGGCAGTGTCGTCCATACCCGGGGAGTCGCTG
>DATNFJ010000119.1:0-7988 GCA_035606455.1 Sphingomicrobium sp.
CGATGCTCCAATGACGCATCCGGGCTCATTCAATCGGCCGTACGCGCCAACTCGTCGAGGTGCTCGAGCATGTCGGCGGGATCGTCGAACACGCGCATCGCGCCGGCGCGCTCGAGCTCGTCCTTGCCGTACCCGCCCGACAGCAGGCCGATGCCGAGCGCTCCGCAGCGCGACGCCGCGTACATGTCCCAGATGCTGTCGCCGATGACGTAGGAGCCGCGCGTGTCGGCCCCGAGCCGCCGAGCGGCCTCGACGAACAGGTCGGGGTCGGGCTTGGCATAACGGACCATGTCACGGGTGATCACAACCGCCTGCTCGGGATCGACTCCGAGGCTCTTGAGGTTGGTCGCGGCGGTGCGCATCCGGCCGCTGGTGGCGATCGCCCAGGGAAGCTTTTGCCTGGTCAGTTCCCGCAGCAGCTCGACCGCTCCGGGCAGGGGCGGAACATCCCTTGATAGCTCGCGGAACAGCGCGGCGTGGCGGTCGCGCAATTTCTGCAGCGCCTGTTCATCGATCGGCCGGCCGAGCTCGCGCTGGAGCTGGGCGGTGAACAGGCCGCCGCTCATCCCGATCTTCCGGTGGATACGCCACACGGAAATGTCGAATCCCTGCTCGCGAAACGCGAGGTGCCACGCGCGCACATGGTTGTACACGCTGTCGACCAGCGTCCCGTCGAGATCGAACAGGAATGCGACGGATTGGGTCATCGGGCGGGTGAATAGGGCGCTGCGGCCGATGTTCCCACGGGTTTCACTTTTCTTTCATCCGATCCGAGCTAGGCTGCGTCCGAAGCGGGAGGCGCGATGAAGTTCGCATTCGCCGTTATCGTGTTCATCTGGTTCCTGTGCGGCGCCATCGGCGCATGGTGGCAGGACGATTTTGACCTTGCCCACTGGAAGGTGTTCGCCAAGGGCCCGATCAGCCTCGCCCAGGCCTATAACGAAAGCCCGCCGAACTATCCCGGTCCCGGCTAGTCGGGGGCTTAACCTGGATTTCATTCGTCATGGGGTAGACGCGCACCGATGAAGTCGAACAGGCGCATGCCCGGATGGATCGGCCGGCGCGACCGCGAGGCGGTGGCGATCGGTGGATCCGTCGTGCTGCCCGGCGGCCGCGCGCTGCCGGTGACCATCCGCGACCTCACGCCCGAAGGGTGCAGGATCGAATGCGATGAGACCTTGCCGATCGCTGCGACGGTACTCGTCGACCTCGGCGGCTCGACCGCTCAAGCCCATGTCCGCTGGGCGCTCGGCCGGGAGGCCGGACTCAAACTGGTCAATTAAGGCTGGCCGACGCAAGGCTTCCATCAACTTACCGAATCGTATCGGAAGCGTAAGTTAAATCCCGACAATTTTCGCAACTGCCACGGAAACTCATCCGTTGTTTTTCGGGAAACCGAAGGAGGAATTTCCATGACCAAGGCACTTCTCGCGCTCGGGGCAGCCGCGGTGGCGATGACGGCCCTGCCGGCGGGCGCCCGTCAATATTCCAATCAGATCGCATGCAGCGGATGGCGCAACGGCGTGTGCGTCGCGTGGAACCGGCTGACCAAGGAGCAGGCGGCGAAGGTCGCGGTCGGCACCGTGTTCGGCCCGAACTACACTTATTACGTTCCCTACAGCTCGCTCCCGCAGACCGTGGTCACGCATTATCACCTGAAGCCTGGATTCCGCTATGTGACGGCGGACGGCTACACCTACGTCGTCGACCCACACACTTATGCGGTGACCCAGGTCATTGCGCCGGGGGTCTGAGCATCCGCGAATTTTTCGTAAGACGAGGAGCGGTCCGTTCGCGAGAGCGGGCCGCTCTTCTTTGTTCGCGGGTCAGCCGTCTCAGCAGTGCAGCACTTGACCGCTACGGCCCGCCAACGGCCGCAACGGACGTTGAGGCCGCCGATTAACGACGCCATGTCGGATGGCCAGAAGTTCCGCGAGCGGGCTCGCGATTGCCGGACGCTCGCCAAGTCGGCTCGCAACCCGCAGGACGCGGCCTTACTCGCGGAGATTGCCGACGAGCTCGACGCGGAGGCGGATAAGATCGACGGCCGCGAGGGACGCTCCGCGACCGAAGCGACCTAAGGCGCGCGTCGCAGCACCCTCGCGTGGCGCATTACCTCATTGGCGACCTGGCGCTTGAGCTCGGCGACGGTGCCGATCTTGTGCCCGCAATCGTCGCATTCCACGTGAGCGTCGTCGTCCTGCTGCCGGTCAAGGTTGAAGCGGTTGCCGCCGCATTCGCGGCATTTAAGTTCGATTCGCATTCGCGAACATTACGCAAGGGCAAGGAATTGGTTCATCGACGCGCCGGTCTTAACGGCGAGCCGCTTCGGGGGAGCGGCGCATCGCGCCGTGGAGGCGGTGTTGCGGGGCCTTTCGGAACGGTGCGATTTTGTGCCAACGGCGCGGTTGCACGAAAGGGCGGGTCGCCGCGGCGGGGAGAAGCATGGACAAGAGTGTCGAGGAGACGCTGGCCGACGGGCGCTGGTTCCCGCTGAGGTTCGAGGCGGAGCAGTTCCGGTTCGCGTTCATTCCGCCCGAGCGCCACAGGGAAACGGCGTTCCTGATCCACCTGCAGCCGCCCGCCGCCGAGATGCGCTCGATCGCGTTGTCAGCGGTCGCTGGCGCCGAATTGGAGCAGACCGACCTTCATTTCATCCTTCATCCCGGGTTCGGTGGATCCACGCTGCTCGGCAAGCTGCTCGCCCAGCCCGGCGTGGCGCTGACCCTGCAGGAGCCGCCCGTCCTGACCGACGTCGTCCGGTCCGCAGTGAAACGAGCGCGCGGCGAAACGGATGAGGCGCTCGCTCAGGCCACGAGGCTGCTCGGCCGGCCGATCGGCGCGGGCGAAGCCAATCTCTGCAAGATGACCCACGTCGGCAACGCGCTCGCCGCGAGGATGGCTGTGGACCGGCCGCGATCGCAGCTGCTTTGCCTTCAGACTCCGATGGAAGAGATGCTCCTGTCGCTTGCCATGCGCGGCCTCGAAGGGCGTTCGTCGGGACGAAGGATTTTCTTCTCCATAGACGATTCCAGCATGAGCATCGCCAGGCTCTCGGACAGGGACCTCGCCGAATATTCCGACCTGCAGCTGGCGGCGCTCGCATGGCTTTCGATGCAGAAGATGATGCTCGACGCGGCGTCGCGACTGGGGCCCGAAAGGGTCGGATCGATCGTGACCGGGCAATTGATGGAAAACATGCGCGAAACGCTGGCCGCCGCGGCGCGGCATTTCCGCCTCGACCTCGACGTCGACGCGCGGCTGGCTGACGGAATGCTCGAGCGGCATTCCAAGACGGGCGAGCCGTTCAGTCCGAAACGCCGCGCCGAACGGGTTGCTGAGGGCATGCGCGCCCACGGCGCCGAAATCGAGGCGGTCGTCGAATGGGCGCGGAAGGTCGCCGAAAAGACAGGGATCGCCTGGAACCTCCCTTACCCTTTGCTAGGCTAGCCGCTTAAATGGGCTGGACTTTCTCCGCCGCGGACTGCTGGTGCCGCGAGTGATTGTTGGAGCTGCCGGATGACGCCCCATGTCATCGTGATCGACGATTTCCTGCCCTATGCGGAAGAATTGCGCGAATATGCGCTGGGGCTGAATTACAGGCTGAAAGGACCCTATCCGGGCCTGGATTCGGACAAGAAGACCGCGATCGACGGTCTCGACGATCTCGTCTCGAAGCTCGTCTACGAGCGGGTCGAGGCGCCCTGGACAAGCAATTACGCGCACGGGAATTTCCGAATCGCGCTCGCCAGCGACGACGATGGGCCGGCGCGGATCCACATCGACGAGAGCCACTGGTCCGGCATCCTTTATCTCAGCCGACCGGAAGACTGCCGGGGCGGGACCGAATTCTACCGCCATTTGCCGACCGGCACGGACCACGCGCCGTTCACCAAGGACGGCCTCGAGGCGCTCGGTTATTCGTCATACGGGGCGCTCAATGCCGGAATGCTGAAAGGGGAAGGCCAAGACCGCTCCAAGTGGGAGATGACGATGACGGTGCCGATGCGCTTCAACCGGCTTGTGCTGCAGCAGCCCCAATATTGGCACACCGCCGGGCCGAGCTTCGGGGATTCGATCGAGAACGGCCGGCTGGTTTACCTGATGCGCTTCTTCGTCTCTGGGACGCCGGGCGCGGCCGCCCGGTAACCGCGGGAATCCACCAATTTTAACCGCGTTCCTTCACCAGTGTTCAATCCGATTCGGTGCAATCCGGAAGCCGGCGTGGGCCTTTTCGAAAGACCCCAGAATGCGGACGTTTGGAAAATCAGCGGGCGGAGGGCGGCGGGCCGCCCAACGCTCGCCGGCGCCGGTCCTGGCGCTGCTGTCGACCGTGGGTCACGATTATCACGTGGCTCTTGAAGACGTGTCGCGCACCGGCGCGCGCTTCTGCGCGCCTTTGCTTCCGTCCGAGGGCGAGAGCGTCATCCTGAAAGCCGACCGGGTGCGCGTGTTCGGGCGGGTCATGTGGACGTCCGATCAACGCTGCGGCGTCAGCTTCGACACGCCGATCGCCGAAGACTCCGTCAAGGAACTCCGCCCGGACGCGCAGGCTGCCGGGCTGACCGCTCAAGAGCGGTCGCTGGCGAACGACTGGGAAACGGGGAGCGCACGCTGAGCCGGATGGGGCGCCAGCCATTGCGGCGATAGCAACATCTGTACCAGCGCTACCGCGCGCGCCGGGCGGTCGATCATATCCGCAGCGATCTCGCCTACGATTCGGCCTTCGCGGCGGAGCGCGTGGCCGGGCGCGCGAGAGCGCCGCGCCCTAAGCGCTAGGGAAAGCAGGCGGCCTGTGGTAAGCTGCTCCATCGCGCGAAAATTCTTCTTGTAGGCTTGCGCGGCTGAGAGACCGGATCGTGCTCCCGCTTACGAATGGGAGTGACTGCGTGGACCTCAATCATCTCTATCACCGGCAGCAGAGCGAGCCCGCCCGTCGCGCGCGCCGAGCGAAGCCATGAGCCGCACGCTCTATCTCACCCTCGAGGAAGGCACGGTCATCGCCCGCTGCCTCAAGGAGAAGGTCGGCGTATCGGCGATCGAGCGGCTTCCGGGCGGCGGGGTCCGGCTCGTGTGCAACAGCGGCGATGGCGCCGCTCGGCTGCGCAAGCTGCTCAAGGCCCACCTCATTGCGGAGGAGGGCGTCGCCCGGGAGCGGCATCGGCCGAACACGCCCTTATGGTGAGGAAGCGCGAGGACACGGCGGAGGGCTGCCGCGAGCTGGCGCTCGACGACCGGGCGCGCGCCGCCGACGTCGGAAGCGGCCACATGCGCAACACGTTCGAACGCAGCGCCGACGCCTGGGCGACGCGTGCGAAGCTGCTCGAGCGGCTCGCAACGAGCTTCAATGCGAGGAACGCGGCGCAGCGGGTCGAACAAGAGCGGGGGCTCGAAAGGAAGGACGATGGCTAAGGGACAGATGCGCTCGACCAAGGAGGCTCGAAAACCGAAGGCGAAAGGCCCCAAGAAGACGATCGCGGCCAACGCCAGCCGCAAGGGCATCGTGTGGAGGCCGGCGGATGCGGATTGAGGGGTCCGTCCGGGCGAACCTCATCGCCGCGGTCGCGAGCGCCCGCCGCTGGCGCGGCCGTCCGGTGCACAAGGACACGTTCGACCACTGGCGGCGGCTGGCGGACTATGGCCGGCTGGTCGAGCGCCAGCCCTGCGGCGAGGCGGTCAGCGACCTGGTCGCCGAGCTCGAAACCGAGATCGGGCACGTCAAGGTCGGGTGAGGGGCAGCGCCAACGCGCCGACCATCGCCGAGCATCACATCCGCGAGGATCGCGTAGTGGTCCGGAATTAACCTGCATCAAGGCGGATTGGTCTTTACGGGCGCAAGGGTCTATGGTGGCTTCATCACTGGCCATTCCTTCGCGGGGCGCCGGTGGCCGGGCGCCGGTGCGCTCCCCGTTGGAGGGAGCATCCCATCAATCAGCTTCCGGACCTCGCCCAGGCGCAATCGCTTGCGCTTGCGATCGTCGATACGCTGCCCGAGCCTTTCCTGGTCCTCGACGAAACGCTGAGCCTGCTTGCCGGAAGCCGCTGCTTCTACGAGGTGTTCGAGGAGGATCCGCTGGAGGCCCACGGCCGCTCGCTGTTCGAGCTGTCGAACGGCCAGTGGGATATTCCCGGCCTTCGCCAGCTGCTCTCGGCCGTAGCTTCCGACCACACGGCGGTCGAAAGCTTCGAGTTCGAGCAGGACTTTCGCTCGATAGGGTCGCGCACGATCCAGCTCAATGCCATGCCAATCCGCGACGAAAGCGGCGCCGGGCGGATGGTGCTGCTGGCGATCAAGGACATCACCGACCGACGCGCCGCCGAGCAGGAGAAGCAGCGGCTGCTCGAACATACCGAAGAGCTGCTCGAGCAGCAAAGAACGCTGCTGCGCGAGATGCGGCACCGGATCGCTAACAGCCTGCAGATCATCGCCAGCATCCTGCTGCTGAAGGCCGGCTCGGTCTCGTCGGAGGAAACCAAGAACGAATTGCGCGCCGCGCACCAGCGGGTGATGTCGGTGGCGGCGGTACAGAGCCATTTGCAGGCGTCGCAGGGCATCGAGCGCATAGAGATGGGGCCCTATCTGACCAAGCTCAGCGCTGGGCTCGCATCGTCGATGGTCGATCCCCCGAAACATATCGCGATCACGGTCACCGCCGGCGCTGGAGCGCTGGCGTCGAGCGACGCGGTCAGCATCGGCCTGATCGTCACCGAGCTGATCATCAACGCGATCAAATATGCGTTCCTCGAAAAGCAGTCGGCGGCGGCCATCGACGTGAAGTTCGAAATGGCCCGATCGGACTGGAATCTCACGGTGTCCGACAACGGAACGGGCAAGCGCCCGAGCGCCGAACCCGCGACTTCGAGCGGCCTCGGCACCGTGCTCGTCGCCGCGCTTGCCAAGCAGCTGAAGGCGCAGATCACCGAGAAATCCTCGGCCAACGGGCTGGAGATCGTCATCGCCCGGGCGACATTCCGCTCGACCGCGGTTCCCGCGGCGTGAGCGCGAATCGCGAGGTCATTGCGGGCAGGCCTCCAGCGCGCGCTCGATCGCCGAGAAATTGACGGCCTTGCCGGACCACGAGACGGTCGTGCCGGGTTCGGACCAGGACGGGTGATCGCGGACGGCGCGGTCGTAGGCCGATCTCAGCGCCGCCACTCCGTCGCTCGAGCGGCACACGCATTCGGCGGGAGTCAGCGACGTCGTCTTGCGGCAGGCCGCCGCCGAGCTGGACAATGCGTCGACCGCCGAAAAGACCGCCTGGGCCTGTGAGATTTCGTCCGTCGCGCTCAGCGCGACGATGCGGCCCTCGCCGCCGGCGGTTGCGGGCGCGGCGACGGCGAGAAGAACGATCGCGAACCGAAATCCCTGTCTCATTCGAAGCTCCTCGTTGGAACGGTCGCTCAGCCTATCATGGATTGGTTCGAGCGCCGGCATCTGAAGATCGAGCGCCGAGCTCGAAACCGAGATCGGGCACGTCAAGGTCGGGTGAGGGCGCGGCCGCTGAACCTCCGGCATGGTCCGGACCGGCGAGGGCAGCGACGTCGGCGCGAAGCGCGGCGAAGAAGGTGTCGCGTTCGGCTTCCTCTTGCGCCCTGAACGGGGCGAGCTGGGCCTCGCGGGCGGCGGCGAGCAACGCGCATTCCTCGGCGGTGCAGTCGCGCATGTACTCTTCGTCGCTCCAATGGCCGCGCTCCTCGCCGTCGAAGCCGGCGGACGGCGGGAAGTTGGTCCACCAGACGCCCGGCTCGCGCTCCGAAACCCGGCCGCTTGCGAAAATGGAATCCGACACTTCTTCGTCGGAATCGTGCTGAAACGGGGGGTTGTCGGATGTGTCGGATTCGATTGTCGCCAGCGCCGCCGCCAGGTCTTCCTGCGAGCCGCTGCGCAAGGCGTTGAGGGCGAGCCTGGGATCGAACCCGCCCCGGCGCGGCGAAGCGGGCTCGCGCGGCTGCTCGGCGAGCTTGTCGAGGCGGCGCAGCATCGCATA
>DATNFJ010000120.1:0-5876 GCA_035606455.1 Sphingomicrobium sp.
TGGAACCGGCGCGATCTTTGGCGTTCCCGGGCACGATCAACGCGATTTCGAATTTGCGAAACAATATCATCTGCCGATACGCCGCGTGGTGGCGAGCGCGCCGGGGAAAGCGGACGAGCCCATCGGCGACGAGGCGGAGAACGCGCCGGGAATCGCGGTCAACTCGCGCTTCCTTGACGGGCTGACGACCGAGCAGGCTGCAGCCGAAGTCATCCGCCGTGCCGAGGAGGCGGGCTGGGGCGAGGGAACGGTTCAGTACCGTTTGCGGGACTGGGGCGTGTCGCGCCAGCGTTATTGGGGCACACCCATTCCGATCATCCACTGCGATAAATGCGGCCCGCAGCCGGTGCCCCATGACCAGCTCCCCGTCGTGTTGCCGGAGGACATCGACTTCGAGAAGCCCGGCAATCCGCTCGATCGCCATCCCACCTGGAAACAGGTGCGCTGCCCGAATTGCGGCGGCGGCGCGACGCGCGAGACCGACACGCTCGATACGTTCGTCAATTCGAGCTGGTATTTCATCCGCTTCGCGAGTCAGCCGGCTGACAAGCCGTTCGACCGCGCCGAGGCCGAGAAGTGGCTGCCCGTCGCGCAATATATCGGCGGCGTCGAGCATGCGATCCTTCACCTTCTCTACGCCCGGTTCTGGACCCGCGCGCTTCAGCGGCTCGGCCGAATTGGCATCGACGAGCCGTTTCGCGGCCTGTTCACCCAGGGGATGGTCACTCACGAGACCTACCAGGCGGCAGACGGGAGCTGGCTCAGTCCCGACGAGGTCAGGCGGAACGGCGACGACTGGGTGCACATCGAGAGCGGCCATCCGGTTACTCCTGGCCGCGTTGAAAAGATGTCGAAATCGAAGCGCAACACGGTCGATCCCGAGCCGATCGTCGACCGATACGGCGCGGACGCCGTGCGCTGGTTCATGCTGTCGGATAGCCCGCCCGAGCGCGACCTTGAATGGTCCGAGGGCGGGATCGAGGGCGCGGCGCGGTTCGTCCAGCGCGTGTGGCGGCTGGTGAACGGCGCAAATTCTCTAGAAGGCGATGACGATAATCTGAAGCGCAGGCTCCACCGTACCATCGCCGCGGTGGGCGATGCGATCGAGGGTTTGCAGTTCAATAAGGCCGTCGCACAGCTCTACGAGCTCACTACCGCCATCGAGAAGGCCAAGCCATCCGCGACACGCCTGGAGGCGATTCGAACGCTCGTGCTGCTGATCGCGCCGATGGCGCCGCATCTCGCCGAAGAGTGCTGGGCGCTGATTGGCGGGGAAGGGCTGATCGTGGACGCCGCATGGCCGACCTTCGATTCGGCGCTTCTTGTCGAGGGCCAGGTGACGATCGCAGTGCAGGTGAACGGCAAGCTCCGCGACACGATCACTCTTGCTCGCGGCCTCGATCGCGCTGAGGTCGAGGCGCGCGCGCTGGCGTCGGAGAATGTGCAGCGACAGCTCGCCGGCGCCACTCCGCGCAAGATCATTGTGGTTCCCGACCGGCTGGTGAATATCGTCGTATGATGCGGCGGATCGCCCTTGTCCCGTTCCTTCTGCTCGCGGCGTGCGGACTCCACCCGCTTTACGGCGGTGGCAGCGGGAGCGAGGTGTCGGGACTGCTGAGCTCGGTCGAGGTCGCGCCGATCGCCGGTCAGCAGGGCTGGCTCGTCCGCACCAAATTGCTCGACCGTCTTGGCGAGACCGGAAGCACTCCGGCGCATTATCGGCTCGACGTGACTCTCGACGACAACATCACCTCCTACGGCCTCCGCGCGGACCAGGCGGCCACTCAGGAGCGACGCTCGCTGCGCGCGCGATACCAGCTCGTCGACTTGTCCAACGGTTCGGTCGTCCTGGACGAGACGGCCGGATCGGATGCGAGCATCGACGTCGTGAGCAGCGAATATGCGACGGTTGCCGCGGAGCAAACCGCCCTCGAAAATCTTTCGGGCATCGTCGCCGATCAGATCGTCGCAAGACTCGCCATCTACGCCGCGCGGACCACGCACTGACGGTGAAGGCAAACAGATCTTCCATCGCCCGGGCGGTCGACCAGCCGGACCCCAAGATCCGTTTCTATTTGTTCCTTGGCCAAGACGAAGCCCAGTCCCGCGAATTTGGGGCGCGGCTGCAGGAAGGACTGGCGGCCGCGAAGTTCGTTGTTTCGATGGCCGCGGTGAAAGCGAGCCCATCGCTGCTGGTCGACGAAGCCGCGGCGTTGAGCCTGTTCGGCGAGCGGCGCCTGATCTGGGTCGAACCTGCCGGAAACGACCTCGTGGAGGGGGTCGAAGCGCTGCTCGCTGCGGAGGCGGTCGAAAGCCCCGTCGTGGCGATCGCCGGTGCGTTGCCGAAGAGCTCGCCCTTGCTCAAGCTCGCCGAAACCTCGCCGGCTTCGCTGGCCTTCACCTCTTACATGCCCGACGGCGACGAAGCCGCGCGGATCGTTGCCAGCCTCGGCCGGCGGGTCGGACTCGAGGTCGACCTCGCGGTCGCAGCGCGAATCGCGCAAGCCTGCGGCAACGATCAGGCGATCGCAATGCGCGAGCTTGAGAAGTTCGCGCTCTATGCGGAGGCATCACCGAACTTGCCGAAAGAGCTGGGGCGCGAAGCTATTGACGCGATCGGAGCGGACTCGAGCGAGGGCGATCTGCAGCGCCTCGCCGACCTCGCGCTGCTCGGAGACATAGGCGAACTGGCAGACGCCGTCGAACGGTTGCCCAAGTCAGCAGCGGACCCCATTCGGGCAATCCGATTCCTGCAGCGGAGAATTCTGATGCTGGCCCCGGCGCGCGCCCGGGTTGAGCGCGGCGAGCGCGTCGACGCCGTCATGACGTCACTCGGCAAGCGCATGTTCTGGAAGGAAAAGGACCTGGTTGAGAGAATGCTGGCCCGGTGGACGTCGGAGGGGTTGGCGACGGCCGCCGAACGGGCCGGGGCGCTCGAACGCAGCCTCATGTTTAGCGAAACGCCGGAGTATGAGTCTCTCGGGGAGGAACTGCTCGCAATCGCGCGCAAGGCGCGCAGCGGCGCGCGCTAGCGCTAGATCGGCTCGCCGGAGAGCCGCTGGCAGATCATGTCGAGCTGGTCGAGGCTCGAATAATGGAGCGTGACGGTACCCCCGTGCGCCTTGTGCACGACCTGGACCTTGAGCCCGAGCATGTCGCCTAGCTGGCGCTCGAGCGCCTGGAGGTCGGCGTCGGGGACGCCGGCACCATGACTGGGCGCGGCTCGAACCGAGTCTCGGGGCTTGGCCTTCTGGCGCCGCGCTTCTTCCTCGGCCTGGCGCACCGAGAGGCCCCTGGCGATGATCTCGCGGGTGACAGCTTCGGGATCCGACGCGGTCGCCACCGCCCGCGCGTGCCCCATACTGATATCGCCTCGCAACAGCGATTGGCGAACGAATTCTGGAAGATCGAGCAATCTCAGAAGGTTAGCGACATGGCTGCGCGATTTGTGAACCAGTCGGGCCACCCCTTCCTGGGTGTGGCCGTGTTGCTCGATCAGCTGGCGGTAGCCTTCGGCCTCCTCGAGCGCATTGAGGTCCTCGCGCTGGATGTTTTCGATCAGCGCGAGTTCGGCCAATGTCGATTCGTCGACTTCGCGAATGACCGCCGGAATTGCATGGAGCTGCGCCCGCTGGGCAGCCCGCCAGCGCCGCTCTCCGGCAATGATCATGAAAGAATCGCCGTCGGGCCGGAGCAGGATCGGCTGAAGCACGCCGCGTTCGCGAATCGAGTCGGCCAGTTCCTCCAGCGACTCTTCGCCGAACTGGATTCGCGGCTGATTGGGATTGCGCCGAATCCGCGACAGCTCGACCTCGCGAACGCCGCCGCGGCTCGACCCTTGCTGTGGCCCCGGCGAAGGCGTGCGCGCAGCTTCGCCGAGCAACGCCTGGAGGCCCATGCCGAGCCCTTTGGCGGGACGATCGCCGCTCATGCAGCTTCGGCGAGTTGCGGCAGGCGGCCAATCAGCTCGCGTGCGAGGCGCACATAGGCTTCCGACCCCGGGCAGCGCAGGTCGTAGATCAAGGCTGGAAGTCCATGACTCGGCGCTTCGGACAGCCGTACATTGCGCGGCACCACGGTATCGAAAACCGCGCTCCCGAGGCAGGCGCGGACGTCCTCGGCGACCGCCTGCGAAAGATTGTTCCGCCGATCGAACATCGTCAGCGCAACGCCGAGGATGGAGAGCTGCGGGTTGAAGGCGACGCGGATGCGCTCGACCGTCTGGAGCAGCTGGCTCAGCCCCTCGAGCGCGAAGAATTCGCATTGCAGCGGCACGAGAAGATGGCGCGCGGCAACGAGGGCGTTGACCGTCAGCAGCCCGAGCGAGGGCGGGCAGTCGATCAGGCAGATGTCCCAACTGCCGGGCGGCGCCGCGTTGAGCGCCTTTTCGAGCCGGTGCGCGCGATCGTCCAGCGACACCATCTCGACCTCCGCGCCTGACAGATCGACCGTCGCGGGGAGCAAATCGAGCCGCGGCACACGAGTCGCGACGGCGGCCTCGGCGGCACTCGCGCGCCCGATCAGGACGTCGTAGCTCGACAGCTTGCGTTGCGACGCCGCCACCCCAAGCCCCGTCGATGCATTTCCCTGCGGATCGAGGTCGGCGAGAAGCACGCGCCACCCGATCGCGGCAAGCGCCGTCGCGAGGTTGATGCAGGTGGTCGTCTTGCCCACCCCGCCCTTCTGATTGGCCACCGCGATGCGGATCATCATCTTGCTCCCACGCCGGTCAGCACCAGGATCGTCGACAGCGGATCGGTGCAGCTCGGCTCCTCCCTGGCCTCAAACTGCCACTTTCGCGAGGCTTCGGCCAGTTCCAGCTGTCCACTTCTCCCCTTCGGAAGCGCCCAGACGGTGTTTCTTGTGGACAGATGTGCGGATATCTCGAGGAGGCGCCCAAGTCGCGCCACAGCCCGAGCGGTGATCACCTCGAAACGGCCCTCGACGCGTTCGGCCTTCGCGCACAACACCGACGCGGTCAGGCCGAGCGATTCGCAGACCTTGTGGAGAAAGTCCGCGCGCAGGCGCCGCGGCTCGATCAGGGTGACCGGACCTTCGACAAGGCAGGCGACCACGACTCCGGGAAGACCGGCGCCGGCCCCCACGTCTACCCACGACGCGCCGCTCCGCGGTTCATGCCGCACCAGCTGCGCCGAATCGAGTATGTGACGACCCCAAACATCGTCGAGCGTGGCGGCGGATACGAGGTTTTGCCGCACATTTTCCTCGCGCAAAAGCGAGACATATTCCTCGAGCTTTTCGAATGTTTCACGTGAAACAAGGCGGTGTGCGGCCTGCGCGACGGCTTCGATCACGCGGCAAACCGGCGATTCGCCGCTACGTAAAGCGCGGAGAGCGCCGCCGGCGTGACTCCGGGGACGCGCGAAGCCTGGTCGAGCGTTTCCGGTTTCGCTGCGATCAGCCGCTCCACCATCTCGTTGGATAGACCGGGGATGGCGCGATAGTCGAGCTCGGCGGGGATCCAGATACCCGAATCCCGCTGAACTGCTTCCCACTCCCGCTGCTGCCGCTCCAGATAGGGCCGGTAGAGGGCGTCCGCGCGCCCTTCGCCCGTTGCGGCCCAGCCGGGCTGCGACTGCGAGTCGAAATGTCCTTCGATGTGGCGACGTCGCCTCTCGGAAATGCAACCCGCAACAATCGCGTCTTCACCGAGGCGGGTCGTCGCATTGTCCGCGCGAAGCCAAAGACGATGCTCGGCCCGGGCAGTCATCATACGATAGGGTTCGCTGACGCCCTGGACCGTCAAGTCGTCGATCATCACGCCGATGTAGGAGCGGCGACGATCGAAGCGCACTTCGGTGAGCCCAAGCGCAGCAGCGGCCGCGTTCAGTCCCGCAACCACGCCTTGCGCCGCG
>DATNFJ010000121.1:0-9817 GCA_035606455.1 Sphingomicrobium sp.
GAAGGACGGTGGCGCGATCGGTGATCTCGAGAACCTCGTCGACATCGTGCGACACAAAGATGACGCTTGCACCCTCGCGCACGATGCCGCGGACCAGGGCAAAGAGCCGGTCGACGCCGGCCCGCGGCAGGAACGGCGTCGGCTCGTCGAGAATGAGAACTCCGGGATTGCCCCGATCGTGCCGCGCGCCGATGTCCTCGAAGGCGCGGACGATCGCGAGCAGCGCCCGTTCCACCTGCGGAAGGTCGCGGACGCGTGCGTCCGGATCGATGGCGAGCCCGAAACGCGCAAAGGTTTCCCGTGCCCTCGCCCGCTCGGCACGCCAATCGATGCGCCACCGGGTCTCCGTCGCGAACTCCCCAATCCGGAGATTTTCGAGGACAGACAACGATGGGACGAGGGCAAGATGCTGATGGACAAAGGCGAGCCCGAGCGGGAGCGCGGCGCCGGCCGGGATCGGCATCGGCGCCGGCTTGCCGTGCACGATGAGCTCGGCTCCAGGTTCGGGCGCATGAAATCCCGCCAGGATTTTGATCAGCGTCGATTTGCCCGAGCCGTTCTGGCCCAGAAGCCCGTGCACTTCGCCCGGCATGACGTCGAGGGCGACGTCATTGAGCGCCAGGGCGCCCCCGAAGCGCTTCGAAAAGCCTCGAATAGCGAGCGCCGGAGGCAGATCCGGCGCCCGCCTTCCTTCCAGACTTATTTCAGCTTCCACAGCTTCGCGTATCCATCGACATGCTGGTCGCCGTAGCCAGTATCGTAGCCGGCCGGCACGCCCGCCGTCTTCGCGTTCGAGCTGTCGAAGATGTAAAGCGGCACGTACAGCTCCTTGTCATCGGGAAGGCCCGCAAAGCGGCGCATGTAGCCGTCAAGGATGGAGCGGGCGATCCAGCCGATGCTCTCGCCGATGTCCATCTCGACGTCGCCGTTGCGGACGGCGTCGATGACAAAAGGCGTCCCGTTGAAGGTGGCGATCTTGACGGAGCCGTGCTTGCCGGTGATGCGAACAGCCGGAATCACGAATTGAGACATGCTGTCGTAGATCGGGACGATGTAGTTGATGGTCGGATCGGCAAGCAGCGCTGACTGCACGCTCGGCTGAATCTTGGTCGCCCACTCCGGCACTGGCGCATTGATGTAGCTCGATTTGCATCCGCCACCGCAGTATTTGGCGAGCCCGTCGGTCAGGCCCTTCACATAGCTCTTAGTCGGAACGATCTCATCCGAGCCGATGATCAGCACGTTCGCCTTGCCCTGCGTCTTGGTGGCGATCCAGGCGGCGATAATGTCGCCGACGTTGTGGTAGGGAATGGGCAGCGAAAGATCGACGTTCGGGTCGGGCGTCATGTTCGTGTCGTAGAGATGCGACACGAAGATTTTGACCCCCGCCTTCTTCGCCTGCTTGATCTGCGGTTCGAGCACGGCGGGATCAGTGCCGCCGAGCATGTCGATGGCGTCAAACTTGTTGTTGATCGCGTATTCCATGCCCTGGACCCACTGGGTCGGGCGGGCCTGGTTCTCCCACTCGACGACCTGAAAGCCGACGTCCTTCGCCACCGCGATCATCGCAAGGTCGATGTTCTTGGTGAACGGATTGGCGCTCGACACCGGTATGGTGAGGATCTTCTTGCCAGCCATGACCCTCCTGGCGTCGAATGGCTCGCCTGGCGGCACGAAAGTGGGCAACGAGCTGTGGGCGTCGACCACCGCCTTGGCTGCCGCGAGATCGCCGGCGGCGCGAGCGGATGGAGCCAGTCCGGCCCCGATCAGGCCGAAGATGATGGCGCCAGCGCCAATGGTTCTCAGTCTAGGCATTTCTCCTCCTCCTCTTTGCCCCTCCGCAATTATTGACCTCCTGCTTTAGCCGGCGACGCCGCCGGGGGGCGATGCAGGTGCCAATCGGTGAGCTGCTGCCAAGCCTTGCCCGCGCGGATCAGGACCGCCTCATTCCACCATGCCGCCTCGAGCAGGGCGCCGATGGGCAGGCCCTCGCGGGTGAAGCCGCAGGGCAGTGAGAGGCCGGGGTTGCCGGCAAGGCCGCCGCCATAGGTGAAGCGAGTGGCGTGGCGGGTTGCGTCCTCAAGGTGGACGCCGTCGTCGATCCGCGGCGCCGGATAGGGCGCCGATGGAAAAAGCAGAACATCGGCGCCTTCGAAGACATCGCGCAGCGTCTTCCGCCAAGTCTCTCGAAAACGCAAAGCCCGCGCGTAGTCCACCCCGGTGCGGTCACGCCCCTTGGTCATCCGCTCGCGCACCTGCCGCGAGATGCGGTCAGGCTTGTTGTCGAGCGCATCGGCGTGAAGGGCGCAAGCGTCCGCGAGAATGATCGTGGTCGCGTGCGTGTGGGCCTCCTCGGCTCCCTCGACGCTCACCTCGACGACCATGGCGCCTGCCAGCGCGAGCGAATCCGCCATGGCGCGTACAGCCGCTTCTATCTCGGGATCGATGTCATAGAAATAAAAATTGCGCGGCAATGCGACGCGGAGCCCGGCGACGTCGGCTTCGACATTGAGGATCTCGGCGCCCATGGCGCGCTTGGCAGAGCTCGGGTCCTCGCGATCGTAGCCCGCAATGACGCAAAGCACCCGAGCCAGATCTTCGACGTGGCGGGCCATCGGCCCTACAGTATCGAACGAGATGCTGACCGGCAGGACGCCGCGATTTGAAACAAGGCCATGCGTTGGACGCAACCCGGCCACGCCGCAGAACGCCGCCGGCATGCGGATCGATCCGCCGGTATCCGTGCCGAGCGCGGCCTCGCAGAGATCGAGTGCGACAGCGGCGGCCGAACCGCCGCTTGATCCTCCGGGCACATGCGCTGGATTCCACGGGTTGCGGCACTGGCCGCCAACCGCGTCGAGGCTGCGGACGCCGAAGGCGAGCTCCATCATCGCCGCCTTACCCATGATGACCGCCCCGGCTCGGCGGAGGCGTTCAACCACGGGAGCGTCAGCGTTCGGAATCCGCTCGGCAAAGAGCAGCGAGCCACAAGCTGTGCGGATACCGGCGGTGTCGATGTTGTCCTTGACCGCGATGGTCATGCCATGGAGCAAGCCGAGCCAACGGCCGTCCGCTTCCGCCGCGTCGACTTCCCGCGCGCGCCGGCGAACCCCAGCTTCGTCGATTGTCGTGAACGCCCGAAAGCTCGGATTCAAGGCGGCGATGCGATCGAGCTGCGCTTCGATGCGGACGGTCGCGGCCGAGGCGCCCACTATGCGGTCCTCGGGTCAACGCGTTCTGGCGAGGTCGCGCGGGGGGCGCTTCGATTAGGCCCCCTCGCGCCGAGGGGATGGCGCGGACAAGCGCTCATGGCGCGAACGTCCCATGGTTTTCGTTCCACCAGTTGGCGATATCGACCCGGCGGGTGAACCAAACCTTGCCCTTTTTCGCGGCGTATTCAATAAACTCGCGCAGTGCGTGAATGCGGCTCGCCTGCCCGATCAGGCGCGGATGCAGGCCGAGCGACATCATTCGCGGATGGGTTTCGCCCTCGTCCCACAGCTGGTCGAGGCCGCGCTTCAGATTGTCGAGGAAGTCGGCAGGCGAGCCGTAGCTCGGCAACAAGCCAAACTTGCCGTCGTTGTAGGTCATTGAATAGGGGATGACGAGATGACGCTTGCCCTTCACATCAACGTAGTAGGGCAGGTCGTCATTGTAGGCGTCGGAATCGTAGACGAAACCGCCCTCTTCGACTAGCAACTCGCGGGTGTTCACCGAGGGTCCATAACGGCAGTACCAGCCGGCCGGGCGAACGCCGCAGGTTTCCTTGATCGAGTCGATGGCGCGCCTGATGTGGTCCATCTCCTCGCTGCGCGAGAGCAGCCAGACTTCCTCCCAGCGCCAGCCATGGCTGCAAGGTTCGTGCCCGGCCTCCTTGATCCAGGCGGCGACCTCGCGGTTGCGCTCGAGGGCCACCGCGCAAGCGTAGAAGGTGACCGGGATCTTGAACTCGCTAAACAGCCTTTCGAGCCGCCAAATCCCGGCGCGCGAGCCATATTCGAACACCGATTCGGCGCAAAGGTCCCGGTACTTCGGGTCCATCGCGTAGATGACCTCGGTCAGTCCGTCGTTGCGGCCGTCGCCGTTGGCGTGGCTGTACTCGGACCCCTCCTCGTAGTTCAGGACGATGCTGATCGCGACCCGAGCGTCATTCGGCCAGCGCACTTTCGGCACGCGCCGCCCGTAGCCGACGAAATCGCGTTTCGGCCCGGCCACATCGGGCGCTTTAAACGGTATGTAGGTCATGGCGCTTGCGCTCCTGCTCGTGTTTAGGGCGCGACGGTAGCGAGATAGGCGAGCGCCTCGTCCACCGGCACGACGTCGCCGTAGCTGCGGTTGATGTCGAAGAGGTTGAGGGCGTGGGCGAACGGCAGGCGATCGTAGACCGCCTCCTCGGGCACGATGGTGAAAAAGTTGTACTGGGTCGAGTCGAGGGCGGCGGCCCGGATGCAGTTCGACGTGGACCCGCCCACGATGATCAGGGTATCGACGCGCCGGTCGATGAGAAGCGAGAGCAGCGGCGTGCCAAGAAAGGCGCTGAACTTCTTCTTGTCGATGATGATCTCGTTGGGGAGCGGCTTGAGGTCGGCGACGATCTCCGCCCCGTGGGTGCCGGCGAAATAGAGGTTGTCGCCGCGCCCGACGCCCGCGCCGATCTTGCGGTGGAACATGCCGACATCGTCGTTCACAGGGTCGACGACATAGCGGGTGAAGAGGATCGGGATGCGCGCCGCTCGCGCGGCATTGAGCAGCCGCGCCATCTGATCAATCGCCGCAAATGCCGCCTCGCCGCAGGCAAGCGGGTATTTCGCGGCGTTGTCCGGCGCACCGCGTATGCCCGCCATGTAATATTGGCAGTCGATCAGCAGGAGGGCTGGAGATTTGCCGAAGCCGGCGCGCTGGGCCCAGCGCCCTCGCGCAAGGACCGCCCTGTCCTCAAGCGTCAGAATGGCGTCCCACTTCCCGGACATCGCCGTCTTTCTTGTTCCCCGTCCTCTAGCCGAGGAATATGGCTCAAATTACTCCACGCCGCCGCAACTCCGCGATGCGTCCGCGGTCGAGATCGAGAAGACCCGAAAGGATCTCTTCCGTATGCTCTCCAAGCTTTGGCCCAGCCCAGTCAGCGCTGCCCGGCGTCTCGCTGAGACGCGGCACCACGTTCGCCACAACGATCTCGCCGAGACCGTCGACGGGAAGCCTGGTCATGTTTTCCCTCGCCGCGAACTGCGGGTCGTCGAAAATGTCGCGGATCGAATTGACCGGGCCGCATGGCACCTGCGCTTCGGCGCACATCTTGAGAACTTCGGCTGCCGAGAAGCGATGCGTCCAATCGCCGACAAACTTGTCGATGGCCTCCCGGTCGGCCTCGCGTTTGGCAATGCTGCCCCACTTGCCGGAGCCAGAGAGCTCCGGCTGCTTGACCATGTCGGCAAGGCGCTGGAAGATCTTGTCGTTGGTGCAGGCGATGGCCACCCATTTGCCATCGGCGGTCGGATAGTGGCTGTGCGGCACAGCGTTGACCGTGCCCGGGCCCATGCGTTCGCGCACGTAGCCGCGATACGCGTAGGCCGGAATCAACTCGTCGAGGATGCGGAAGATTGATTCATAGAGACCGATGTCGACGACCTGACCGATGCCTTCACTCTCGGCGACCCGGAGCGCGAGCAATGCGCCAAGTGCGGCGTAGAGGCCAGACATGTAGTCGGGCAGGGTGGCGCTGCCCGGCGTGACCGGCGCGCGGTCGGGATAGCCGGCCAGATAAGAGATGCCGCCAAAGGCGTTTGCGATGCGGCCAAATCCCGGCCGATCGCGATAGGGACCGGTCTGGCCATAGGCGGAGACGCGCACCATCACCAGAGCCGGATTGGCCTGCTTGAGGACCTCCCAGCCGAGGCCCCAGCGCTCGAACGTGCCCGGCTGGAAGTTTTCGACCAGCACGTCCGATTTCGCGGCCAGATCCTTGAGCAGGCTTGCGCCCTCCAGAGTCCGCAGGTCGACCGTCAACGACTTCTTGTTCCGCGACTCCGAGAGCCAGGGCAGACTCATGCCGGTCTCGGTCATCGTCCCGAACTTCCGCAGCGGGCAGCCCACGACCGGCAACTCGACCTTGATCACCTCGGCGCCGAATTCGCCGAGAAAGGTCGCACAGGTCGGCCCGGCAATGAAGGTGGCGCAGTCAAGGACCCGCTTTCCGGCGAGCGGCTTCTTGAGTTCCGGCGCTTCGATGCTCATCGGGCGTTTGCCTCGGGTTGCCTGGCGCCGCGGGCGGCGATCGCATCAGCGAGCGCAATTATCCGTTCGGCCTTGCGAACGATGGGATAATCGACGAATATCCCGTCGACGGCGATCGAGGCCGACCCGGTCTGCTCAGCCTCGGCGAAGGCATGGACGACCTTGTGAGCGAAGAGCACTTCGCCGGGATCGGGCCCGTAGATGCGATTGACCACCGGAACCTGGTCAGGGTGGATGCAGACCCGCCCGCGGTGACCGAGCGCTCTCGAGACAATGCAGTCCTGTTCGAGCAGCGCCTGGTCGCGGACCCTCAGGAACGGCCCGTCGAGGGGAGGCGGCAAGCCAGCAGCGCGGGCGTCATAAACGATTTTCGCCCGGCCGTAAGCGAGCGCCCCGCCAAGATCGCCGCGTATCGTGGGCAGGTCGAGATCGCTGCCGAGGTCGCCGGAACCGAGGACCAGCGTAATGATCCGCGGCCCGCTTGCCGCTATCCCGGCTGCCGCAGCTATGCCGGCGCAAGTCTCGATGAGCGCGATCACGCGGACGTGGCCAGGAGCGAGGCCGTTCTTCGCCTCGGCCCTGCCGATGAGCCGGTCAAAACGGCGTATGTCCTCTACGGTCTCGGCCTTGGGGAGAAGAAGCGCGTCGAGATCCCCGCAAACGACCGCCTCGACGTCCTCGGGCGTGAGTCCGGTTTCGAACGCGTTAATGCGCACACACCGCAGCGCGTTTCGCAGAGTCGGCAGGGCCTCTCGCGCCGACCGCCGCGCCGCGACCTTTTCATTGTCAGCCACTGCATCTTCGAGATCAAGGACGACCGCATCGGCGCCCGAGCCCGAAAGGCGCGCGACTTTTCGCGGATCGTTCGCCGGGCAGAACAGGAGGCTGCGCATCACGCTCATCTGACTCAAGCGTTCCCCCCAGGATGCATGAGCATGCGGCCGAAGAAGTTGCGGCTCTCCAGGACACGATGCGCTTCGCCGGCCTCCCCGAGGTCGAACGCCTTGAAGATGACCGGCTTCAGGCGTCCTGCCGCCACCAGATCAAGCACCTTCATCACGATCGCCTTGGTCGAGCGGCCGCAACCATGCAGGCTGATGTGCTTGCGAAACAGCTCAATCACGTCGATGTCGACGTGCTCGCCGCCATGAGCGCCGGCGCTGACGACCCTTCCGCCCTGAGCAAGCGCGGCGATGCTGTCATGTAGCCGCGCTCCGCCGACCGTGTCGAAGGCGAGGTCGACACCAAGTCCGCCGGTCAAAGCCATGACCGCCTCAGCGATTTTGGTCTTCTCGTAATTTACGACCGCATCAGCGCCGAGCGCCCGGGCTGCGGCAAACTTGTCGTCCGCGCCGGTGGCTGCGATGACCGTGGCGCCAGCGAGCTTGGCGATCTGAATGCCGGCCGACCCGACGCCGCCGCCGGCGGCGTTGACGAGGACCGTTTCGCCGGCTGCCAACCTGCCGACCTCGATCAGCGATTCCCACGCCGTGGCGAACGGGATTTGAGCCGCTACAGCGTCATCGAACGAGAGGTTTTCTGGCAAACGGACCGCATTGTGCGCCGGGACCTTGACGAACTCCGCATAGGTGCCCCAAGTCGTGACCCCGAGCACACCGGCGCTGAGGCAGATGTTCTCCCTTCCGGCAACGCAGTTCCGACAGTTCCCGCAATTCAACAAGAAATGTGGCGATACCCGGTCGCCCACGGCGAAGGTCTGCACCCCGGGGCCGACCGCGGCAACCTCGCCGGCTGAGTCCACGCCCATCACATGGGGAAAATTCTGCGCTAGCCCAAAGATGCCGCGGCGGACGTCTGTGTCGCAATGATTCACCCCGACCGCATGGTTACGAATGAGGATCTCGCCGGCGCCGATGGTGGGCGTTTCCGTCTCCTCCAAGCGAAGGCGATCAAACCCGCCGTAGTCCCTGAGCACGACCGCCTGCATCGACACGACACATCCTGTAGCGCTGCGCTATGCGATCCGACAGTAACGTTTTTGCGGGTAGGCGACAAGTACGTACATATGACCGGTACGAACTATATATGTCCGGACATGATCGTTAGGCGAGAAATCTGGCCATTCGCCAGCCGGGCGAAATCGGGGCCACGTTCAGCGCCTGAGCGGCGCATGGGCACGATTTGGGCGATGAACCAAGCGACCACGAAGGTCTGCAGCTCCTGCGCAGCTTAAGTTCGACGGTACGGGAATGAGAACGAGAACTGCAACATCGCGCCGTAGGCTTGGACTTTCGCCTGAAAGCGCCGAGAAGCGAGCGAAAGCCAGCGGGGCCAAGCGAAAGAGCCCGCCAAAAGGAAAACGCGCATCCGTCAAACCGCGAGCGAAAAAAAGAAAGCCCGGAACCCCCCTTTATCTCCAGCTTGCCGGCAAGCTTATCGACTGTATCCACAGCGGCCGGTTTCCGGTCGGGTCGCTGTTGCCGCGTGAGATCGAGCTTTCCGCCATTCACAAGGTAAGCCGCCAGACCGTCCGGCACGCAATAGCCGAGTTGCGGCAGAAGGGTCTCGTGCTGGCGCGAAAGGGAGTCGGCACTCGCGTCGAATCGGTGAAGGCCGCGTGCCGATTCAACTATTCCGCTCAGTCCGTCGCTGAACTTTTCACCATGGCCTCCGAAACGGTTATGACGGTGAAGACCCGGACGATGACCGTGGCCCGCGGCAAGCTCGCCGCTCAACTCGGCTGCCGCTCGGGGCATCGCTGGCTGCGTCTCGGATGCTTGAGGACGATGGCCAGTGAGAGCCGGCCCCTCTGTTGGACGGACATTTTCGTCGACGGCCGGTTTGCGTCGATTGTCCGGGAGCAGGACGCTTTCCGTTCGGCGGTGTTCGGACTGATCGAAAAGGAAGCGGGCGAGACTGTGGTCGAGATTCAGCAGGAGATCCGCGCGGTTGTCCTCGGCGACGGCGAGGCGCTTAGGATTGCGGCGACTCCTGGCAGCCCCGCCTTGGAGATCACGCGCCGCTATTTCAGTACCGGGCGCCGGCTGATCCAGGTATCGGTCAACACCATCCCCGCAGATCGCTTCTTCTATTCCCTCGAGATTTTGAAAGACAGCGCGCCGGCCAACCGGTAACGACCCGAAACGTCCTCCCACCCTTGTAGCCCGACTCGCCCGCTTGCAGGTTCCGCATCGGCGAGCATGCGCTGTGCTGGTTCACGCCGAGCGTCCCCCTCGGTCCGGTCCGTCGCCTTCTCCATTCTGGAAGGCGTGTGGGGCGGACGCCGCGGCAAATGCTTCCGCTTGCAAATTCGGCGGATGGCTTCCCTCCCAGAGCGGCGAGTTTCTCCCTTGAGCCCCGCTGCAAAATTGGTCTCATTATCATCCCTTGTCACGCTAGGGATCGAAATGGCTCTCTTGAGCAGTGCGAGAGCGTGGCGGACGTCGAGAGCTTCCCTGATCCTGGCAATGAGTGTCGATGAATGATACCAACGGCCGTTTGAATTGACTCGCAAGGGGGATTCCCGAATCGGCAAATCTCTGAATCGATAGGCTCTCTCGGGTGAGGAGCCGGATCGATGGGCAGGGCGGTGGCGATTGGGCGATTGGATTTGACGGCGGAGGGG
>DATNFJ010000122.1:0-2069 GCA_035606455.1 Sphingomicrobium sp.
GCGGTTCCCGAGCTTCATGCCGCTGCGCCAGATCGTGCTTGGCCTCGACCTGCAGGGGGGCGCCTATCTGTTGATGGAGGTCGACACCCCCTCCGTGATCAAGAGCCAGGTCGAGGCGCTGCGCGACGACGTGCGGCAGAAACTGCGCGAGGGCAAGATCGCCATCTCGGGGGGCATCGCGGTCGAACCGCGCGGGGTCGTGGTCCGCATCGCCGACGCGGCCGAGCGGGCCAAGGCTTACGAGGCCCTGGGGTCGCTGAGCGCGCCGATCGGCGGCCCGCTCGCGGGGGGAAACGGCCGCACTCTCGACGTGACGCAGACCGCAGACGGCGTGAGGCTCACGCTGACCGACGCGGCCATCGCCGACAAGGTGCGCCACGCGGTCGGGCAATCGATCGAAGTCCTGAACCGCCGCATCAACGCGATGGGCACCAAGGAGACCCTGATTCAGCAGCAGGGCCCCAACCGGGTGCTGATCGAGGCGCCGGGCAGCCAGGACACGACTGCGCTCAAGAACATGATCGGCCAGACCGCCAAGCTCGAGTTCCGCTTGGTCGCCCAGCCGGGCGAGCCGCCGAACGAGGTCGAGACGCTGCCGATGCAGAAAGGCGGCGGCTCGATCGAGGTCGAGAAGCGCGTGATGGTCGACGGCGCGGACCTGGTCGACGCCCAGCAGAGCTTCGACCAGCAGACGGGTGAGCCGGATGTGACCTTCCGCTTCAACCTGCGCGGCGGCCAGAAGTTCGGCCGGGTCACCTCGGAAAACGTCGGCCGTCCGTTCGCCATCGTGCTCGACGGCAAGGTCATTTCGGCGCCGGTCATCCGCTCGCCGATCACCGGCGGCACCGGCCAGATCACCGGCAATTTCAGCATGGAGGAAGCCTCGAGCCTGGCGATTCTCCTGCGCGCGGGCGCGCTGCCGGCGAAGCTCACGGTGATCGAGGAGCGCACGGTCGGGCCTGGGCTCGGACAGGATTCGATCGACGCCGGCAAACGCGCGGCTTATGTCGGGGCCGCGCTGGTCTTCGTCTACATGATCTCGACCTACGGCATTTTCGGCGTCTTTGCCGATCTCGCGCTGGTGGTCCACATTCTGCTCATCTTCGCCTCGATGGTGCTGCTCGGCGCGACGCTGACCCTGCCCGGCATCGCCGGCATCGTGTTCACCATCGGCATGGCGGTCGATTCGAATGTCCTCATCTACGAGCGCATCCGCGAGGAGTCGCATCTCGGACGCTCGGTCATATCCGCGCTCGACGCCGGCTTCCGTCGCGCCTTCGCCACCATCGTCGACACCAATGTCACGATGTTCGTGGCGGCGCTGATTCTCTATCTGTTTGGCTCGGGCGCGGTGCGCGGCTTCGCCGTCTCGCTGGGCCTGGGGATTCTGACCTCGGTGATCACCGCCGTCACCATGACCCGCATGATGATCGCGCTCTGGTATCACCAGGCGCGGCCCAAGACGCTGCCGATATGATCGACGTTGCCGATATGAGCGGGGCCAAGCGCAAAACGGAGCTTGCGGCATGAAACTGCTTCGGCTCGCGCCCGAGAACACCAAATTCGGCTTCATGCGGTTCCGCCGCGTGAGCTATCCGCTGTCGGCGCTCATGTCGATCGTCGCGGTCGTCATGTTCCTGTTCGTGGGCATGAATTTCGGCATCGACTTCGCCGGCGGCACCCAAGTCGACATGCGCGCCAAGAGCGGCGCGGCCGATATCGCCGCGGTTCGCGCCAAGGCCGAGGGCCTCGGCGTCGGACCCGTCGAAGTGCAGCGGATCGGCGGGGAATCGGATGTCATCCTCAAGCTGAACGTGCAGCCGGGCGGCGACGCCGGCCAGCAGACCGCGATCGCCAAGCTCAAGGAGGCCTTCGGCGCCGATTACGAGTTCCGCAGCGTCGATTCGGTCGGCCCGACCGTGTCGGCTGAGCTCGTCCAGCGCGGAACGCTCGGCGTGGTCGTCGCCATCATCGCGGTCCTCACCTACTTATGGTTCCGCTTCGAGTGGCAGTTCGCGGTCGGGGCGATCATCGGCACGATGCACGATCTTTTGCTGACCGTCGGCTTC
>DATNFJ010000123.1:0-3946 GCA_035606455.1 Sphingomicrobium sp.
CGCGACTGCTGCATCTGCTGGCGCGGGCCGACGGCATAGCCTTCCTTCAGGAGCTGCGTGAACGCGGCATGCGTCGTCTGGGCGATCTGGTCCTGAAGCTCCTTCGGCAGATCGGCGAAGGTGACGTTGGAATGGATAGCCTGCACGTCGCGCAGCAGCTGGTTCGGCAGGCCGCCGGAGGCCCGCTTCAGCGCCGCGATGCCGTCCATCACCGCCGAGAAGATGATCGATTGCATGACGTCGCTGGCGGCTCTCGGCATTGAAGTTTGACCCTCGCTTGTGGACTTGCGCCCGGCCGCTCCCTAAGTGCGCGCCGCAATGAGCTCTCCCGCTTCCAACGGTGCGCAGCTAGCCGTCCTCTACGAGCACCCGCTCTGGTTTCAACCCCTGTTCGCCGCGCTCGAGCGCCGGGGGATGCGGTACCTACCGATCCAGCTCGCTGACCACCACTTCGATCCGGCGAGCCGCGAGACGCCGGCACCGCTGATCCTCAGCCGCGTCGCGCAGTCGAGCTTCCTGCGCGAACCCGAGCATCCGATCTTTTATGCCGAAGCTCTGCTCGACCATTGGGAGCGCTGCGGTGCGCGGGTGATCAACGGCGCCGACGTGCTGGCGATCGATTCCTCCAAGGCGCGCCAGCTCTCGCTGATGACGTCGCTTGGCTATTCGGTCCCCGAGACCCGGGTGGTCCACCGCATCCAGGACCTGCAGGCCGCCGCCGAGGGCATGGCATTCCCGCTGCTGGTCAAGGCGAACATCGGCGGCTCGGGCGCGGGAATCGTCCGCTACATGTCCGCGGAAGAACTTCGCGTCTCGATCGCCGATCGAATGATCCCCCAGTCAGTCGACCAGGTACTGCTGGTGCAGGACTATGTGCCCGCGCGAGGCGGGACGATCCTGCGGATCGAGACGCTGGGCGGGAATTTTCTCTACGCGCTGGAAGTCGAGAGCCGTGGTGACACGTTCGACCTCTGCCCGGCGGACGCGTGCGCCATCGAGCGCGGCCCGGCGGCGATCCGCATGACCGCGGTGACCCCGGCGCCGGAGCTCGTCGAGGCGGCCGAGCGGATCGCCCGCGCCGCGGGGCTCGACCTCGGCGGAATCGAGGTCGTGATCGACGATCGCGACGGCACTCCGCGCTTCTACGACATCAACGCCATGTCGAATTTCGTCGCCGATCCGATGAACGTTCTCGGCTGGGACCCGCACGACCGTCTCATCGACTTCCTCGAAGGCCAATTGAAAGGCAGGGTAGCGGCATGAGGTTCGGCTATTGGATGCCCGTATTCGGCGGCTGGCTGCGCAACATCCCCGACGAGGGGATGGAGGCGAGCTGGGACTATGTGAAAAGGCTTACCCAGCGCAGCGAGGAAACCGGCTGGGACCTGAGCCTGATCGCCGAGCTGAACCTCAACGATATCAAGGGAGTCGAGCAGCCAGCGCTCGACGCCTGGTCGACGGCGGCGGCGCTGGCCGCGGTCACCTCGAAGATCGAGCTGATGGTGGCCGTCCGTCCAAACTTCCACCAGCCCGCCCTGTTCGCCAAGGCGGCGGCGAACATCGACAATATCGCGGGCGGCCGCCTGGCGCTCAACGTGGTTTCGGCGTGGTGGGCCGACGAAGCGACCCAATATGGCCTTCAGTTCGACCAGCACGATGACCGCTACGCACGCACGACCGAGTGGCTGCAAGTGATCCAGGGGCTGTGGACGCAGGACCGATTCAGCTTCGACGGTGAGTGCTACAAGCTCAACAGCGCCATCTGCGAGCCCAAGCCAGTGCACAAGCCATGGCCGACCATCTACGCAGGCGGCGAAAGCGAGGCCGCCAAGACCATGATCACGACCTTGTGCGATGCTTATGTCATGCACGGCGACCCGGTCGATTCGATCAAGCCCAAGATCGCCGACATGGAGGAGCGCCGTGCCCGCACCGGCAAGGGCCGGATGCAATATGGCATGGCGGCCTTCGCCATCGTCCGCGACAGTGAAGCGGAAGCGAAGAAAGAGCTTGCGCGGATCACGCAGATGCCGCCGAGGCCGCCCAAAGGCTTCGACAATTTCGAGCAGTGGCTCAGCGGCACCGAGCTGGAGCGTGAGCTCAAGCTTCAGGAATATTCTGTTTCGAACAGGGGTTTGCGCCCGAACTTTGTCGGTACGCCTGAACAGTTGCGCGAGCGAATCGAGGAATATGAGGCCGCCGGGCTCGACCTGCTTCTGCTCCAGATGAGCCCGCAGGCGGAGGAGATGGACCGGTTCGCCGAGCAGGTGATTGCGCCGATGCGGGCCCGGGCGCCGGAGCTGGTCGGAGCCCGGTGAAGCGCCGCTTCGACAAGATGCATGGGCTCGGCAACGATTTCGTGATCGTCGACGCGCGCCAGGAGCCGTTCGAAGTGACGCAGGCGCTGGCGAAAGCGATCGCCGACCGGCGCACCGGCGTCGGCTGCGACCAACTGATCGTGCTGGAGCCGAGCGACGGCGCGGACCTGAAGATGCGCATCTGGAATAGCGACGGAGGCGAGGTTGAAAGCTGCGGCAATGCGACCCGCTGCGTCGTGCAGCTGACCGGGGTGAGGCGGATCGACACAGCGGGCGGGCTCCTCGAAGGGAAGGATTTGGGGGCGCAGGTCGAGGTCAGCATTGGCGAGCCCCGCTTTGGCTGGGACGAGATTCCGCTCGCTTACCCGATGGACACCGCGTCCCTGCCGATGGCGTGGGACGGCCTCGAACAGCCCTTCGCGGCCAATGTCGGCAACCCGCATTTGGTGTTCTTCGTGCCCGATGTCGGGCAAGTCCCGCTCGACGAGCTCGGACCCCGCATCGAGAACGATCCGGCATTCCCCGAGCGGATCAACGTCAATGTCGCAAGTGTCGTTGGCAATAACCTGAAATTGCGAACTTTCGAACGCGGCGCGGGAGAAACGCTCGCCTGCGGGACCGGGGCTTGCGCGAGTGCCGTCGCCGCGATCGCCACCAAGCGCGCGCAATCGCCCGTCGAGGTCGATATGGCCGGCGGAAGCCTGACGATTGAGTGGGCGCCCGGCGAGCCGGTCCGCATGCGCGGCGGCGCGACCCACGTGTTCTCGGGCGAGCTCGAGCTGGACGCACTGCAATGAGCGTGCAGACGATCACGCTCGGCTGCCGGCTCAACTTCGCCGAAAGTGAGACTATCGCGCGCACGGTTCCTGCCGACGAGGATTGGGTGGTTGTGAACAGTTGCGCTGTCACCAACGAAGCGGTGCGGCAGACGCGCCAGGCAGTCCGCCGAGCCCATCGCGATTCCCCTTCGGCCAAGATTCTCGTCACCGGATGTGCCGCTGAGCTTGAGCCGCACAGCTTCGCAAGCATGCCAGGCGTGACACGAGTCATCGGAAATGCGGGCAAGCTCAACATCTTCGCCGCGAATGACGTCATGGCGCCATCAGGCTTCATGGGCCACGTACGAAGCTTTGTCGCGGTGCAGACCGGCTGCGACCATCGCTGCACCTTCTGTTCGATCTGGCAGGCGCGCGGGCCGAGCCGTTCGCTCTCCTTCGAGTTGATCCGCGACGCCGTCGCGCGCGAACTGGACCGGGGAGCGAAGGAGATCGTGCTGACCGGGGTGGACATCACCGATTACGAGGGCGGTCTCGGCATCCTGTGCCAGCGCCTGCTCGCGGCCGAACCGCGCCTGGAACGCCTGCGCTTGTCGTCGCTCGACAGCATCGAAATCGACGACGCGCTGTTCGAGCTGATCGGGGGTGAGCCGCGGCTCCTTCCCCATTTCCACCTCTCGCTCCAGGCCGGCGACGACTTGATCCTCAAGCGGATGAAGCGCCGGCACAGCCGCGCGGACGCGGTGCGCACGGTCGAACGGATCAAGGCTGCGCGGCCGGGTGCGACGATCGGCGCCGACCTCATCGCCGGATTTCCCACTGAGACTGAACAAATGGCGGTTAATAGCTTGA
>DATNFJ010000124.1:0-34834 GCA_035606455.1 Sphingomicrobium sp.
GGTGAATGGGGGGTGGCATGGGCCAAAATTGGCAGTGGGGTGGCGAGATTAGTCGGATCCGGCTCCTTTCGCGGCTCTGCCGAGCGCCTGTGCTCGATGTAGTGCCCGTAGAGGTTGGGATAGTTGAATCGAAACAAGAACACGACCAGAACATAATGGAATCATTGCGATTTTTGTTGGACTCGTGACAGGAGTGTTGATTCAGTGGCGCGCGCGAGGGGGAGGGCCCGTGACTTAGCCACGGCAATCTATCACGCGGCGTGGGCAGCTCTGGAATGAAGGTGCTGCTGTTTTCAGGTGGATTGGATTCCACGGCCCTAGCACATTGGCAGCGGCCTGATCGGCTTCTTTTCTTAGATTACGGTCACTTGCCGGCTGCGGGCGAGCGCCGCGCAGCCATTCAAATTGCGGGTGATCTACAACTGCCGCTTGATCTGGCTGTGGTGAACTGCCGTTCGTGTGGTTCGGGAGATATGGCAGGAGAGCCCGCAATCGGTGCCGGACCAAGTGAATTCTGGCCGTTTCGCAACCAGTTGCTCATCACACTCGCCGCAATGAAGTACGCTGCAGAGCCTGCCCTGCAATTGTTGATAGGAACTGTTCAGACCGATGCCATACATCCTGATGGTCGGGTAGAATTTATTGAACAGATGCAGCAGGTCCTAAAGCTACAGGGTAACTCGAGCCTTGATGCGCCAGCTATTCAAATGAGCGGTCAGGAGCTACAACAAAAATCCAAGGTTCCCTTGAGCATTTTGTCTTGGGCCTTCTCGTGCCACCGATCAGAATATGCCTGTGGTCAGTGCCGAGGATGCAACAAGCACTTCCAGACCCTCGCAATGCTTGAGGAGGGCTCATAGGCCCGCTGGGCTCGCCAGCAATCCGAAAACGGCAACACGCCGTGCCAAGGAAAATTTGTCACGAAGTGAATTCAGCAGCATTACCGCCATGCCCCTCGGCATGTCGGCGAGCGGGCTGCTCGTCGGACAGGTTCACCGCGCTTTAGGCGCGCCGCCCCGCCGGCCGAGCGCCCCGAAGTTCTCGCTCTGCCCCCGGCAGAACTACGCTGCTTCGGCTCTTGGACATAGCTCGCGATTGCGCTGCAATCGTTCCCTTATGCTCGGCACTTTTCGCTTTCCTATTTCAAACCTATCTGGTTATACGCTGGGAGATGAGTGATTCGCTGAAACCGCCCCGCGTCGTCGGCACGCCGGAACCGGACGCCAATGCCGACAACGATCCCGAGCTTGCCGCCTTCCTCGATTTCGCACCGGTGCCGCGCAAGGTGATGCAGCCCAACGGCTGGACGCCCGAACGGCAGCGCCGCTTCCTCGAGCTGATCGTCCAGACGGGATCGCCGCAGGGCGCCGCGACGGCGATGCGGAAGAAGCTGAGCGGAATCGAGGACGTCTATCGCGACGACGAGGTCGGCGAGTTCCGCGCCGCCTGGGACGGCATTTGCGAGCTGGTGCGGAGCCGCGAGGAGGCGCGGCTGCAGGCGCTTTGTGCGCGCGACATCCCCGAGCCGCCGCACCGGCGGCCGCAGTCCGGCGGTCCCTCTTCCGGCGCCTGGCGCCAGCCCTTTCCGCAGCCGGGGCAGGTGCTGAACGAGTTCGACGAGTGGGAGGACGAGGATTCGGTCGCGGCCCGCGCGGAGGACGCGGCGGACAGCATCCGCGGCAAGCTGCTGCGCTGCCGCCGGCTGTTCCTCCAGCAGATCAGCGGCAGCCCCGGCAAGCGCGCGGCGTTCGAGATCCTGACCGAGCTTCCCGTCAACTGGGACAAGGCCGCGGCCGGCGAGGCGCAGCCCGACGAGCCGTGGAACATCGCCAACCAGCGCAAGCCCGACATGGTGCTGACCGCCGAAAGCGGCTGGTCGTTCGGCGACATCGGCTACGGGCCGGACCGGAAGGCGGCGGCGCGGCGGGCGATCGACGAACATCGGGCGGCGGAGGGGCTGGAGCCCCTGGATTGGGACGAGAGCACCGAGAGCAGCGACTAGGCGCGGAGCGCCAGTCATTCGGATTCACTCCGCATGACCGGCTAACCTTTCGAACAGTTGGAGAGGAATAATCATGCCGAGAAAGCATTTCATGAACACGCTCCGCGAGCTGCTCGCGGCGGACGAGCCGGCCGATGCCTACGGGGCGGCGCGCTATCGATGGCTGCACCGCACGGCCGAGGCGTGGCAGGACGCGAACCGCAGGGTGACGGAGGCGTGGTTCCGCACATTGGCGCCGCTTCCCGACGACATCAGTGACGAGGAGCTGGAGGCGCTCGATCTCCCCGACCCGCCCGAGCAGGCCGAGGTGGATGCGCTGTGGGCGCAGCTCAACGACGTGATCCAGAAGGACCTGTGGCCGCGGCATCTATACTTCGGAGGGATTTGATGAGGCGGTTCAACCTCAAGGGCGAGTGGCTGGTGCCGCATCCGCCCAACGAGAGCGACGCGCCCGGGCGGACGATTACTCCGGAGCCGACGCGGATGGCGGAGCAAGGCTGGTTCCGCAACAGGCACGCCGAGTCCGTGCAGCGGCGCGAGGACCATCTGACCGACGAGGAGCAATGGGCCGCGCGCGAGTGGCTGCGGCATGTGGAGGCTGGGCGGATTGGGGGCGGAAGTTGACAAGCGCTGCCTAGCTGTAAACTATGGTTGACAGCCGGATCGCTGTAAACTATAGGAGACATGCTTGATCGAGGTCCGGCAGACCGAGCGATTCAGGAAGTGGCTGACCGGATTGCGTGATGAGCGCGCCCGGGCTCGAATCTTGAAGCGACTGGATCGAGCCCCAGGCCGGCAATTTGGGAGACGTGGCTCCGGTCGGAGAAGGCGTCTCGGAGATGAGGATTTTCTATGGGCCGGGCTATCGCGTCTATTTCGTCCAGCGGGGCAAGGAGTTGATCGTGCTCCTGTGCGGCGGCGACAAGTCGACGCAGGGCGCGGACATCGAGGAAGCGAAGGTACTGGCGAGGGAGATTGACTGATGGCGAAGATCAAGACCAGCGCGTTCGACTCCGCAGACTATCTCGACAGCGCCGAGGACATTGCGGCCTACCTGGATGCCTACCTGGAGGACGCCAGCCCCGAGGAGCTGCGCAATGCGCTCGCCACGGTCGCGCGCTCGCACGGAATTTCGGACCTGGCGCGGCGCAGCGGCGTCAGCCGGCCCGGAATTTACAAGGCGCTCGGCGAGGACGGGAACCCGTCGTTCGAGACGATCCGGTCGATCCTGGGTGCGATGGGGTTGCGGCTGACGGTGGAGCCGGCTGAGCGCGAAGCAGAGATCGCCTAGCCCAACGCCACGCCTTTGAAATACTTCTCGCGATGCCAGCGCAAGAAAGCGGGGTCAGGCGCATCGTGCGGGTCGTCCGGAAATTTCGCTCGTCCATTCGGAAGCAAAATCTTCCGGACGCCATCGACGTCATTGATGTGGTTCGACAGTAATATCGTCGCGTCGTCAGCGATGGTCAGCAACCCTCGGTCGAACATCCAATGCACTGTTCCCGATAATGCGAGGCCGTTCTGAACCACGTCCGGCCCCTTTGCTTCGACCGATTTGATGTGTGCAGCCTCCACTTCTGCGCGACCGCCGCCGTTGATGAACTGGAATCCGGTGAAGGCGCAGCGACGGTCGTAAGCTTTCAGCACGCGCGTTCTGAAAATCCGATCTCGAATTGTGCGTCTCGTGAGCATCTGAACCCGGTCCTGCTCGAACTCATACGGCACCTGCTCTTCCGCCACCGACACGCCGATTTCCGCGTCTGAACGCGGCAGCAGCTCGTCATGTGTGTCCAGCCCAAGTCCGACGATGCGGTTGAAGTCGTCCGCCGGAATTGGCCGAACAGCCGCCTGCGCGCGACCCGAAACATTCCCCGGCTCGTTGAGGACACTTCGCTCCGGGTACTCGCCGCCTGACTGAAACGGCACGTTGTGGTCAAAGTCGAGGTATGAATTGGGATCGATGATAGCGAGGTGCATTCCGGGACTGCTCGGATCGGGCGTGATCCGGTCCACCTTCGCAACCGCGTGATAGCCTCTTCGGCCGGCCTTCACCGGCTCCATGTAAATCACCCAGTCGGCGACCATCTGACTGGCACGAGAAAGATAGGAGGCTGGGAACTGGTACACAGCCCAGGGTCGGTCCTCGTGTCGGGAATCTTCGCGATAGAGGAAAACGCCTTTGGACACTCGTCAGCCGCCGAAGCTCTCTAGGTAATCATTGACGTTGTGCGGTGAATTTACTGTGCGCAAACACTGCGCATATGTCCTCAGGATCCACTCTCGCGTGACATTTGCGTCCGCCCCGACGAGCGTCTTCTTCTCCGCTTGAGCAATGTTGTTGAGCAGCTTGTAAGCAACTTGCTCTGGCGAATTTTCGCCGATGTGAACTACAGAATCAGCCATTGACGACGCTCCAGTGGACCGATTCGGCATCGAGATGATCGGGGAAACTAAGATTTGACGCAATCTCTCGATTCCTCGTAGTTTTTCATCTGCTCGGGTAAGGGGGCGGATTGAGTAAGCTCACGGCAGCGGCTGAGTTCGCCAAGATTGTCGAAGCGAGCGCTGCGACGATTGCTCTCATTGCTGGCGCGGTGTGGTTCAGTGAACAACATGAGAGTTACCCGCGCGCGGACTTGCAACAGTCCGTCGAAGTGGTTCCAGTGCAGCCGGATTTGGTGTCGGTGGAGGTGCACACTAATTTTGAGAACACCGGCAAGAAGCCAATCCATCTCAGCAGCGCATTCGTCATGCTGCAAAATGTGGCAGCTAGCCCTTTCGGATTGCGACGGCTCGCAAGACTCAAAGGTGCCGCCTACTGGGAAGCATTGAGGCCAGTCAAAACACCCGACCCGCACCAGTTTCACGAAGGTGAGTTGCGTTGGCCAGTACTCAACGAATACGACGGTCCTATCGACCATGACGTAGAACCAGGAGAAACAGACGTCTTGGTGTTCACCTTTCTCCTTGCTTGTCGTCAGGACGTCGGTTCGGCGCCATTGAATTGGGTAAGGGTCGCGTCTGAGATCGAGAAACCGAATAACGCCGAAGAGAAGGGCTTCGCATGGAACGCTCGGACATTCGCCGATCTTTCCTCGGCGTGTGGAGCGCATAATGGCTAGATTATGCTAGGTACTATAGTACTGGTGCTTGCTCTGTTCGCCGGATCGCCGCCGGCTCGCAGTTGCAGCCATACGGTTCATCGCCACCACAAGAAGTCCGCTTTCCACGCCACAGGGCACAGCGCGAAGAAATCTGTGGTTTACACTACCGGCGATCTGACGGCCTCACCCATTGATCGCGACCCAATCGCGCCAGCTCCGCCACCCAAACGAAAGCCCAAAAGGCCACATTAGCGGTCCCGAAGTAAATTCGTGACGTCGAACGGGTTCGGGCTCGCTTTAGGCTCGCCGCCCCGCCGGCCGACCTTCGCCGTCTCTTCGACGTAAGCTCGCGTCTGCTTCGCAGAGCGCTCCCTTACGCTCGGCGGCTCTTGTTCTTCCTCTTCGCATATTTCGCATCGCGCGCGGCCTTGAGCTCCGCTTCGCTCTTCGGCGCGGCCGCTGCCGCTTTGGCCGCCGCATCCGCCGCTGCCGCTTCACCCGCAGCCTTGCGGTCGGCCTTCTTGGTCGCGACTTTCTCGGCCTTGGCCGCGCTGCGCGCCTCGCCGGCGGCGAAGCGTTCGGCGGCCTGGGCTTCGTCGACTGGCGGGCGGGCACGATATTGCTCGAGCGCTTTCTGCTTCGCCTCGGCGGCCTGGGCGGCTCGGTCCTGGAATGTGCTTTTGTAGGTCATGGTGTGGGGCTTTCGGTGTTGGGTGGTTGGGGGCGGTAACGCGTGACGGACCGGTTGGAAGCGGTATCGGTTGAGGCGCGATCTGCTGCCCCCTCTCCCCAACCCCTCTCCCGCATAGGGGAGAGGGGCTAGGCGTCGTCGCCCATGCGCAGGGCTGCGATGAAGGCTTCCTGGGGGATGCTCACGCTGCCGTATTCGCGCATCCGCTTTTTCCCCTCTTTCTGCTCCTCCAGCAGCTTGCGCTTTCGCGTCGCGTCGCCGCCGTAACATTTCGCGGTCACGTCCTTCCTCAGCGCGCCGATCGTCTCGCGCGCGATGATCTTGCCGCCGATCGCGGCCTGGATGGGGATTTTGAACAGGTGGCGCGGGATCAGGTCCTTCAGGCGCTCGCACATGCCGCGGCCGCGGGCCTCGGCGTTGGCTCGGTGGACGATCATGCTCAGCGCATCGACCGGCTCGTTGTTGACGAGGATGCTCATCTTGACGAGGTCGCCCTCGCGGTGGCCGACCTGGTGATAGTCGAAGCTCGCATAGCCGCGGCTGATCGATTTCAGGCGGTCGTAGAAGTCGAACACCACCTCGTTCAGCGGAAGCTCGTAGCGGAGCATGGCGCGGGCGTGGGTGCCGGTGCCGACATAGGTCAGGTCCTTCTGGACGCCGCGGCGGTCCTGGCACAGCTTGAGGACCGCGCCGAGATAGGTGTCGGGCACGTAGATCGTGGCGTCGATCCACGGCTCCTCGACGCTTTCGATGAGCGAAGGGTCGGGCCAGTCGGCGGGGTTGTGGATTTCCAGCACACCCGCTCGTCCTGAGCTCGTCGAAGGGCGCCCTTCGACTTCGCGCTCCGCGCTCCGCTCAGGACGAGCGGACCCCCGCAGATGCACCTCGTAGACGACGCTGGGCGCGGTGGTGATGAGGTCGAGGTCATATTCGCGGGTCAGCCGCTCCTGGATGATCTCGAGGTGGAGGAGGCCGAGGAAGCCGCAGCGGAAGCCGAAGCCCAGGGCGGCGCTGGTCTCCATCTCGAAGCTGAACGAGGCGTCGTTGAGGCGCAGCTTGTCGAGGCTGTCGCGGAGCTTCTCGAAGTCGGCGGCGTCGACGGGGAAGAGGCCGCAGAAGACGACCGGCTGGACTTGGCGGAACCCGGGGAGCGGGGCCTCGGCGGGGCGCTTGGCGTCGGTGATGGTGTCGCCGACGCGGGTCTCGGCGACTTCCTTGATTTGCGCGGTGATGAAGCCGATCTCGCCGGGGCCGAGCTCCGATAGCTGCTCGATCTTGGGGCGAAAGCAGCCGACGCGGTCGACCAGGTGGGTGGTGCCGGCGGCCATGAACTTGACCTGCGCCCCCTTGCGGATCGTGCCGTCGATGACGCGGACGAGGATGACCACGCCGAGATAGGGGTCGTACCAGCTGTCGACGAGCATCGCCTTCAGGGGCGCGGCGGAGTCGCCTTTGGGCGGGGGGATGGTGGCGACGATCGCGTCGAGAACGTCGGCGATCCCGGCGCCGGTCTTGGCGCTGGCGAGGACCGCGCCCGAGGCGTCGAGGCCGATGATCTCCTCGATCTCCTGCCGCACCCCTTCCGGGTCGGCGGCGGGGAGATCGATCTTGTTGATGACGGGCAGGATCTCATGGTCGTGCTCGATCGACTGGTAGACGTTGGCGAGCGTCTGCGCTTCGACGCCCTGGGCGGCGTCGACGACGAGGAGCGCGCCTTCGCAGGCGGCGAGCGACCGCGACACCTCATAGGCGAAGTCGACGTGGCCGGGCGTGTCCATCAGGTTTAGCTCGTAACCCTTCCACTCGAGCCGGACGGTCTGCGCCTTGATCGTGATCCCGCGCTCGCGCTCGATATCCATATTGTCGAGCACCTGGGCATTGCCGACCATCTCGCGGTCGGTGAGGCCGCCGGTCGCCTGGATCAGCCGGTCGGCCAGCGTCGACTTGCCGTGGTCGATATGGGCGATGATGCTGAAATTACGGATGTGCGCGAGGTCGGTCATTGGACTGCTTCAAGGATTTTGGGCGCGCTAGCAGGGGATGGAGCGAAGCGCGAGGGTGGCGGCGAGCGATTGACGACCGTTCGGCCTCCCTTGTGTCGGGGAACCGACTGTGCGACGTTCAGTTCGGGTGGCCGCCCCTGTTCTACCGGTCGGAATGCAGCAGGGGGCGCTGTATGGGTGAGGGGCCGGCGGGACGCGCAAGGGCGCGCGTCCGATGATCTTCAATTCGCTGACATTCCTGGTCTTTTTCGCGATCGTTTTGGCGCTCCACTATGCGCCGTTCTTTTCGTGGCATCAGAAGAAGATCAACCTGCTGATCGCTTCCTACCTGTTTTACGCGGCGTGGAATCCGCCGTTTGTCGCGCTGCTGTGGATTTCGACCGTCGTCGACTGGTGGGCGGCGCAATGGATGGTCCGCGCCAGGCGCGAGCGCACGCGCAAGCTGTGGATGCTGACCAGCGTCGTCGTCAATCTCGGCATGCTCGGCTATTTCAAGTACGGCGGCTTCCTGCTCGCCAATTTCGTCGCGGTCGCCGGATCGCTCGGGATCGTCTACCACCCGCCGGGCTGGGACATTGTCCTTCCGGTCGGCATCAGCTTCTATACCTTCGCGACCCTTTCCTACACGCTCGACGTCTATCTGCGGCGGTCGGCGCCGGCGGGAAGCTTCCTCAACTACGCCTTGTTCGTCACCTTCTTCCCGCACCTCGTCGCCGGACCGATCATGCGGCCGACCGAGCTGGTCCCGCAGTTCGAGCAGCCGCGCCAGGCCAAGCCCGACCAGATCGGCTTCGGCCTTGCGCTGCTGACGCTTGGGCTGTTCCAGAAAGTGGTGCTCGCCGACGGATTCCTCGCGCCGGTGGTCGAGGCGGTCTACGACGCGCACGGCAAGCTTCCCGGGATGCTGGACAGCTGGGTCGCGACATTCGCCTTCGCAGGGCAGATCTTCTGCGACTTTGCCGGCTATTCGACCTCCGCGATCGGAGTCGCGCTGTGCATGGGATTCGCCATGCCGGACAATTTTCGGTTCCCGTACGGCGCGGTCGGCTTCTCCGATTTCTGGCGCCGATGGCACATCACGCTGTCGAGCTGGCTGCGCGATTATCTGTACATCCCGCTCGGCGGCAACCGCCACGGCCGGGCCCGGACCTACGCCGCGCTGATGGGGACCATGTTGCTCGGCGGCTTGTGGCACGGCGCCAACTGGACGTTCGTCGTGTGGGGCGGGCTCCATGGAGTCTATCTGTCGGTGGAACGCTGGCTCAAGCAGCGCTTCAAGGGCTTCACGCCGGGGCGGGCGTCGATCCTCGGGCTGGCGCTGCTGACGTTTCTCCTGGTCAACGTCACCTGGGTATTCTTCCGAGCCAAGACGTTCGCCGGCGCCGGCGTGGTGCTGAAGGGCATGGCGGGAATGCAGGTCAAGCCGGAGCCGCTGATCGCGGCGGGGCCGATGATCATCGCGATGGTCATCGTCAGCGGCATCTTCGGGACGCACCTGACGATGCGGGACACGACTCTCGAACGGGTGATCGAGCGAACGCCCGCGGTCGCGATCGCGTCGATCTGGGCGTTGCTGTTGTTTGCCGTCATCATCGAGCAGGGGCAGGGCAATGCCTTCATCTATTTCGCGTTCTGACGCGCACGAGGCCGAAGTCCGCGGAGTTCGCGAAGGTGCGCTTCCGGCGGGCCTGAGGAAAACCGCGGCGAACCGGCCGGGACAGGCGCAGCCGGTGCCGACGCGCGACATTCCCCTGCAGCCGTGGGCGCGCCTGGCGCTGTTCGTCGCCGTCGCCGTGACTTTGCTGACCACCGGCTGGGAGGTCGAAATGCGCCGCCAGGGTCTCCACGCCGGCGACATCGACGACAGCCCGCAGGCCTGGGCCGAGCAGCGCCGCGCGGGAAGCACCGCCGCGGTCGCGATCGTCGGCGACAGCCGGATCCTGTTCGACACCAATCTCGACCGCTTCCAGGCGCTGACCGGAATCCGCCCGATCCAGACGGCGATCGTCGGCACCAATGCCCGCGCGCTGCTGGAGAATTATGCCAACGACCCGAAATTCAAGGGCCTGCTGATCGTCGGGCTCGCCGATGTCGGCTACTTCCGTCCCGACGGCATCGGCTTCGGCGGCGCCTACATGCATGCGTTCGAGAAGAACGGGAAGCCGGCGCAGGTCACCGGGCTGTGGATCGACCGCTGGCTGCAGCAATATTTCGCCTTCATGGACTCGGACTACCGGCTAAGCCTGATGCTGCCGCGCTTCGACCATGGTTGGCGCAGCGGCGCCGACAGCCCGTACGAGGACGTGTGGAAAATCTCCGAGACCTACGCGGATCGTCAATATGCGATGTGGGACAGGATCGAGAGCGGCGGCTACCTGCGCGATCATGCGCGCCACGCGTGGGGCGGGTTCAAGGGACCGAAGTTTCCGCCGGCGATCATCGCCAAGGTCGTCGCGCGCAGCGCCGAGGCGGTTCGCCGAATCCGCGCGCGGGGCGGCGAGGTGATTTTCATTCGGCCGCCGTCGGCGCCGGAGCTGCGGGTGAATGAAGATCAGCGGCTGCCGCGATCGCGCGGATGGGACGCGCTTCTCGCCGGCACGCACGCCAGGGGAATTCACGCCGACGACCTGCCGCAGGCGCAGAACCTCGTAATCCCCGAATGGTCGCACCTCAGCCGACGGTGTGCGACCGTGTTCACCGACGCCTATGTCCGGCGGCTCGTCCAGCTCACCGATCGGCTGAAGCTTCGCGCCGATGCTCCACCGCCCCTCAGCCGCGCCGATTGCGTTCCGCGGGCGATCGCGATGAACAAATGATCGTGAACGCTGGGGTGGGGGACCCGCCTAGGGCGTGATCCCGTAGCTTGCGTAGGTTTCGGCGATCTTGGGGTCGATCGCCTTGGCTTTTTCGAGGTCGGCCCTGGCGTCCGCGGCCTTGCCCATCCTCAGCGCCGCCATCGCCCGGCCGTACCAGTGGCTGGCGCTCTTGGGATCGAGTTTCACCGCGGCGTCATAGTCGGTCCACGCGTCCTGGTAGCGCTTCTGCTTCATTGCCAGCATGGCGCGGCTGCCGAGGTGGTTGGCGTCCTTGGGCGCGAGCTCGACGGCCTTGTCGCACTCCTTCGACGCCTGATCGAAGCCGGCGTTGAGGAAGGCGGCGCGGGCCCAGCACGCGCTGTTCTGCGCCGAGGCGTCATCGGGATGCAACCGGACCGCCTCTTCGAAGTCGGCGAGCGCGTCGCTGTAGAGCTTCATGTCCTCGTAGACCCGGCCGCGGCCGAGCAGCGCAGGCAAATAGTTGGGCTTCAGCTGAAGCGCGGCCTTATAGTCCGCGAGGGCGTGGTCGTTGTCGTTGAGGTTCCTCCACGCGACCGCTCGGTTCGAGAAATAGGCCGGGTCGTCGGCCACGTTCTGAATCGCCTGATCGAAATAGGCGCGCGCCGCAGCATAGTCGCCCATGTGCAGCTTCAGCCGGCCGAGGCCGTTGAGCGCCCCGGCGCTCTTGGGATCGAGCTTCAGCGACGCCTGAAAATCGGCCGCGGCCAGATCATATTTCTCCAGACCGAAATAAGCGTTGCCGCGATCGAACAGCGCAACGGGGTCTTTCGGGTCCAGCGCGATCGCCCTGGTCAAGTCGGCGATCGCATGCTCGTTGTCGCCCAGCTGGATTTCCGTGAAGCCGCGGCCGTCATAAGCCGCGGCCGACGTCGGCCTCATGCCGATCAGCCGCGTGTAGTCGGCGGCCGCGAGGTCGTGCTTGTCGAGCTCATTGTAGGTAAAAGCGCGGTGGTCCAGCGCATCGGAATCGTCCGGGTTGAGCCGAAGCGCTTCGGAAAAATCCGCGAGCGCCTGCTCGTGATCGCCAAGCCGGTCGTTCGCGACCCCCCGGTTGGATATGAAGGCGGGTTCCTTCGGATCGAGCTGGACCGCCTGGTCGAACGCGAATTTCGCGTCCTTATAGTCCTTGAGAACGATGTCCGCCCGGCCGCGTCCATTCCAGTCGTGCGCATTCTTCCCGTCGATATCGAGCGCGTGGACGTAATCGTCGTGCGCGCTGGCGAATTGGTTCAGCGCGAACTCGGCGTCCGCGCGGCCGGTGAAGGCCGTCGAGTGGCGCGGATCAAGCCGAAGCGCGTCGTTGAAATCGCCGATCGCGTGCTCGTAATCCTGTTGATCCAGATACGCGACGCCGCGGTTGTTGTATTGCGACGCGTCCGGCTTCAGCTGAATGGCCTGGTTATAATCGGCGATCGCCTGCGCGTAGTTCTTGAGGTTGAGATACTCATTGCCTCGGCCGAAATAGGCATCCGCGTCGCCCGGCGCCATGCGGATGGCATCGCTATAGTCCGACATTGCGTGCTGGACGTCGTTCAGGTCGTCATACGCATCGCCGCGGAGCACGAATGCTTTCTCGTAGGCGGGATTGAGCTGGATCGCCTGGGTGTAGGACAGGATCGCGCCCTGCCTGTCGCCGAGCTGCATCTGGACGATGCCCTTGTTGAAATGCTCGATCGCGAGATTGGCGGTGGTGAGCGCGCCCGAATTGATCGCCGAGTCGCACCCCGCGAGCTGCGCCTGAAGCGTGTAGGTGTTGGACGTATCGTCGCAGCGGGTCATCGCGTCCTTCACTTCGGGCGTGACGTCCGCGAAGGCGATGGAAGAGCCGCTGAGCAGCAGAGCAACGAAAGAAACGCGCGCAAGCGCAACCGAACCGAGCCGCATGATCATCCCCCCGACGACTCATTGCACAGGCGGCGGATGCTGCGCCGGATATAATAAGCGGTCAATGGCAATGATTTAACCACGATGTTGGACCGGCGTCGGAGAGCGGCCGGATCCCGGATCCGGTCCGGGAAGCGAACGGCGGGCGATTGAACGATTGGGCGCGACCGCGCCACTACCGCACCGATGCTGGGCTCCCATCGATGATAAAGCGCGGGGTTTCGCGGCGGGTGGCGGTGCTGATGGGCGCCGCCTTCTCGGCGCTGGCCTCGCTGACGCCGGGCCGCGCCTTTGCCGAGACGATCCGGCGCAGATTGCCGTGGGCCGCGGACCGGAGCGACCGGCCGCTTCGGCGCGACGAGCGGCCCGGCTACATCTTCTTTTCTCCCGCCGAGGCGGCGTTCGTCGAGGCGGCGGCGGCGCGGATGATCCCGAGCGATTCGACCGGACCGGGCGCGGCGGAGGCCGAGGTGCCGCGCTTCATCGACCGCCAGCTCGCGGGACCCTATGGCGAGGGCGACCGCTTCTACCTTCAGCCGCCATTCCCCAAGGGCACGGCGACGCAAGGCTGGCAGATGGGGCCGCCGGCGAGCGTCTATCGGATGTCGATCGCGGCAATCGACCGCTGGTCGGGCGCGACCTACGGCAAGCCGTTCGCGGCGCTCGACCCGGCGAGCCAGGATGCGGCATTGAAAACGCTCGAGGACGGCAAGGCGGATTTGGGCGAGGGCGCGGACTCCAAGGCCTTTTTCGCGCTCCTTCTGCAGAATGTGATCGAGGGCTATTTCGCGGACCCGATCTATGGCGGCAACCGCGACATGTCGGCGTGGGGGATGATCGGCTTTCCGGGGGCGCGTTACGATCTGACGCAGTGGGTGTCGCGATACGGTGAGCAATACACGCTGCCGCCGGTGGGATTGACGGGGCGGGACGCGTGGAAGCCGCGTAGCTGATGGCCGACCCCGCGGTGGACGTGGTCCTTGTCGGCTTCGGCTGGACCGGCGCGATTCTTGCCGAAGCGCTGACTGCGGCGGGTTTGAACGTGCTGGCGTTCGAGCGCGGCGGATGGCGGACCGCGCCCAACGATTTCGCGATCCCGTTCGACCAGGACGAGCTGCGCTACATGTGGCGGCACCATTTGTTCCAAAACGTCGCGCATTCGACGCTGACCTTCCGCAACTCGCCCGACCAGCAAGCGCTTCCGATGCGGCGATTGGGCTCGTTCCTTCCGGGCGCGGGCGTCGGCGGCGGCGGGGTGCACTGGAACGGGCAGGTGTGGCGGTTCCTTCCGAGCGACTTCAAGGCGCGGAGCCACAATCTCGAGCGCTACGGCGCGGACGTGGTCAACGCCTACGACATGACGGTGCAGGATTATCCGGTCAGCTACGAGGAGCTCGAACCTTATTACGACAAGTTCGATTATCTGTGCGGCGTGTCGGGCAAGGCGGGCAATCTCGGCGGGCAGATCCAGCCGGGCGGCAACCCGTTCGAAGGGCCGCGGTCGCGCGATTATCCCAATCCGCCGCTCAACATGCCCTATGGGCCGAGCCTGTTCGCGAAGGCCGCGGCGGGGCTCGGTTACCATCCGTTCCCGCACCCCGCGGCGAATATGAGCCGGCCCTACACCAACCCCCTCGGAGTCCAGCTGGGCCAATGCACCTATTGCGGGTTCTGCGAGAAGTTCGGCTGCGGCAATGACAGCAAGTCGAGCCCGCAGACGACGATTCTTCCGGTGCTGATGGCGCGGCCCAACTTCACGCTGCGCACCTGGTGCGAGGTGATGAAGGTCGAGCTGACGCGCGATCACAAGCACGCCACCGGGGTCAGCTATGTCGACGAGAATGGCGTGCTGGGATTCCAGCCGGCGAGCATCGTCATCCTCTCGGCGTTCATGCTCGAGAATGTGCGGCAGCTGCTGCTGGCGGGGATCGGGACGCCCTACGATCCGCGCACCGGCACGGGCACGATCGGGCGGAATTATTCGTACCAGATCGTGTCGTCGGTGAACGTCTTCTACGACGACAAGGTGACGAACCCGTTCATCGGCGCGGGTGCGCTCGGAATGATCATCGACGATTTCAACGGCGACAATTTCGATCACACGGGACTGGGGTTCATCGGCGGCGGTTATCTCGGCGCGCTCAACACCGGAGCGCGGCCGATCGAGACCCACCCGGTGCCGGACAAGAGCCCGAAGTGGGGCGCGGAGTTCAAGCGCGCGATCGCCGAAAATTATGTGAAGACGGTGCCGATCGTCACCCACGGCGCGGTGATGAGCCACCGCAACAATTATCTCGACCTCGATCCCACCTGGCGCGACACGTTCGGCCGGCCGCTGATGCGGATGACGTTCGACTTCACCGACAACGAACACAAGATGAGCGACTATCTGACCGACAAGGCGGCCGAGATCGGGCGCGCGATGGGCGGGCGCGAGGTCAGGTCGAACAAGCGCAGCGGCCATTACGACATCGCGCCCTACCAGACGACTCACACGACCGGCGGAGCGATCATGGGCGCGGACCCGGCGACGAGCGCGATCAACCGCTACCTGCAGAGCTGGGACGTGCCCAACCTGTTCGTCGCGGGGGCCAACGCCTTCCCGCAGAACGCCGGCTACAACCCGATGGGGACGGTCGCGGCGCTGAGCTATCATTGCGCCGAGGCGATCGTGAACCAGTATGTCAAAGCGCCGGGGCCGCTGGTGCAGGCATGAGCCGCAGCCGAGCGCCTGGGATCGCCCTCACCGTCGCGCTCGCGAGCTTCCTCGCCGCGTGCGTGGCGGCGAGCTATCGCCAGGTGCCGCCGGCGGTGCCGCAGGGCGCGGCCAATCCCGGAGGCGGGGCGATCGGGCTTCCGCCGGCCGATGACGACGACATCACCGCCGACGTCGCCGCGTGGGGACCGCCAGCCGATGCCGCCGCGCCGCCGGACGCCGCGTTGCAGTTCAGCGACGATCCCGTGGCGCGGGGGAAATATCTGGTCGACGCGGGCGATTGCCAGGCGTGTCACACGCGCGCCGGCGGCGTTCCGTTCGCGGGCGCGCGCGGGATCAGGACGCCGTTCGGGATCATCTATTCGGCGAACATCACGCCCGATTTGAAGACCGGCATCGGGCGGTGGAGCGAAGCCGATTTCTACCGCGCGATGCACAACGGAATCGCGCACGGGGGCAAGAACCTCTACCCGGCCTTCCCCTACACTTACTTCACGCGGATGAGCCGGCCGGACGTGGACGCGATCTACGCTTACCTACGCACGCTCCCGCCGGTCTATCAGCCCAAGCCCGCGAACAAGCTGCCGTTCCCGCTCAACATCCGGCCGCTGATGGCGATCTGGAACGCGCTCTTCTTCCGCCCGCGCGAGTTCCGGCCCAATCCGGCGATGACCGCCGAATGGAACCGCGGCGCCTATCTGGTCTGGGGGCCGGGCCATTGCGGCGGCTGCCACACGCCGAAGAATTTGCTTCTCGCCGACCGCAACGGCCATGCGCTCCAGGGGGCGGCGATGAGCGACTGGGTCGCGCTCGATCTGACCGCGGATCCGCGCAAGGGGCTCGCAAGCTGGAGCAACGGCGATCTGGTCGAATATCTGAGGAGCGGGCGCAACGCGCATGCGGCGGCGTCGGGGCCGATGCAGGAAGTGATCTATTATTCGACCAGCCGGATGAGCGATTCCGATCTGGCGGCGATCGCGACCTATTTGAAGCAGCTTCCGCCGCGCCGGCACATGAAGGGGTTCGCGGGCCCGAGCGAAGCGGCGATGCGCGCAGGCGCGGCGATCTACGCCGACACCTGCGTCGCGTGCCACGACGAACATGGCGAAGGCCAGCCGCGCACCTTCCCGCCGCTCGCCGGCGACGCGTCGGTGCAGGCGCGCGACCCGGCGACGATCGTGCGGCTGATCCTCGCCGGAAGCCGCTCGGTGCCGACGCCCGCCGCGCCGACCCCGCTCGCCATGCCGCCGTTCGACTGGAAGCTGAGCGATGACGAGGTCGCCGCGGTCGCGACCTATGTGCGCAATGCCTGGGGCAATGCCGCGCCGGAAGTGAAGCCGCGGACGGTGGCGAAGCTCAGGCGGCGCTACGCGCAGGCGGCGGAGCGGCGGTGACGTGGCGGGAGAGCGGGGAACTTGCCGTATTGCAACAGTAACTCATTGGCGCAAATCTGCCGTGGCGTTCCGGATGCTCCGTGATAGCATCGTTCGGAATCGGCCAGATGGCGCAGCCAGGAGGTTGCTATGGATCACCCGTTGTTCGGCCTCTTCGCCTACCAGGAAGCGCTGCTGATTGAATCGGTCTTCGGAATCGCGCTTCTCGTGATGCTCTGGACGGGGTTCCGGCGGTGGATCCGGCACAAGGAAAGGATGGCCGAGCTCATCGCGGCCCAGCATGGCGCGCAGATGCAGAGCGTCGAGGCACGGCTGAACGCGATCGAGCAGCAGGTCGGCGGCGGCACTGGCGAGGCCGCGCGGCAGATCGAGGCGCCGGCTACGGACGTGCCGTCCGAGCGCGTCACGAGGCGCGACGAAGCCTAGGTCTCAAAAAGGGGGGATCATCCGATGAAGAACAACGCCGTCCTGGTCATTGCGTCCTTGCTCTCGATCCTGTTCATGACGCTCCACATGGCGGATGACATCGTCCGCGGAATGGAGCCGGGGACGCTGTTCGACCTCATCCTGGTTCCGGTGCTGGCGGTCTGGCTGTACGGCACGCTGGCGCTGATCGAGCGGCGGTCGGGCCTGGTCATCGTCCTGGTGGCGTCGCTGCTCGGGTTGATCGTTCCCGTCATTCACATGAAGGGCGCGGGAGTCGGGGGAGCGATCGCGAAATCCAGCGGCGGCTTCTTCTTCATCTGGATATTGTTCAGCCTCGCGGTGACGGCGCTGTTCTCGGTCATGCTCGCGGCGCGCGGGCTGTGGGAGCTTCGTCGGCGGTAGGGGAAGGTCGGGGGCAAGGAGAAGCCTGGCCTCAAGGAAACTGTCAAGTGGGTCAGCCCCTCAGAGGGCTACATCGTCACGCCATAATAAGGCTGCGTCGCGAAGAAATATGTCAGGACGGCTGCACGCTATAGCGGGTGCGGCTGCGGCCAGACGGTGAGGGCGAGGCGGCCGAGGCTGACCAGGAGCACCGCCGCCGCGAATTGCAGCGTTCCCGAAACCGGGAGACGCGCACGGTCCCGCAACAGGCGGCCGATCAGCGGGCAGGCGGCGAGGGCCGACATCAGGGCGAACCATCCATTGGTCGGCGGCCACGGGCCTCTGAGGAAAAGAAGACCGAGCGCACCGGCGCCCACGAGAAGGCACCAGGCCCATCCCGCGACGATGGCGAGGCGAGCGAGCGCCGGCTTTTTCGCGGCCGGCAGATAGACGCTCGCCATCGTCCAAAGGGCGAAGATGCATGCGCCGTAGAGCAAGGGATAAATGACGCGCATTGCAGCATCTCCGCGATGATTGGTGACGACGCTTAGCAGCCGTCATTCACCGCGTCGCGGCGATGCGCTGGAGCTTCGCGAGGAGCTGGCGGTCGGCGGGGTTGAGGTCCATGGTCGCGGCCGCGGCGAGGTGCCTGCGCGCGTCGGGCCAGCGGCCGCGGCGCATCTCGGCGAAGCCCCAGTCGATTTGAAGCCGGCCCCAGCGCGGCGCGCCCTGCTCGGCGGCGCGATAGTTGTCGACCGCCTCGTCCAGCCGGTTGAGCTTGCGCAGCGCGTCGCCCTTGAGTTTCCACGCGTCGGCATATTTGGGTCCGGCGCGGATGGCCTGGTCCGCAAGCTGTAGCGCCTCCGCATATTCGCCCTGGCCCACGAGAATCTGCCCGAGCTGCGTCGGCGGGAAGGGGGTATCGCCGCCCCATCGGCGGGTCTCCGCGAGCCAGCGCAGCGCCACAGGATAATCGCGCGCAAAGGCCGCAGCCACCATTCGCGCCTGGGCACAATTGTCGCAGTCGAGCGGAAGCGAGCGGGCCAGCGCCTGCGCTTCACCGACTCGCCCGGCGTAGGCGAGGTCGACTGCCTTGAGCGGAAGCAGGAAACGCGTCCTCGCGACTTCGGCAACGGCCTTGCCTTCCGGGTTGGTCGCAATCGTCGCCAGCATCGCATCGTCGATCTGCAGCGCCAGCGGCCAGTTCTGCATCTGGACGGCCGCCAGATGCTGCGGAGCCGAGAGCCCGCTGCCGCTCGTGAAATGCGCGACGAAATAGGTGTCGGGCAGGGTCGTGCCCACGGCATGGGCGCCGCTGATGTCGTGCATGGCGATGAGGTTGAGCACGCGGCCGGCCTGGCTGAATTCCCGGACTCCCTCGTAGACGGGTCCAGTGTCCTCGCTGAGCTGGCGCAGCGCCAGCTGGAAATCGCCGCGGAAGGCGGGGCCGCTTGCGAGGTTCACTCGAGACGTGTTGATCCCGACGTCGCTGAGGCCGCCGCTCGGCGACGAGCCGAGCAGCGCGGCCTTCTGGCCGTATGCTGCCGCTTCGCCGTCGTGGCCCAAAAATCCGAGGGCGTTGGCGGTGTTGAGATAGGCGAGTGCGTTCGACGGATCTTCGGCAATCGCGCGCTTGCCGGCGGCCGCTGCACCGGCCTCGTCGCCGACCAGTCCGAGCAGGTTGGAGATCTGCGCCCAGGCCCAGGCCCGCTCCTTCGGGTCGTCGCTCTGCGCGTCGTTCCGAGCGACCGCCATCGCTTCGGGAAGGCGGCCGCTGAACTCGAGATATTTGGAATAACGATAGGGCTGGGTCCGGTTGAACACGCCCTCGGCGGCCTTGCGGATCATGTCCTCGATCTGGGCGTCGGCACCGGTCTGCTCGACGGTGCCGAGCGCGCCGGTCCGGACCGTCATCCGAAGGCCCTGCGGCGTGCGGAAGACGCTTCCGCCGATCACCGTTTCATGGCCGAGCTTGCGCCGCAGGAAACGGTCGAGCTCGCCGATCGAGACGCCGGTCGACGGGATCTCGATCTTCACGTCGTCGCCCCAGTTGGTGCTCATCGTTTCCGGCGCGCGGAAGCTGTTGGCCTGGCGGTCGATCTCGCCCAGGCGGTCGGCGAGGTTGGCGGCGAGCACTTCGCCGGTCAGCCCGCGCGCGGCTAGGTCGGGCGGAGTGGCGAAAGCCTCGATCACCAGGCCGTGGTCGGCGCGCGCGGAGAGCGCCAGCCAGATGAAGCCGGACGCGATCACCAGCGCCGCGATGGCGATGAGGAAGCGCGCGGCCATCGCCATGCGCTTGGCGCCGTGATCGAGCCGCTCGCTCCTGATCTGGGCGTTGAGGAGCTCGGTATGCTTTTTCAGCAGCGCGCTTGCGGCGTCGTCGTCGTCGACTCGCTCGAGCGCGATGTCGAGCGCGTCGGGCGTGCGGGGGATCGTCGCCGAAGCTTCGGAGCGCTTGCGCCGCCGCGGTTGCCCACCGTCCGCCATTGCGACCACCCCCCGAGGTTTGATGGTGCTGAGCTTAGCGGCTTTTTGGCGAAGGTCGACTCAGGCTCAAGACATTGAACCGTTTGCGCCCTCGTCTCCACGAATCCCGAAGCGCAGGCAGCAAGGGTGTTCGACCGATGTCCGACTCGATTCAGCTCATGCGTCGGAAGACGGTCCGCGCGGGCGCCGCGCTGATCCTGGCCTTCGCCGGTATGGCGACCCTCCCCTCCTGCACGGTCGGGAACGGGGTTGCCGCCGCTTCGGACTCGGCGGCGCCGCAACCCGCGACCCAGCTTTGCGCCAACGGCAACTGGATTCCGCAGACCGACATCTGTCCGCCGCCGGCGCCCGCGACGTCGGATGATCCTCCGGTCTTTGCGACGAGGGTTTGCCCGGACGGACTGGTGGTGACGGCGACCGAGATTTGCGGCGCGAGCCAGGTCTGTTGGGACGGGACGAGGATTCCGTCCACCCAGATGTGTCCGTCGCCTCCACAGCCTCTGGCGAATCTGGCGCGGCCGCAGCGGGGTCGAAAAGCCTAGATCGGCGCGTGACCGCTCAGCTTGCGGTCACGTCCTTCACATTGTCGTCGGAATTGCGGTCGACGTAGAAATTATACGGGTCGATGCCGGCGAAGGTCGGTTTCTGCGCGGTGTGGACGGTGATCGTCTGGGTGCCGCTGTGGATCGGCTGCAGGCCGAAGGCGAGGACGTTCTTCTGCGAGAAGGCGCCGAACCCCGGACGCGCGGTGAACAGGCCGACCTCGATCGGCTCGTTGAGCACGGCCTTGGTCTGGTTGCCCTTGCCGTCGGCATAATATTTGTCGGCGGCGATGGTCAGCGTCGTGGTCCAGCCGGTCGAATCCTTCTTCGTCACCGCGTTCGCGACCTTGAGGTCGTAGAGCGTGATCTTGTCGAACAAATCGGTGATCAGCTGCTGCTGCTGCGGCGTCTTCGCGGCGGCTCGGAACTCGGCGATGAGGTCGAGCGAGCGCGGGTAGGGCGGGCCCTTGAACTTCCACTTGGCGAGGAAGCGGGCGAGCGCCTGGTCGACGGCGTCTTCGCCAAGCCGTTCCTGAAGCAGGTACATGGCGACCGCGCCTTTGCGGTAGTGGATGTAGGGCTGGTCCTCGACCCGGTCGAGCGGAAGCTCCTCGACCGCCTCGCCGGCGCGGCTGCGCAGGTAGGTGTCGAGCTCATATTTGAGGAAGCGGCGGATCTTGTCCGGCCCGTACATGTGCTTCATTACCATGAGCGCCGAATATTGGGCGAGCGTCTCGCTCATCAGCGTATCGCCCTGCATGTCCGCGCCGACGACCTGGTGCGCCCAATATTGGTGCGCGACTTCGTGGGCGACGACATACGTGGTGAAGTCGATCTTGGTGGGATCGTTGGTGTTGCCGTTGAAGCCGGCGCTTTCCGAATAGGCCATGGTGCCGGCGAACGACTGGGCGAAGCTCGCATAGCCGGGGAATTCGACGATCCGCGCGTAATTGAACTGGTAGGGGCCGAAATGCGCCCGGTAATAATCGAGCGAGGTGCCGAGCGCGGTCAGGATCTTGTCGATGTTCCAGTCGTGGCCGGGGTTGTAATAGACCGACAGCTTCAGCCCGTTGTGCATCCGGGTGACGACGTCGTAGCGGGCCGACTGGATCGAGAAGAAGTTGAGGATCGGCGCAGGGCTGACGAAGCGGCTGGTGTGGCGGCCGTTGGCGACGACGTTGGAGACCTGGTCGCCGGGCGCGATCGGGGTCTGGTCGGCGGAGGTCGAGACGGTGATGTCGCTCATTACCCAGTCGGCGTGGATATAGTTCTGCCCGACCGCGCTCATGTCCTCGAGCTTGGGCGGGCGAAGCTCGTCGGGGAGGTGCTGGCGGCGGCGCTTGGCGCGGTCGGTCAGGAGCCCACGCCGGTTCATGCCGATCTCCGGAGCGAAGGCGAAATTGTTCACGAACGTGCCGTTCTCGATGATGTCCGTCGGCGGGCTGCCGGCGGTGAAGCCGCGGTGCCAGATCTGCGACTTCCAGGTCAGAGTCGCCGTCGCCCCGGGCGCGAGCGGAGTCGCGAAGCGGTAGATGCGATAGCCGAACTTCGGGTCGTCGTAGACCAGCTTCGCGCCTGAAATCGCGAGCGCGAGGAACTGGGCGGCGCGGTCGCCGCGGCGCACGTGGACGTCGCGGATCGGCGCATTGGTCCTGTTCTGAAGCGCGTAGCTTCCGTCGACGAGCAGGCGGCGCTGCTTCGGGAAAATCTGCACGTTCATGGTCACGCGCGTGACCAGCGGCATCGGCAGCTTTTCGAACTTCAGATACTTGCGCTCATACTCCGCCTGATACTTCTCGACGTCGTCCGACGTGCGGTACTGGTTGAGGACCTTGATGTTGTAATAGCCGTAGGCGCCGGTGCCGATCATCAGCACGGCCGCGACGGCGAGCACCGCGAGCGAGGCGGCCGAGACATTGCGACCGATCTTCCGCACGCGGACCCCGAGCGAGAGGTCGGTCCCGCGCGGCCACAGCCAGTGCGCGATGACCACCAGGATGACGGCGAAGCACAGCCAGTAGAACTGGAACACGGCCGAGCCGAACCAGAAGCCGCCCGGCCCGACGAAATCGCTCAAGGGCACGTTGGGGCCGTCACCGTAGCGGTAGAGCGGGTCCGACCAGCCGAGGTTGGTGAGGAAGATGCCGGCGACGAACCAGACGAACAGGATCGCCCAGCCGGCATATTTGTTCGGAGTCAGCACCTGCACGAACACGGCGAGCACGGCGATCTGCAGGCCGTCGATCGCGGCGGGCAGAATAAACCAGCTCAAATAGGAGAGGACGCCATAATGGTGCGCGCCGCCGATCGCCTCGTAGAGGAGGCCGGTGACCATTCCCGCGACATTGATGAGCAAAAGGACGACGAAGATCGCGAGGATCTTGGGGACGGTGATCACCCAGCTCGGCACCGGGGTCGAATCGATGATCTCGTTGATGTTGCGGTCGCGTTCGCGCCACACCAGCTCGCCGCCGTAGAAGGCCGCGATCAGAAGGATGGTGATCCCGAAGCCGCCACGGATCCCGGTCATGGTCGCGGAGACTGTCGGGTGATCGGGAGTCCCATAGGCGGAAAGGCCGAACCACAGCACCACCGCGCTGAGCCCCATGCCGACGAGGATCAGGATCGGGGTGCCCGGGCTGGTCAGCACCTGGCGAACCTCGATCCTCAGGCGTGCGAGGAACTGCGCCCATCGCGACGGCTTGCGGTCGCGCGCGACCACCACTTCGCCGCCAAGCGCCGGAGCGACCGCGGCCACGCTTTCTTCGCGCGCCTCGCGCCGGGCGAGCCGGCGGAGACGCCATTTAGAGGGTGCGCGTTCGCTCGAGGTGAATCCCCAAACGGTGATGGCGAGGAAGATGAAGCCGAGCACGACCGCGAGGATCCGGTTGAACAGCAGCGTGCCGCTGAGCTCGACCAGCCGGCTATTCATCTCCGTCTGTGTCCAGTAGCGCGTGATCTGGCCGAGCGCGCCGGTGCCGAGCGGCTCGAAGCGGGCGAGGGTTTCGCGATATTCGACCTTCTGCCCGACGATCCCGGTGGTGATGATGTAGCCGATCACCACGATCACCGTGCCGATATAGGCGGCCATCATTGAGCGCAGCCGAGTCGCGAGCGCGAACAGCAGGGCGCTGGTCAGGAAGATGTCCGGGACGGCCAGGATCAGGAACGGCCAGGCGTAATAAGAGAAGACCTGCGGGCCGATCCGCTCGGGATCGACCCATGGCATGACCGAGCCGGCCCACATGCCGATGGGCACCGCGAGATAGCCGAGCAGCGCGATGGTGAAGCCGCCGAGGAAGCGTCCGAGGATGATCTGGGTGCTCGTGACGGGCGTCGCCCGGACGATCGGCGCGAAGCCGCTGCTGTCGTCGCGCACGATCGCGTTGGCGACGAACGCGGTGATGACGAACAAATAGAACAGGCTCAGCGCGCCGGTGGCGACGGCGATCGCATAAGGCGCATTCTCATGAACTGCGCCGGGCGTCCCGATGCTGACGTTCTCGCTTGCCGTGATGCCGAATCCCATCAGGAAGAAGAATGCCACCGCGACCCAGAAGACCGGGTTCTTGAGCTGGTAGCGGATTTCGAATCCGGTGATTCCGAGGAACATGAGTGGGCGCTCCGCTCAGGCCGCTCGGCGGACGTTGGACAGGGTCGTGAAATAGACGTCCTCGAGACCGCCTTCGACCGGCTCGAAGCCCGCGGGCTTCCTGGCGGCGAGCACGTGAATGATGTTCTGGCCGGCAAAGAGACGAGTGGAGATGACGTCGTATTTCTCCGAATATTGCTCGAGCTCCGAATGAGGGATCGCTTTCTTCCACACCTTGCCGCGGGTGGATTCGATAAGCTCGGCCGGCTTGCCCTGGAGCTGGACGCGGCCGTTGGCGAGCACCGCCATCAGCGGGCACAAATCGGCTACGTCGGCCACGATATGGGTCGAGAGGATGACGACGACATTGTCGCCGATCCCCGCGAGCAGGTTCAGGAAGCGGTTGCGCTCCTCGGGGTCGAGCCCGGCGGTCGGCTCGTCGACGATGATCAGCTCGGGGTTGCCGATCAGCGCCTGGGCGATCCCGAAGCGCTGTCGCATTCCGCCCGAGAAACCGGCGATCGACTTGTTGCGGACGCTCCAGAGGTTGGTCTGGTGAAGCAGGGTGTCGACGACGCTCTTGCGCTCGCCCGAGGCGGTGATGCCCTTCATCAGCGCCAGCTGGTCGAGCATCGCGTAGGCGGAAACGCGCGGATAGACTCCGAAATCCTGGGGGAGATAGCCGAGGGTGCGGCGAAGGCGCTGCGGATCGGCGAGCACGTCGATGTCGCCGAACCGGATGCTTCCCGAGGTCGGCTGCTGAAGCGTCGCGACCGTGCGCATCAGGGTCGACTTGCCGGCGCCGTTGGGGCCGAGAAGGCCGTACATGCCGCGCGGGATCGACAGGCTGACGTCGTCGAGAGCGACGGTGCCGTTGGCGTAAGTATGCGACAGATTGGCGATTTCGAGCATTCGTTCCCCCTTGGCGGTCGAAGCCTAGGCGAGGCTCTTGCGAACCGCAAACGGCTGTTCGATGAATGGGCGAACGGCTGTCGGCCGGCTCAATCAGGCGCTGCCGACGGAGCCGCTTCCGACTCGCCCGCGAGCCTGATACAGTGAGGGCCTCAGTCAAAGGGGGCTTTGATCATGACGAAGTATGCGCTTTTCGCGGGCGCTTCGCTCGCGCTCATTTCATCGGCGGCGTTCGCGGACCCGAGCTCGGGCCGGCGCGACCAGGCCCGCGGCGAGGCCGAAATCCCGGTCTGCACCCACCGCATCGGAACGCTGGCGATTGTCCCGCCCGACCAGGAATGGTGGCGCGAATATAATCTCGGAAGCCCCGAGGCGATCATCAAGGTGTTCGTCCAGCAGTCGGGCTGCTTCACGCTGGTCAACCGCGACCGGTCCATGGCCAGCCGCAACATGGAGCGCGCGCTGGCCGACAGCGGCGAGCTGCAGGCCGGCTCGAACATGGGCCGGGGCCAGGTCAAGGCGGCGGATTATTTCCTCCAGCCGGACATCGTCAGCGCGAACAAGAATTCGGGCGGCGGCGGCGCCGGAGCGGCGGTCGGCGGCCTTCTCGGCCACCTCGGCGGCTGGGGTGGAGCGGTCGGCGGTCTGGTCGGCGGGATCAACGTCAAGAAGGGCGAAGCGAACGTGACCTTGTCGCTGGTCAACGCGCGAACCACCGAGGAGCAGGCGCTGACCGAAGGCTATGCGCGCAAGACCGACGTCAGCTGGGGCGCTGGCGGCGGCGCGGGCTGGTGGGGCGGCTTCGCCGCGGCCGGCGGCTACGGCTATCAGAACACCGAGATCGGCCAGATCATCGTCCTCGCCTATCTCGACGCCTACAAGAAGCTGGTCACCCAGCTCGGCGGCGTGAGCCCGGTCCCGGCGGCGGCGCCGGCACGCTAGGCGCAAGCCGGCGCTTCCGCTTCGCGCGGGAGCGCCGGACCTCCCCCCTCAGGCGCCCATGGTGTGCACGGCGGCGGCGTTCAACGTCTTTCCGCCGATTCCCCAGTCGCCCTGCGCGATCTCGTTGATCTTGACCCAGGTGACGGGGCGCATGCCTTCGCCTTCGACGGCGACCATGGCTTCGGTGACCTTCTCGATCATCGCGGTCTTCTGATCGCGGGTGAACACGTCCCTGATAACGTCGATGGTGACCAGCGGCATCGCAATTCTCCTTGTTCGCTGCGCCCGCGAATGCGGCGCGACGGCGATCGTCTGAGGCCATGGAGCGCACGTTCCCAGTTCAGCTTCTGAAGCAACCAGCTACAGATTTTGAAGTAGATGCGGCGCCGCGCGGGTGTATGTGCGGGCCGCCGGAGGCGCGATGAACTACGGCCAGTTCTGTCCGATTTCCAAGGCGACCGAGATCCTCGGCGAACGCTGGACCTTCCTCATCATCCGCGAGCTTCTGATGGGCGCGCGCCGCTTCAGCGAGCTCCAGCGGGGCCTGGGTGAAATTTCGCCCGCGTTGCTGACCGCGCGGCTCAAGGCGTTCGAGGCCGAGGGGCTGGTGATCCGGCGCAAGGTCAACGGCCAGCGCGGCCACGAATATTATCCGACGGTCGCGTGCGAGGAGCTGAAGCCGATCATCATCGCGCTCGGCGAATGGGGCCTGTGCTGGGCGCGAAACACGCTCGCGACCGATTATCTCGATGTCGAGATGCTGATGCTCTACCTCGAACGGAGTGTCGACCCGGCCGCGCTTCCCGGCGAGCAGACGGTGATCCAGTTCCGCTTCAACGACGTTCCCGAGCAGCGCGACTGGTGGCTGCTGATCCGCGACGGCAAGGTCGACGTGTGCATCACCGAGCCGGGGCGCGACGTCGACGTCTTCTTCGTCACCACCGCGAAGACGATGAGCGAGGTGTGGATCGGCGACCGCACCTATCGCGACGCGGTGCTCGCGGGCGAGCTGATCATCGAGGGCGACCTGGCGCTGACGCGGCGGATCAGTTCGTGGCTGAGGCCGAGCGTCTTCGCCAAGGCGAAGCGGGCTCCGGCCGAGCGGGTAGGGTAATTCAGGCCGGCGCCGGCTAGGACTCGCGGCCGATGACGAGCGGACCCGGACGCCCACCGCACGACGACGTGCTCACGCCTGCCGAATGGAAGGTGGCGGAGCAGGTGCGGCACGGGATGACCAACCGCCGCATCGCAGAGCGCATGGGCGTAAGCCTCGACGCAGTGAAATTCCACGTCGGCAACGCCCTGTCGAAGCTCGGCTTTTCGAGCCGGCAGGAGCTTCGGCGGTGGGACGGAGTCGCCAAGGGCACCGCGCTCAACCTAATGAGGAGATCGGCGATGGACGCGCAGGTAAGAACCGGCAGCTACATGATGCTCGGGCAGATCGCCCGGACCACGAAGCGATTCGACGAATCGCACGCCTGGTACCGCGACGCGCTCGGGCTTCCGGAGCTCTACAGCTTCGGCAATCTCGCCTTCTACGATCTCGGCGGAGTTCGGCTGATGCTGACCGAGGAGGAAGGCGACCTCGCCTCGGAATCGATCCTCTACCTTCGCGTGCCGGACATCCATGCGTCGAAGGCCGAGCTCGAGGCGCGCGGAGTCAAGTTCATCAACGCGCCGCACCTCATCCACCGGCACGAGGACGGGACCGAGGAATGGATGGCCGCGTTCGAGGACAATGAAGGGCGCCCGCTCCAGCTGATGATGCAGGTGCGCGCGAACGTGCGGTGACGCTTATTTCTTTCCGGTCTTGCAGATCAGCTTGTTGATCTGCTCGGTGAGCTCGGTGTTCTGGCGCAGCACGCCGTCGATCTGCTCGGTCAGCTGGACGTTCTGCTTGACCAGCTTGTGCATGTCGTCGTTGATCTCGAGCAGCGCCTCGGCGTCCTTGTAGGTCTGCTCGAGCTGCATGTCCGACTTGGCCGACGCGACCTTCTGGCCGACCATGATGATCGACAAGAGGACGAGCTGGAGGAAGGTCTGGGCGAACCAGGCGACCAGCGTCGCGGTGCCCGCCTGGATCGCGGCGGGAAGGCTGATCAGCGCGAGCGCCGCGAAGGCATAGGCGCACCACATGGTGCCGACCACGTTGGTGATCCTGACCGCGAGCTTGTCGTTGAAACCGTCGGCCTCCTGCTTTGCTTTCAGGAACATGTCCTTGCGCGCCTCGAGGTGCGGGTGCGGGATGTGCAGATGCGGCATGTGCGGTTTGTGAAGATCCATGGCGTGCCCCCTCAAGTGCGCTACCTCAACACGGCCCGCGCATCCTGCGCTCGGAAGGGGCAACGGCGCAAATTACTTTTGAGTGAGATGTTCCCCGGCGAAGGCCGGGGCCCAGGAGCCGGAGGCTGTGTGAGGCCCCACGCTATTCGAGCGTGCTTCGCCCGCCCTGGACCCCGGCCTTCGCCGGGGCACTATGTCTGTCTCAATTCGCTCCGCCTGAGCTTGCCGGTCGCGGTTTTTGGGAGCGCTTCGACGAACTCGATCTCGCGCGGATATTTGTACGGGGCGATCTGGGACTTGGCGTGGGTCTGGAGCTCGGCGATCAGCTCGTCGGTGGCTCGCGTTTCCGCCGCCAGCACGACGAAGGCTTTGACCTTCTGCCCGCGCTCGGCGTCCGGCACGCCGACCACCGCGCATTCGGCGACGGCGGTGTGAGAGAGGAGCGCATTTTCCACCTCGGGCGCGCCGATGTTGTAGCCGGAGCTGACGATCATGTCGTCGCTCCGCGCCAGGTACCAGAAATAGCCGTCGGCATCGCGGCGGTAGGTGTCGCCGGTGACGTTCCAGCCGTTCTCGACATAATCGCGCTGGCGCGGGTCATCGAGGTAGCGGCAGCCGGTCGGGCCCTTGATCGCGAGGCGCCCGACGCCCTCGGCGAGCGGACGGCCGTTCGCGCCGAGCACGCAGGCCTCGTAGCCGGGCACGGCCTTTCCGGTCGCGCCGGGGTGGATGTCGCGGCCGGCGGCGGAGACGAAGATGTGCATCATCTCGGTCGAGCCGATCCCGTCGGTGATCGCGATTCCGGTGCGGTCCTTCCACGCGCGCCAGGTCGCCTCGGGCAGATGCTCACCGGCGGAGATGCAATAGCGGAGCGTCTTGAGCGCTTTGTCCAATGCCGGATTGGAGAGCATCGCCTTGTAGGCGGTCGGCGCGGTACCGAGGTGGGTGACCCGGAATTGCGCGATCGCTTCCAGCAAGGCAGGCGGGCTCGCCTGCTCGAGCGTGGCCGAAGCCGCGCCGAAGCGGAGCGGGAACATGGGCGTGATCCCGAGGCCGAAGGTGAAAGCCATGGGCGCGCTGGTCAGGAAGACGTCACCGGGTCTGGGATCGACGAGATGTTTTGCGAACGTGTCACAGGGGCTGAGCACGTCGCGGTGGAAATGGACGCAGCCCTTGGGGACGCCCGTAGTGCCGCTGGTGAACGCGATGATGCACGGATCGTCGCGGTGGGTGTCGAGCGGCGGAAGCGGGTCGAGCGACCCGGTGCGGGTTTCGAGCTCGCCCTTGCCGTAGTCTCCGTCATATTTGATGACGTGCTTGACGCGGTGCGTCTGGTCGGCGGCTTGACGAAAGTCGCCGATGAAGCGGCTGTCGACGATCGCGTGGCTGATCGCCGCGCGTTCGATCACCGTCGCGATCTCGCCCGGGCGGAGCAGGGGCATGGTCGCGACGACCACGCCGCCGGCCTTGAGCACGCCAAGCCAGGCGGCGAAGATCGTGTAGCCGTTCGGGCCGCGCAGCAGGACGCGGTTGCCGGGGACAAGGCCTTCCTCCTCGACCAGCAGCCGCGCGATCCGGCCGCTGAAGGCGTCGAGGTCGGCAAAGGTCCAGCGCCCATGCTCGTTGACGACGGCGATCGAGTCAGGCGCTCCGCCTTTCAGAAGCTCGGGGGCGGCATTGAGGCGCTCGGGATATTGCAGCTCGGGCAGGTCGAAGCGGAAATCCGGCAGAAGCTCCGGCGGAGGCAATCGGTCGCGGACGAAGGAGTCGTAGGTCACTTAGCTCCTCCCCGGAACGGGGAGGTGGCAGACCGAAGGTCTGACGAAGGGGGCCCACGTTTGTCGCGGCGGCTCGTCTGTGGGCCCCCTCCACCAGGTTCGCTGGTCCCCCTCCCCGTTCCGGGGAGGAATTGTGGGTAAGCGCCTCATTCTTCTTCGACCACCGCCGTCGTCTCGATCTCGACCTTGGCGGCGCTTTCGAGGAGGCCTTTCACCTCGACCAGCGCCATGGCGGGATAATTGGGACCCATGATCTCGCGCCAGGCGGTGCCGATCTCGTCGCGCGAGTTCACATATTCGTGGCGGTCGGTGACGTAGCAGGTCATGCGCACGATGTGCTGCGGCCCGGCGCCGTCCTCGGCGAGGATCTGGAGCGTGTTCCTGAGCGCTCGGGCGAACTGGCCGTGGAGCGTATATTCGGGGAAGCTCTCGTTCTCGTCCCAGCCGACGATCCCGGCGGTGAAGATCGTCCGCCCCTTCGCGCTGACCCCGTTCGAATAGCCCCTGGCCCGCGGCCAGTTGGGCGGCTGCAGAAACTTCATGACGTTGCCCCCTTCAGAAGATCGCGCGCGATGATCTGGCGCTGCACTTCGCTCGCGCCTTCGTAGATGCGGAGCGCGCGGATGTCGCGGTAGAGCGACTCGACCTTCACGCCTTTGGTGACTCCGGCGCCGCCGTGCATCTGCACCGACGCGTCGATCACGGCTTGCGCGCTTTCGGTCGCATGGAGCTTGGCCATTGCGGCGGCACGGCGGTTGGATGTGGTTCCCTCTGGGCCCCCCTGATCCTGCTGCCAGGCGGCGCGATAGACGAGGAGCGCGGAGGCATCCACGGCGAGCGCCATGTCGGCGAGCCTGGCTTGCGTCACGGCATTGTCGGCGAGCGTTCCGCTGCCGAGGCGGCGGTTCTTCGCCCAGCTCAGCGCGTCGTCGAGCGCGCGGCGGGCCATCCCGAGCGCGGCGGCGCCGACGGTCACCCGGAAGAGGTTCAGGGTCTCCATGCCGATGCGGAAGCCCTCGCCCGCTTCGCCGACGATGGCGCCGGCGGGGATTCGGACATTGTCATATTTGAGGCGCGCGAGTGGGTGCGGCGCGACGACCTCGATCCGCTCCTCGACGCTGACCCCGCGCGCGTCGGCGGGGACGATGAAGGCGGAAAGGCCGCGCGCGCCTTCGCCTTCGCCGGTGCGCGCGAAGGTCAGGTAGAAATCCGCGATGCCGCCATTCGAAATGTAGGACTTTTCCCCGACCAGCACCCATTCATCGCCGTCGCGCAGCGCCGAGGTCTGGACGTTCGCCGCGTCGGACCCGCATTCCGGCTCGGTCATGGCGAAGGCGGCGATGGCTTCACCCGACGCGACGCGGGGCAACCACTGGCGCTTCTGCTCGACCGTGCCGAAGAGGCTGATCGCACCCGAGCCGAGGCCCTGCATGGCGAAGGCGAAATCGGCGAGCGCCGAATGGTAGGCGAGGGTCTCGCGCGCGATGGCGAGGCTGCACACGTCGGGGCGCTTGTCGCCCTGCGCGACGCAGAGCTTGAGGAAGCCGGCGGCCCCGAGCGCGCGCACCAGAGTCCGGCATTCGCTGTCGAGATCGTCGGAACAACGGCGCGGGAGATTGTCGGCGCACCAGCGCTCCAGCTCATCGCCGAGCTTGCGGTGCCTGGGCTCGAAGAAAGGCCAGGCGAGGTGAGAGCGGTCAATCACCTTCCCCTCCCTGGAAGGGAGGGGAGGAACTGGTGCGCTAATCACCTTTGAACTCCGGCTGGCGCTTGTTGGAGAAGGCTTCGTAGGCGCGCTTGAAGTCGTTGGTTTCCATGCACCGCGCCTGGACCCGCGCGTCGGCTTCCAGCGCCTCGTTGATGCTCATGTTCGCTTCGGAATCGAGCTGGCGCTTGGTGATGCAGTGCGCGATCGACGGGCCCTTCGCGAGCTGGTCGGCGAGGGCATAAGCGTCGGCCATCACGTCCTCGACCACGCGATTGTAGAAGCCCCATTCGAGGCCCTCCTCGGCGGTCATGTCGCGGCCCGTGAACAGGAGCTCGGCGGCGCGGCCGCGGCCGATGATCCGCGGAAGGATCGCACAGGCGCCCATGTCCGCGCCCGACAGGCCGACGCGGCTGAACAGGAAGCTCGTCCTGCAGCCCGGCTGGCCGAAGCGGATGTCGCTGGCCATGGCGAGGATCGCGCCGGCGCCGGCGCACACGCCCTCGACCGCCGCGATGATCGGCTGCGGACAGCCGCGCATCGCGCGGACCAGGTCGCCGGTCATGCGGGTGAAGCGAATGAGGCCGCGGCTGTCCATCTTCGTCAGCGGGCCGATGATCTCGTGGACGTCGCCGCCCGAGCAGAAATTGCCGCCCGCGCCGCGGATCACGACGACCTTCACATGATAGCTGTGGTCGAGCTCGTAGAAGGTGGCGCGCAGTTCCTCATAGCTTTCGAAGGTCAGCGGGTTCTTCTTCTCCGGCCGGTCGAGAGTGATGGTCGCGATGCCGTTCTCGAACTTCCACTGGAAATGCTTCGGCTCGAACTTGACTGGGTCGAAGGTCATGCACTCGTCCCTCCGTCTATGGTGATCGCGGCGCCGTTGATGTCCCTGCTGAGCGGCAGGCAGAGCATGGCGATCACATTGCCGATCGCCTGCGGGTCGACCAGCCGTCCGCTGGCATTCATGTTGGTGATGACGCTGCGCGAATCCGCTTCGCTCCGGCCGGTGATCTCGGACACGCGCGCGACCGACTGATCGGTCATCGGCGTGTCGACATAGCCGGGGCAGACGGCGTTCACGGTGAGATTGGTCTTCGCATATTCGGCGGCGAGGCTGCGCATCAGGCCGAGGAGCCCGTGCTTCGACGCGGCATAATGGGCGGCATAGGGAACGCCGCGGAGCGACGCGACCGACGCGACGAATACGAGCCGGCCATTGTCGCTCTTGAGCAGGTCGCCGATCGCCGCGCGGGCGCAGTCGAAGGCGGCGGTGAGGTTGGTCGCGACGATCCGGTCCCAGCTGTCCCGGCTCATCTTGTGGAACGGGGCGCTCTCGGCGATGCCCGCATTGACGATGAGGATGTCGATCGGGCCATTGGCGCCGCGGGCTTCGTCGAACGCCGCGCGGACCCGATCGGGATCGGTGACGTCGCACTGGACCGCGCTTCCGCCGAGTCCGTCCGCGACCGCCTGGAGCGGCTCCAGCCGTCGGCCGAGCAGCGACAGCTTCGCGCCTTCCGAATTGAGATGCTGCGCAACGGCGGCGCCGATGCCGGTGCCCCCGCCGGTGATCAGCGCATGGCGTCCTGCGAGCGCGCTCCCCATCCTGCCGTCTTGGCCGAACGCATTTCAGGTGGCAAGGCGGCGCGATGAAGCTTGGCATTCTCGAGACCGGCTATCCGCCCGGCAACCTCGCCGACGAATTCGGCAACTATCCGCAAATGTTCGAACAGCTGCTCGGGCCGGGGTTCCAGGTCGAAAGCTATGACGTCCAGAACGGCCAGCTGCCCGCGCCCGGCGGGCACGGCGCTTATCTGATTACCGGATCGCCTGCGGGCGTTTACGATCCGCTGCCTTGGATCGAACCGCTGATGCAGTTCATCCGCTCGGCCAACGGAGCGAAGATGATCGGCGTCTGCTTCGGCCACCAGGTGATGGCCGAGGCATTGGGCGGCCATGTCGAGAAATCGAACAAGGGCTGGGGCGCGGGGCTTCACCGCTATACCGTGGTTCGCTCGGAGCCGTGGATCGATTCGAGCGGGACGATCGCGATTCCGGCGTCGCACCAGGACCAGGTAATTTTGCAGCCGCCGAACACCGAGGTCGTCGCGGCGTCGGACTTCACGCCGTTCGCCGCGCTCGCCTGGACCGACCGGCCGGCGATCAGCTTTCAGTTCCACCCCGAATTTTCGCCCGCATTCGCCAAGGCACTGATCGAGAAGCGCTACGACGTCGTGCCCAATCCGGAGACGGCGATCGCCTCGCTCCAAGCGCCCAACGACAACCAGGTCGTCGGCGGATGGATAAGGCGATTCCTCAACGGAGAGACGCAATGAAGACCCGCGCCGCCGTCGCCTTCGCGCCCAAGCAGCCCCTCGAGATCGTCGAGGTCGACCTCGACGGGCCGAAGGCCGGCGAAGTGCTGGTCGAGATCATGGCGACGGGCATCTGCCATACCGACGCCTACACGCTCGACGGGCTCGACAGCGAAGGGCTGTTCCCGTCGATCCTCGGCCATGAAGGCGCGGGCGTGGTGCGCGAGGTTGGCTCGGGCGTGACCAGCGTGAAGCCGGGCGATCACGTGATCCCCTTGTACACGCCCGAATGCGGAAAGTGTAAGTCGTGCCTCAGCGGCAAGACCAACCTCTGCACCGCGATCCGCGCGACCCAGGGCAAGGGCGTGATGCCCGACGGCACCAGCCGCTTCAGCTACAAGGGCGAGACGATCTTCCATTACATGGGTTGCTCGACCTTCTCGAACTTCACCGTGCTGCCGGAGATCGCGGTGGCGAAGATCCGCGAGGACGCGCCGTTCCAGACGAGCTGCTACATCGGCTGCGGGGTGACCACCGGCGTCGGCGCGGTGATCAACACGGCGAAGGTCGAGGCGGGCGCGAACGTCGTCGTGTTCGGGCTCGGCGGGATCGGCCTCAACGTGATCCAGGGGGCGAAGCTGGTCGGAGCGAACCGCATCGTCGGCGTCGACATCAACCCCGGCAAGGAGGAGTGGGGCCGAAAGTTCGGCATGACCGACTTCCTCAATTCCAAGGGCATGAGCCGCGAGGACGTGGTCGCCCGGATCGTCGCGATGACCGACGGCGGCGCGGACTATACCTTCGACGCCACCGGCAACACCGAAGTGATGCGCACCG
>DATNFJ010000125.1:0-12467 GCA_035606455.1 Sphingomicrobium sp.
GGCAAGGGGCGTTTCGCGATCGGCCTGCTGCTCGTCATCCTGGTCGGCCGCGGGCTTGCAGAAGCGCAGAAATACTGGATCGCGCGCGCCCGTCCGACGCTCGAGCCGCATCTCGTGATCGTGAAGACGTCCTCGTTCCCGAGCGGCCACTCGACAAGCTCGATGATTTTTTATCTGACCGTCGCGCTCGCGCTCGCGCCGCCCGGCCGGCGACGGATCGCAGCGGGCGCTGCGGTCCTGCTGTCGCTGGTTATCGGCCTCAGCCGTGTCATGCTCGGAGTCCACTGGCCGAGCGACGTTGTCGGCGGCTGGTCGTTCGGGCTGCTGTGGGTACTGGTGGCGCTCCGACCCGCGGAACGGCTGTTCGGCCCGGATTCACGCCGCGCGCCAAAACATCTATAGAGATCGGCGGGAGCAAAAGGGGGAGCCGTCAATGACCCGTTCGAAGCCCTTCACCTGGATCGCAGCGATAATCTTCGCGCTTGCCGCGATCGTCCACATCATCCGGCTGTTCACCCATTTCCAGATCGTCGTCGGCAGCCATACGATTCCGATGTGGTGCAGCTATATCGCCATCGTGGTCGCGGCGTTCCTGAGCTGGATGCTGTGCCGCGAGGCGAGGGGGACGACGGGGCCGTAGGCTCCGCTAGCGATCCGGAGTCTGCACCGCGGCGAGCGGCTTCGCACACTCGCGTGTGCCGTATGCCTTCTCATACGATCGATTAAAGCAGGTCAGGAAACCGTCCAGGATGTTCAGGTTCGGCGGCCAATCGATTTTGAACGGCTTGCCGTCAGGGCCGACCGGATGAAAATCGGCCGGCTTGGGCAAGGCCGCCAGCTTGTCGCGTGCGGCTTGAAGCGCTGCCCGGTCGTGCCGAAGAAATGCGATGGTCCCGTCGACGTAGAAGTTCCAGCCGATCGGGTCCCGTGTCTGTCGGGATTGTTCGAAGAGCAAAATTGCCGCGGCGGTCTGTCCGGCCGAGGCGCGCATCTGCCCTTCGTGCCAGAATAGGATCGTGCTTTTCGAGTGATGCGCCTCGCGATAATTGCGGATGAGGTCGGCTGCGGCGACATAACAGAGCGGATTGCTCTCGAGCACGCGCCAGCCGCCTTTCAAATCCTGGTCGAAGGCCTTCTGGTCGAGCGACATGACCTTGTCGCGGTCGTAGGCACATGGGTCAGCGGACGGGGCGGCGGTAACCGCCGCTGCAAGCAACAAGCCAAACATCATGCCGAAGCTAGATCGGCAGCACCTCTGCTGCAACGTCAGACATTGAAGCGAAACAACATCACGTCGCCGTCCTGCACGACATAGTCCTTGCCTTCGGAGCGCAGCTTGCCGGCGTCGCGCGCACCGGCTTCGCCGCCGTAGCGGATGTAATCGTCATAGCTGATCGTCTCGGCGCGGATGAAGCCGCGCTCGAAGTCCGTGTGGATTTCGCCGGCCGCCTCGGGAGCCTTTGCGCCCTTGTGCACGGTCCAGGCGCGCGATTCCTTCGGGCCGGCCGTGTAGAAGGTGATGAGGCCCAGCAGCGCATAAGCGGCGTGGATCATCCGGTTGAGGCCGGTTTCGTGCAGTCCCAAATCGGCGAGGAACGCGTCCCGCTCGTCGGCGGGCAAGGTCGCGATTTCCGCCTCGATCGCTGCCGAGATGACAACCGCCTGCCCCCCTTCGGCCGCCGCTTTGTCGAACACCGTTTGCGAGAGCGCATTGCCCTCGGCGGCATCGCCCTCGTCGACGTTGCAGACGTAGAGCACGGGCTTGGCGGTAAGAAGCTGCGCGCGCTGCAGCGCCTTCGCCTCCTCGGCATCTTTCGGGCGGACGAGCCGCGCGGGCCTGGAGGCGCTCAGCAGCTCCAGCGCTTGCCCGAGCACGGACGCTTCGATTTTCGCCTCCTTGTCGCCCTGCTGCGCTTTCTTGGCGAGGTTCGGGACGCGGCGCTCGAGCGATTCGAGGTCGGCGAGCATCAGCTCGGTCTCAACCGTCTCCGCGTCGGCGATCGGATCGACCCGGCCTTCGACGTGGGTCACGTCGCCGCCTTCGAAGCAGCGCAGCACGTGGACGATCGCGTCGACCTCGCGGATATTGGCGAGAAACTGGTTGCCAAGGCCTTCGCCCTTGCTGGCGCCGCGGACGAGGCCAGCGATGTCGACGAACTCGATCTGGGTTTCGATTTCCTGCCCGGACTTGGCGATCGCCGCGATCTTGTCGAGACGTGCATCCGGCACCGCGACGCGGCCGACGTTCGGCTCGATCGTGCAGAAGGGATAGTTCGCAGCCTGCGCCGCGGCGGTCTCGGTCAAGGCGTTGAAAAGCGTCGATTTGCCGACGTTCGGCAGGCCGACGATGCCGCAGCGGAAGCCCATGGTTGTCCCTGGAGATTGTGTTGAGCGCGGCGCTTAGCCGCTCACGGGCCGAGCTGCCAAGAAGCGCTCTGGTGAAGGATGCGCTCGGCGGGTAGAACGTCGCCGTCATGTAGGGGAATGCCATGACGATCCAGCTTTCGAGGAGGACTTTGCTCGGGGCGGCGTCGGCCGGAACGGCGGTCGCCTTGGGCGGCGCGCCTGCGCTCGTGGAGGCGAGGCCCCAAGCCCCGATGTTCGGTCCCGCGCCGGGAGTGGCTTGGCTGACCTACAACGAAAATCCCTACGGACCCTCGCCGCGCGCCATCGTCGCGATGGCCGAGGCGGCGTCGAAGGGCTGCTATTATGCCGACGATGCTTCGGACCGGCTGCGCGCCATGATCGCCGGGCGGTTCGATCTTGCGCCCGATCACGTCGTCGTGGGCAACGGCTCGACCGAAGTCCTGAGCGCAGCGGGGCTCGAGTGGGGACGCCAAGGGCCAATCGTGTGCCCCGAGCTGTTTTTTGACGATCCGCTGCAGGTTGCGCGTCGCCATGGCGCTCGGCTTATTCGCGTGCCGCTGAAGCCGGACATGGGCGTAGACCTAGACGGCATGGTCGCGGCCGCAGAGGCGAACAAGGCGGCGATGGTCTGGCTATGCAATCCGAACAATCCGACCGCCATGATCGTCGAACCCGATACACTCCGCGCGTTCGCGCTCCGGCTCCCAGCAGGCACGACCCTGCTCGTTGACGAAGCCTATAATGAATTGACCGACCGTCCGGAGGCCAACTCGCTGCTCGAACTGGTCAAGAGCGGCCGCGACGTGATCGTTAGCCGCACCTTCTCCAAAATCTACGGCCTCGCGGGCCTCCGCATCGGTTATGTTCTCACAACGCCCAACAATGCGCAGCGTGTTGCCGGTAATCTCATGACAATCGATCTCAGCACGAGCGCGCTCGCCGCCGCGATCGCGTCGCTCGACGACACGGCGTTCATGGCTTTCTCGAAGAATCGCATCCTCGAGGGGCGCGAGATGATCCTCGATGCGACCAAGCGCCTGGGACTGGAAACGCTCCCGTCGCAGGCGAACTTCGTCTTTGTGCGCGTGCCCGACGCGGACGCGGTGAAAGCGCGTATGGCGGACCGCGGAATTATCATCCGAGGCGCGTACGGCAAATGGAAGAACTGGTCGCGCGTGAGCACAGGCAGGATCGAAGATGTGCGGCGTTATGCTGCCGCTCTGCCAGCCACGCTCAGGGAAACCTGCTGCTAGGCGTTTAGCGGAAGTTGAAGCTGATGCTCAACCGCTCGCCCTTGCCGGCGCCGGAAAGCACCTCGTGCCTCAGCCAGCTTTCCCACATCAGGAGCATTCCGGCGCGGGGCCCGACAGTGACGAAGCTGTCCGACCGCGGCGGCGCGGCCATCATCAGCGGCAGGCGCGGGTCCTCGAAACGGATCGCGCCGGAGCCTTTTGGAACCTCGACGTAGAGCGTTCCGGAAATGATGCTGTGCGGGTGGATGTGGCCCGAGTGATGGCCGGCGGCCGTCAGCAGGTTGACCCACAGGCTGTCGAGCTTCGGCTTGACCTCCCAACCGAGATCGCGCGCGAACCCCCGGGCGTGGCGCGACAGTCTGCCCGCAAGCGTCCGGAAGGCGGGGTCGCGCTTTGGAAGATCGTCGAGAGACACGTAGCTGGTATAGCCGGCATAACCATGCTCCTTCGACCAGCGGCGGCCGGCCTCGTCGTCCTCAGCGAGGCTGCGGATCGAATGCGCAAGTTCGGCGAGCAGAACGCCGCCGCCGATATCCGCCTCGTAGAGACGTGTCGCAAAGAGTGATCGCGCCGCCATGAGGAAGCTCTGCGGCCCCGTGCGCCTACGCGCAAGGGCGTGGACAGCCGGTGGAGCGCGCTTTAGCGTCGACCACTCTCCGGGAGGGTCGATTCATGCGCCGCTTGTTGTTCGCGTCTTCGCTGTCGCTCGCGCTGGTTCTTGCCGCGGGCACCCCGGCGAATGCCGCACCCGCCAAGCCCACTGCACAAGCGCCCGCGGAGAAGCCGCTGCTGAAGGTCGATGCTGACCCGCTAACCGGCAAGATCATCGCGACTTTTCCGAAGCCGGACGCGAATGGCGTTTCGGCCCGCTATATCTATTTGACTCAGCTCGGCACCGGGCTCGGCTCCGCACCGATCGGACTAGATCGCGCGTCTGCTAGCGAAACGCGCATCCTCGACTTCAAGCGCATCGGCAAGAAAGTCGCGGCGGAGGTCGAGAACAGCAAGTTCATCGCATCGAGCGGAGACCCGGACGAGCAGCATGCGGTCGATACCTCCTTCGCGACATCCACCTTGTGGATGGGCGACGTGATCAAGACCAATGCGGATGGGTCGTACACCGTCGATCTGTCGAGCTTCCTCGCGCGCGACGACACAGGCATTGCGCAGGCGATCAGGAACGGGGGCGGCGGCGACTTCAAATTCGCGCCGGAACTCAGCGCCGCCGACCCCAATTTCGTGAAGGTCTTCCCGAAGAACGCCGAGTTCGCCGCGAAGCTCACCTTCCGCTCCGACGATCCCAAGGCGGAGGTCAGCAATATTGTCGGCGGCAACACGCTGACCCTGGTGCTTCGCCATTCGCTGATCGCGCTCCCCGAGCCCGGCTATGTCGAGCGCAAGGACCCGTACGGCTACACGATCGGGCTTCAGAAGGTCGATTTCTCCGCGCCGCTCGGTCAGCCGATCGTGAACGACCTCGCTCGGCGATTCCGGCTCGAGAAGGTCGATCCGACCGCCGCCCGTTCGCCGGTCAAGAAGCCGATCGTCTTCTACATCGACCGAAGCGCGCCCGAGCCGGTGCGGACGGCGCTTGAGCAGGGCGTAAGCTGGTGGACCCAGGCGTTCGACGATGCCGGGTTCGAGAATGCGTTCAAGGTCGATGTGCTTCCGGCAGGCGCCGATCCGCTCGATGTCCGCTACAATGTCGTGAACTGGGTCGATCGTGCCACGCGCGGCTGGTCCTACGGGCAGCCGATCGCCGACCCGCGCACGGGCGAGATCATCAAGGGCTCGGTGCTTCTCGGCTCGCTTCGCACGCGGCAGGACCTGATCATCTTTCAGGCGCTGGTAGGAGCGGGACTGACCGGCACCGGCGATCCCAACGACCCGATCACCGCGGCGCTGGCTCGAATCCGTCAGCTCGGCGCGCACGAGGTCGGCCACGCGCTCGGACTCGCGCACAATTTCGCGGCGAGCACGCAAGGCCGCTATTCGGTGATGGATTATCCGGGGCCGCGGATCACGCTCGACGCGAACGGCGCGCCGTCGCTTCGCGACGCCTATGGCGCCGGAATCGGCCCGTGGGATAAGTTCATGATCAAGTGGCTCTACAGCGCCCGGACCGATGCGCAGGCGCGGCCGCTCGAGGCGCAGGCGCGCGCCGAAGGGCTTCGATTCGTCGCCGACAACGATGCGCGTCCGGTAAGCGCGGGCCAGCCGCTCGGCTCGTTGTGGGACGATGGTCCCGACCCGACCGGCGAACTCAGGCGCATCATGGCCGTCCGGCGCGCAGCTGTTGAGCGGTTCGGGACGGGCGCACTTCCGGCCGGTGAATCGCTCGCGGACCTGAGGCGCGCGTTCGCCCCGATCTGGCTGCTCGACCGGTACCAGCTCGAAGCGGCCGCGAAGTCGGTCGGCGGAGTCAATTTTCCGTATGCGGTGAATGGCGAGAATGCGGCGGCCCAGGTCGTGCCCGGAGCGACCCAATGGGCCGCGCTCTATGCGCTTCTGGATACGCTCTCGCCGGCGGAGCTGACGGTCCCCGCGCGGCTGAACCCGCTGCTTTCGATCGGCTTCGGCGGCGACAGCGACCGGCAGACGGATATCGACATCATCCCGACCGCCGGCGGCCCGGTGTTTGATCCGCTGAAGGCGACTGAGGTCGGTGCAGTGCAGACGCTCGATGCCCTGCTTGCACCGGACCGGCTCAACCGGCTCGAAGGACAGCACTCGACCGATTCCAGTGTGCCCGCGCCCGCGCAGCTGTTCGACCTGCTGCTCGATCGCACGATGGCGCAGAGTGCGACCGAAGTCGGTCGCCGGATCGCAACTGTAAGCATCCTCGCGCTCGCGCGGGTCCAGCAGAACGCAACGCTGTCGCCGACGATAGCGATGCAGCTGTCGGGCCGCCTCGACCGCCTCGCCGATCAGTTGGAGCGCGAGCGTGGCCAGGCCGGCGAGCAGGATTGGGCGCACGGTCTCGCCGCTCTGCTGAAAGATCGCCAGGCCCTCGACAAGGCGCTCGCCGACCCGGCAAAGCTTCCGCGCGTGCCGCCCGGCATGCCGATCGGCGAAGACGACGAATAGGGCGGGACTTTCATTTCCGGTTAGACTCCTGTTACCCACACAGGCTGAATCGATGTCGGATGTCTTCGTCTCGTATGCGCGCTCCGATGAGCCGCAGGCGAAGCGCGTCGCGGAAGCGCTGCGCTCGCTCGGCTATCACGTGTGGCGCGACGATGAGCTGCCGGCGCACCGGCCTTATTCGGAAGTCATCGAGGAGCGCCTGAAATCTGCCAAGGCGGTCGTCGTCCTGTGGTCGGCGGAGGCGGTGAAGTCGCAATGGGTCCGCGCTGAGGCGGATGCCGCGCGATCGGCCGGGACGTTGGTTCAGGCGCTTCTCGACGGCCAGATGCCGCCACTTCCATTCAACCAGATTCAGTGCGCGGACCTCGCGGGCTGGGAAGGCGCGGAAACAAGCGGCTGGAAAAAGCTCGCCGCAAGCGTGGCTGAGCTGGCCGGAGGCGAAGCAGCAAAACAGTCGACCGCCAAGCGCCGCCAGACATCGGTTTGCGTGTTGCCGTTCCAGAACATGAGCGGCGACCCGGAGCAGGAATATTTCAGCGATGGGATCAGCGAGGACATCACCACCGATCTATCGAAAATATCGGCGCTCGAGGTCATCGCCCGGAACACGGCCTTCACGTTCAAGGGTCGCGCGGTCGACGTCCGGGACGTCGCCCGAAAGCTCGGGGTGAGCCATGTCCTCGAAGGCAGCGTGCGCAAGGCCGGCGGCCGCGTGCGAGTCACCGCTCAGCTGATCGACGGCGCGACCGGCGGGCACGTCTGGGCCGACCGCTATGACCGCGACCTGACCGACATCTTCGCGATCCAGGACGAGATTTCCAAGGCGATCGTCGAGGCGCTGAAGGTCAAGCTCCTTCCCGAGGAAAAGCAGGCGATCGAGCAACGTGGCACCAGCAACGCCGATGCCTACAACCTTTACCTTCTCGCGCGGCAATATTGGATCACCGGCGATTTCGGCGACCGCCGGCGCGAGGAGCGGGTGATCCGCATTTGCGCTCGCGCGACCGACGTCGATCCCGATTATCCGCAAGCCTGGGCGCTCATGGCGCTTGCCCAGGCGAATTTGCGCTATGCCTATACCGGCAATTCCGGCGCCGATGACGGCGCAGCGGCTGCCGAGCGGGCGCTGTCGCTCGATCCGACCATTGCCGAGGCCCATCTTCCGCGCGCCTGGCGGCTCGCCGTTCTAGGCGAAGACGAGGAAGCCAATGCCGAGATCGCGACCGCTCTCCGGCTCAATCCCGAATCCTGGGAAGTGAACAAGGAAGTGGCGCGGCTGCTTTATCGCCAGCGCAAGCTCAGCGATTCCGCTCGCCACCTCGAAAAGGCGACCGAGCTGATGGAAAGTGACTTCCACGGCTGGGGCATGCTTGCCGCCTGCTATCTTGCGCAGGGCGACAACGCCGGCCTTCAGCGCTGTGCGGAGAAGCTCACGGGACAGGTCCAGGACGCGCTCGCACGCGATCCCGACAACGGCTCGGCGCTCGCCTTCGGAGCGCTCGCCTTCGCGGTGCTGGGGCAGCTCGACCGCGCTCGCGAATACATCGACCGGGCGCTGCTGCTCGACCCGGAGAACCTCTACATGCGATACAATCTCGCATGGCCGCTGCTCGCCTATTTCAAGGATAAGGACGCGACCATCGAGATGATCGAAGCGGCGCTTGCGAAAGCCGGCAGGAATCTCGTCCGCCTCGCCGCGAGCGATCCCAACCTTGACGGCCTGCGCGACGATCCGCGGTTCGACGCGATGCTGCGCTCGGCGGCGCAGCGCGTTGGCCTCGCGGGCGCTAGTCCGGCTGCTGCAGGATGAGCGCTATTTCGCTCATGAACCGGGCGTCGTCGCCATCCGCCAGCCACTCGGCTTCGCCGGCGATCGCAGCGAGCACGTCCGACAACGGCTCCATCTCCGACTTCGAATAATTGCCGAGTACGTGGCGGGTGACGAGGTCCTTCCGCCCGGGCCCGGGGTGACCGATGCCGATCCGGACTCGCCGGAATTCGGGGCCGAGCGCTGCGTCGATCGAGCGCAGGCCATTGTGGCCGGCGAGGCCGCCGCCGACCCGCACCTTCACCTTGAACGGAGCGAGGTCGAGCTCATCATGGAAGACCGTCAGCGCGCCGATGTCGAGCCTGTAGAAACGAAGCGCCTGCTGAACCGCATCGCCGCTGTCGTTCATGAAGGTCTGCGGCTTGAGGAGAAGCACGCGGTGTTGGCCGATCCGGCCTTCCGCGATCAGGCTTCGGAATTTCTTCTGCCACGTGCCGAACCCATGCGCCTCGGCCATGACGTCGACCGCCATGAAACCGACATTGTGCCGGTGAAGCGCATGTTGAGCGCCGGGATTCCCAAGGCCGACCCAGAGTTCCATTGGCTCACCTAGCTTGGGCATGGCTCAAAAAGAAACCGCTCGTCCATCAGGGCGAGCGGTTCCTGAATGGATGAGGTGAGGAGCGCTATTCCTCCTTCGCCCCTTCGGCTTCGCCGCCCTCGGCAGCTTCGCCTTCCTCGCCTTCGACTGTCGGGACCTCGCCGGCGGGCGCGGTCTCTTCCTCTTCGGCCTTCATCGCCGACGGAGCGACGATGGTCGCGACGGTGAAATCCTCGTCCTTGTTGGCCGGCTCCACGCCGTCCGGCAGCTTAACCTCGCTGATGTGGACAGAATCGCCGATCTCCAGCCCTTCGAGCGACACATGGATCTCGTTCGGGATGCTTGCTGCGTCGCAGACGATCTCCAGCTCGTGGACGACGACGTTGAGCACGCCGCCTTTCTTGAGGCCCGGGGATTCTTCCTCGTCATCGAAGCGCATCGGAACGCCGACGTGGACCTTCGTATGCTCGGAAATGCGCAGGAAATCGACGTGGATCGGCCGGCTCGTGACCGGATGGAAATCGACGGCTTTCGGCAGCGTGCGCTGCGGCTTGCCTTGAAAATCGACCATCACGACGGTGTTCATGAAGTGACCGGTCGAAAGCATCTTCGACAGCAGCTTCTCTTCGACGTGGATCGAAAGGGGCTCTTGTTTTTCACCGTAGACGACGGCGGGGACCCGGCCTTCGCGGCGCAGTGCACGGGAGGCTCCCTTGCCAGCCCGGTCGCGCGCCTCGGCGGGCAGCGTCAGCTGTTCGCTCATTTGGCTATACTCCGATTGCTAAAAACCCCGCGCCACGCCTCCAGGGATGACCATGGCCGGGAGCGCGCCCACTAGGGGACGGGACGCGGAAAAGCAAGTTTCCGCGTCAGTAGACCCGGCGGGACTCGATGCCTTTTTCAGCGAGGCGAACGAGGACGCTGTCCTTGCCTGCCAAATGCCCGGCGCCGACGGCGACGAAGACGGTCCCCGGAGTCTGCATCCGTGCCGCGATCCAGTCGGCCCACCGCGCGTTCCGTTCCGTGAACATCATCCGATAGGTGTCGGGCGAGCTCGCATCGAGCTGATCGAGCATCCGCACGAAGACCATCTGGTCCCCGCGCTTCCACGCAGATTGCATCCTCGCCATGGTCTGTGGAAGGCTTTCAACCGCCTCCTGCTGGATGGCGTCGCCCGCCTTGGCGTTATGCGGCGGCGAGCTTCCGGAGGGCAACTTGCTGAACATGTCGAGCTGGAACTGCAGCGTTTCGAGCTGCTCGACCGGCTTGCCCTCGGCTTCGGCGATATGGCGGAGGACCGTGTCGGCGCCGTTCTCGACCTGCATCCCCTGTGCCCGACTGGCGCTGATCGCGATCCTCGTGGTGGCCAGGAACGAACCCGACGCGCGAGAGACCGGCTGGGCCTGCCGCAGCTGCTGGGCAGCATCGGGGCCTTCCGGCAACAGCGTCTCGAGCACCAGCTCGTTCGAATGCTCAAATGCGTTGCGGATGCTTCCGCCGAACCATTGCTCGTTGCCGTCGAGGGCATGGAACGTTCCGAAAAGGTAGATCGTCGTGTCGGCGTCGCGGACCACGAACATCGCCGGTTCGGATGCCGGCCGGGCCGGAAGCGCAGGCGGGGTTGCGGCGGCAAGCGCGGCAGCGGCGAGCAAGTTGACCATCCATCACCCTCCCGAGGCGAACGGCACTGGCGGAGCGATCAGCCGAAGCGATGAAAGGCACAGCTTAGCGTGGCGGGAAAACCCCCCGCTTTTCATCGACTTCGTGCATCAGACCCCCCAGCCCGATACCCTTCGATGATGGTCACCGAGTTGTTAACAAATGTCTAGCGGTTTCCGCAGAAACGTGAACTTTTCTCGACAGATGGAGCCGCTTCGCCGCCTCATCGCCCGCTATTGAAGGCGTTGGACCCGATAGCCGTCCTTCTGGAGCAGCGCGATGACCGAATCGCTGCCCGCGAGATGGCCCGCGCCGACCGCGACCATGATGGTACCGGGCTGCGCCAGCCGCTGCTCGATCCACTTCGCCCAATTGGCGTTGCGCTGCTCGAGGAGCGACTGCTTGAGGTCGGGCGAATCCGCAAGATCGTGGTTGAAGGTGCTCGCGATGTCCTTGACGTTCCCCCGCGACCAGGAGGCCAGCATCCCGTTATATTCCTTGTCCATGCCGGCCTGCGGCTCGATCGCTCCGTCGAGCAGCGCCCGCTGCGCCTTCTCCGGCAGGCGATCGAAATAGCTGAACTGCTCGGCATTGGTCTCGAGTTGGCCGATCGGCTTCTTCTCGGTGAGGAATTGCTGGCGGAGGATCTCTTCCGGGCCGTCGCTGCCCTTGAGGCCCATGCTCCGGAATTGTACGCCGAGCAGCTGGATCGCGGCGAGCCATGTCTTCATCTGGTTGAAATAGGCTTCGGGAATTCCGGTCTTGGCGATCGCCTCCCGCAGCTTCGGGACCTTCGCGGGGGCCACACGATCGACGATCGGCGGCAATCCCTGCTTGAACCCGAGGCTGAACTCCGCCGCCTGAAGGCTTTCCGGATGCTGCTGGTCGACGATCGTTTCCACGACAAGCTGCTGGGAGCTGTCCAGCGCCTGGTCGAACTTTGCCGTTCGCCATTGCAGCTGTTCGGGAAGAAGGTGGATCGTGCCGAACAAATAGATGGTCGTGTCGGCATCGGACACTTCCCAAAGTGCCGGGCGGGCGGTCTTCGGCGGTGCCTCGCCGGCAGCAGGCTGGGCAACGAGGAGTCCGGCAAGACCGAGCGCGGCGAAAGCACGCCTGAAGAGATATTTCAGCATCGATTAAAAAGCCTTTCGATGAGGCGTTCGCACGGCGGCCTAGCTGCCGCAAGCTGAACGTCCACTTGCCCCCTCAATCACCATCAGCCAAAGCGCGGCGGGATGAACGCACGGGGCAGTTGCACTTGAGCCTGAGCTTCCAGGACCTGATCCTCACGCTCCATCGCTACTGGGGCGCGCAGGGGTGCGTCATCCTCCAGCCCTACGACATGGAGATGGGGGCGGGCACTTTCCACCCCGCGACGGTGCTGCGCTCGCTCGGGCCCGACCCGTGGAAGGCCGCCTATGTCCAGCCGTGCCGTCGCCCGGCCGACGGCCGCTACGGCGAGAACCCCAACCGGCTCGGCCATTATTACCAGTACCAGGTGGTGCTGAAGCCCAGCCCCGACAATCTCCAGGACCTCTATCTCGGAAGCCTCGCCGAGATCGGCATCGACCCGCTCGAGCACGACATTCGCTTCGTCGAGGACGATTGGGAAAGCCCGACGCTCGGCGCCTGGGGCCTCGGCTGGGAAGTGTGGTGCGACGGCATGGAGGTTACGCAGTTCACCTATTTCCAGCAGGTTGGCGGGTTCGAATGCCGGCCGGTGACCGGT